>NZ_JAJFNK010000020.1 GCF_021739485.1 Alicyclobacillus tolerans
TGCAGGCAGGGTGCAGGCAGGGTGCAGGCAGGGTGCAGGCAGGGTGCAGGCAGGGTGCAGGCAGGGTGCAGGCAGGGTGCAGGCAGGGACAGTGCCGGTGGAACGATTAAAGCTAAATCACCAACGGGATCGCGTACATTTGGGTGGGTACCTGCCTCCCCAGTCCTAAGAGGCGTTTCAAATAAACCGCAAATGCCCATCTTATCAGCAAGAAGAACACCATAAAACAGAGGGCTATTTGCGGCTTAAAGCCTCTTGAGTCCTTTTTGGGCGCTAAATCGAAAGGTAGATACTTGACGGTCTCCCCTTGTTGGAGTTCGCACGGTTAAGGAACCGAATGTACCCTATGCGAGGACGCAACCCATGTACTCGGCGCGGGGAGGAGCGGTCTGGCTTTTCGGTTCGTTAACTGGTTCCTTAACCGAGCCGCAAACCGAGCCGCCAATCCGGTTCTGGTCCCAATCCACCCCGTATGCTCAGGTCTACTTCAATCGCTTCTGATCCCGTTTGTCCATCTTCCAAGCCCTTAATCCGCGTACACCAAAGGCAGACCGAACAGCTTTTTAAACTCTTCGTCCAGGTCGGCATCGGCAGATACCTGGACTGTTTCGGCCATGTCCGGGACGCCGCCGACAAGAACGCGGCCTTTTGCGACATTGCATTTCACTTCTTTCGGCGCCATACCCAATTGCAAGGTGAACAGTTTGGCGAGCCGGATTAACAAGAGCAGTTTTTTAAGGCGCTGGTTTCCTTTTCCTGCAAGCAGACTGGCTACGTCTTGAAACTGGTGGTAGCGAAGGCCGTAGAGGTGAGAAGATAGCGCCAAGTACGCCGAATGCCGAGTCCACCTCTCCGTATTGACGTAGCAGCCGCAGCTCTCGATCTGGGCGGTAACGCGGAGCAACTGCCTGTCTTCTGCAGTTAGGCGGTGTACAGGGTCCAACTGATCGAACAGTTCAAGGGACGCCTCGGTAACGGTGTCCGCTACTTGTTTATTCACTCTGAAGATCTTGTTGAAGTTCTCCAAGCTGTCCTCTAAAACGGAATCGAGGACCGGGCTGGGTTTGTCCTTAAGCAGGTATTCGTAAAAAACCCCTTGCCGCAGCCCATTGCGGCTGACAATCAGTTCCGTGGCAGCCGTGTAGTCGACAAGCGCCGTAATAATCCCAAGGCCCGCCACAAAGATGTCGGCGCGGCTTTTGGACAGGCCCTTGATCTTTCGCCGCTTATCGACTTCCAGTTGACTGACCTTGGCAAACGCGTTGCGAACCGACTCCGTTGTTACTGGATATCCATGCACATGCTCCAACTCTTGACGTTGGCTGGATACGTCTAGCTTTGCCAGTGCGCGGGCTGTCCCGCCTAACCCAATCAACGGCAGTTCCCGGACACCTTGTAAAAGCGGGAGTTCACCGAGCTGGCCTTCAAAAAACGCCTTCACACGGTCTCCGACTTCCGTCTCTGGAACATTGCGGAACCGTTCCGTGAGGTTCAGCGCTCCGTACGGGAGACTGACGACGTCGACCAATTGCCGATCGCGAACCAACACCAGTTCCGTGCTCGCCCCTCCAATGTCGCAGAGCACGGCATTGTTCACACACAGGGTGTTAATGACTCCAAGGTACCCGTAGCGGCCTTCTTCTTTGCCATCTAAAACCCTGAAGTGTATTCCTGTGCTCTGTTCGATGGCAGAGAGTACTTCAATCCGGTTTTTGGCTTGGCGAATCGCCGCTGTGGTGACCGGGATCCAGTGGTCCACACCATGCAGTTCCCCGGCGCGGCGGAATAGGCGGATACAGGCTACGGCGCGAGCAATACCCGTATCTGAAATTTGCTTTTCTTCGTTGAGATGTTCTGCTAAGCGCACATTCTGCTTCATTTCAAAAATGGGCTGATAGGCCCCGTTATGTAAAATATCGTAAATGATCAAGCGAGACGAATTGGACCCCAGGTCTATAATTCCGATTCTCTCTTTTGTCATGGTTTGTGCAATAACTGCGTCACCCAATTCCTAGTCTGTATGTACATATCATTGTATCTCATTATAGGTCCAGACGAAATCGATCGAGAGGAAAAGTCCAAAGGTTCTAAGAGACCTGACAGGCTTGCGTGTGCTATAACTGTATTTGTGTCTCGCGTTCGCAGATGCTAAAGGTCCCGGGACGTCTTTGTTGAACCGGGAAGGAGCAAACTAATTCCAAATCACCTAGGATGGGCATGCAGGAGGAAATATGGGGAAACCGTTGCTGCACGTCGGCGTGAGTGTTGCCGTTTTGCATAGAGAAAAAGTGTTGCTGGTGCAAGAGGGGAAGGGGAAAAAGCGCGGATTGTGGAACCTGCCGTCCGGACGCATGAAACCCGAAGAATCGTTTCTGGATGCTGCGAAACGGGAGGTACATGAAGAAACTGGGACTTTGGTTTCCTTGACCGGTATTGTCGGCATTTACCGCCACTACAGCCCGACGGGAAACCACGTCGTCCGCTTTGTGTTTGCGGCCGAGTCGCTCGGTGGCGTTCTAAGAGTCGATGGCCGCGAGATTTTGCGCGCAGGGTGGTTTAGCTTTGACGAGGTCCACCGGTTCAGCCAAACTAAAATCTGGGCTCCTGAACGCTTTCGCCAGACGCTGGACGACGTCCAAAAACGCCGCGTGTACCCGCTAGAAATTTTGCGTTCGGATGCTTCTTCTCTTGTGTTTTAGCCTTTTGCTTATAACTGGGCCTTAGCATTTTGTGTTTTAGCTTTTTGAGCTCATTTTGTGTTTTACCCTGTGCCCGTATCTGCTGTTCACGGGTGTTTTCGCCGTTTACTGGCGTTTGCGTTTTCGGTGCAGCAGGGAAGTGAGTTCATTCAACGGCAGTGCATTCAAAACGCGTTGCCGGTGCAGCCAACCCCGTTTCGCCATCCGCAGCCCGAAACGGATGTTGTCGTATTCCTGAGCGCTGTGCGCATCGGTGTTAATCGGCACCAACAGTCCGGCCTCTCCCGCAAGGCGCAGCCAGGAGTCGGGAATGTCCAGCCGGTTGGGATTGGCGTTGAGTTCCAAACAAACGCGGCTTTGCTTAGCTGTTTCTAGAACCGCGGAAAAGTCCAGGCCGTACGCCTCGCGCCGTCCAATCAACCGCCCGCTTAAATGTCCGATGATGTCGACTGCGGGGTGTTCGATGGCTTTTAAAATCCGCTCGGTCATTCGCTTCGGGGACTGATTCATGGCCGAGTGAACGGATGCGATCACCAAGTCCAATTCCCACAAGACTTCATCGGGCATGTCCAACGTTCCGTCCCCCAAAATGTCGACTTCAATACCGTGCAGGATTTTAATCCCGCTGAGTTCGTCGTTGAGCCGCTCGATCTCTTCGCGTTGTCTTAGCAGGTCTTCAGCAGTCAATCCTCCCGCAATGGCCAAACTCTGTGAATGGTCTGTGACCGCAATGTACTCGTAGCCACGGGCTTGTGCCGCCAAGGCCATGGTCCGAATCGGCAGCGTGCCGTCGCTCCACGAACTGTGGGTATGAAGGTCCCCTCGGATGTCGTTTGCGTCGACAAGCTCTTCAGGGTCAATCAACAATCCCTGCCCTTCTCGGAGTTCCGGGGGGAAGTAAGGCAGTCCCAGCACCTCGTAAATCTGCGCCTCTGTCTCACACTGCACCGGTTGGCCCATGGCGTCAAATAGGCGTCCCTTTGTCCAGTGCAGTCCGCGTTCTTTTGCCATGGCTTCGACAATTTGTTGATGGGTCGCATCGCCTGTTGTCTCCATCAACCGGTACGGGAAATCGCGGGCCTCGGCCAAATGAAACCGCAAGGGGACCTTTTTGTCCTCGATCTCGACGGTACAGTCCAGGGTCTGAGTCCTGTTGTCGATCGTGGACGCTTCATTGGACGCGGATTGACGTACGGACGCCCAATCTAACAACGCCGACGGGTCCTTGGCGTTCACTACGAATTCCAACTGTGTGCACTCGTGCACGAATCTCCGACATTCGCCGGACACCTCCATCCGGGATACGCCAGGCAGTTCACCCAGCAATTGCACCAGGTGGGCGCTTAAGGGGGAGGCCAGCGCGATGGGAATGGTACGTTGGTGCCTTTTTAGAGCCGCGATCTCCCGGCGCCAGTTGTTCCACGCGTTTGGTTTTAAACCCCGATACCCCAGCCAGCCGCCCCGAAGCAAGGGATTGCTCTAAGTCTGCCAACGAAGCAATTTTGAATTCTTGGTACAGTTGCCGGGCGGTAACGGGTCCGATTCCACGCAGATGCAACAGCTCCAAAATGGAAGCCGGGATGGATAAATTCAGGTTGGAGACTGCCTTTTGAACACCAGATTGGAGAATGTCTGCAATCACGCGGCCTGTGAAGGGGCCAACGCCAGGAAGGCTGGCCAGGGAATCGGGGTCGGTACCACTGATCTCGACTGGGTGTTCGCGAAGGGACGTGGCGGCCTGCCGCAGTGAGCGGGCTTTATAAGGGTGGATTCCTTCCACGTCGTAAAGGGTCGCAATGCTCCACAAGGTTTGCGATAGGCTGCGGTGGTTCAAGGGTTTCAAATGGTTTCCTCCGATCAATGAGTCTGGCAAAGGATGAGTCTGGCAAAGGATGTGTCTAGCTACCTTTAGTGTGTTCAAAACACGGATTTGGGCAATCCTCGCGATTGTGAGGGAAACCCTGTTTTTTTTCGCCGGTGATGGGCAATGACTAGAAGTAGAGACTCAGGGCTTTTAGGTAGAGTTCTAAGACACAGGGAATCGCCCTGTGTTTTCGACAAACAGGTGGGAAAGGCGCGAAAACCAGAAGCTTGGCGGCTTCAATGGAGTGTTGAGCTGGGTGTTGAATGGGATGCTGCCGTTGGTGCTTTGGGACGTTTTTGGTTCTCGTTGCTATACTGAAATGAGCGGGAATCCGGGAGGTGAGAGGACCGTGCGGGAACTGTGGATGACCTTTCTGTTGGCGTCTTCGACGTTTTTTACGAACCTTCAACACGACGTGGATTGGGGGCAGGTGTCTCAGTGGTTCACGGGTGCCGTGACCCAGGTTGAGGAGCAGGTGGCCGTTGGGTTATCTTCACTCGATCAGTTGTTGGTCAGCGGTCATCTTGGCAACACGGTCTTCGGAAACGGTGTGGGGTCATTGCAGCAGGCAGTCAACCACGTTCAGCGCGTTCTCGACCAGCAGGTGGGACAGTCTTATCACATTGGAAACTTGCCGCAGGTAGCCCGTGAGAAGCCCGTGCAAATTGCCAACGGGATCTCGATAGCCAGCGGAGACAGCAGCGTGCCCAGTTCGGTGGTCAAAAGCAGTTCGGTCCTCATCCTAAAAATTTCCATTCCGACCATTCAACACACGACGGGCATGGAGCCGAAAGACGCTAAAATTGTGCTGTTTTCTTCCCGCACTACCTACGGCGCAGCGTTGGAAAAGGCGGGGATCCCTAAGCAGGAAATTCCCAACATCGTTGCAGAAACCGGTGGCATTACCGTCGGGAACGACGTATGGATACCCCTGTACGCGCTGCAGTCTAGGGCAGACCTGGCGAACGTTTTGACGCACGAACTTACTCATGTTACGTTCAACCAATACGGCATCGGCAATGCGCTGCCAACTTGGATCAACGAAGGGACAGCATGGACAGCAGGCATGAGCGCCGAAGGTCAAGTGAATAAAAATCAAGAACAACTGATGTTTGCTGCGTATAATCAGGACTTGCAGGCTGCGGTAGACTCCGGGCAACTCCTGCCTCTCACCGCCGACGAACAACAGATTTTGGGAGCTTCGTACAACGTAGAATGGGAAGACTTTCTGGCTGTGAGGCAGTTGATGAACACACACGGATTGCAGGAGTATCATTCGTTTTTGCAGCATGTCAAGGGCGCAGGCGCAAGCCAAAGCTTCCAAACTTCGTTTCACGTTTCGCTGAAGTCGTTTCAAAACGAGTTTGATGCGGGTTTGGCGAACGGAAGTTTTTAGTCAGTTGCAGCAGGGCCGCCACACTCGCGTTTGGCGGAGGTTTCATTACATCGGGGGTCGCACACAGTGGAACACGAACTTTCTCACAAGGTTGTCATTGTCAATACTGGCGGAACCATCGCTATGAACTTGGATGAAACCACGAATTCGGTTCAAGTCGGGCTCTCACACCCTTTGCGTTCCATTGAAGCGGTGTTGCGTCGCGTGGCTTCGTACGAAATGGTAGACCTGTTTAACGTGCCCAGCCCGCACATGACCCCAGTCATGATGCATGAGTTGTCGAGAGTCATTCGGAAGTACCTAGAACAGCCAGACGTGCTGGGCGTAGTGGTGACCCACGGGACCGATACGTTGGAAGAGACGGCTTATTACTTGGATCTGACCATTCGGGGCGACAAACCGGTGGTAATCACGGGGGCCATGCGGTCCAGCAACGAACTCGGAGCCGATGGTCCAGTGAACTTGGTTCAGTCTCTGCGCGTAGCGGAGCACGAGTCGAGTCGTGGAAGGGGAGTCCTCGTGGTTTTCAACGACGAGATCCATGCGGCCCGTCACGTCACGAAGACGCATACGAGCAATGTGGCAACGTTTCAATCCCCATCTTATGGACCCGTCGGCATCGTCACCAAAAAAGACATTTCCTATCATCAGCCTCCTGACCGCGTCGATGTGTTCGAACCGCAGGTGCCGCAGGCGCAGGTTCCAGTGGTCAAAATGGTCGCAGGGATGGATCCCAAGTGGCTGCAGTTCCTGTTTGATCCAGCCATTGACGGGGTCGTCCTCGAGGCGTTTGGTGCAGGAAACGTTTCTCCACCTGTTCTCTCTGTACTGAGGAAACTGCGCGAAAAGGCCATTCCAGTAGTCATGGTTTCCCGTTGCTACAACGGATATGTCCAGGACATTTACGGATACGAAGGCGGAGGCAAGCAGCTTAAGGACCTTGGCATTGTCTTTTGCAACGGGCTGAATGGACAAAAAGCCCGCATTCGGCTCATGGTGCTCCTCGCTGCCGGGGTGCCGACAGACCAGTTTTCGAATTTCTTCTGAAGTCTTGGTCGATCTCGATGGGAATTCGCTCGAACCCCGAACTTTGACGAGCGCCGATGAAAATTTTTGCTATAACATGAGCGAAAGAACCCGTGCTCCCCGGTTGAGGGTTCGCTGCAATCCGGTCTCTTGGGCGAGCTGTTGATGCGTCAACAACTGTGCGTTTTCTAGGTCCTTTTCGAAACGGGACACCAAACGAGACGCCACGTCCTGGCTGTAAATCACTTCAGAGACTTCATAGTTCAGTCTGAAGCTCCGCAAATCAAAGTTAGCGGCTCCAACGATGGACACTTCTTTGTCGATGGTCATGACCTTGGCGTGCAAAATACCTTTTTTGTAGAGATAGATCTGAATTCCCGCTTCGACAAGTTCTGCGAAGTAGGTGCGGCTGGCCATGGCAATCACTCGGTGGTCGGCCTGCAAAGGCAGCAAGAGGCGTACCCTTACGCCGCGGTAAGCTGCGTTTTTTAAGGCCGATATGATGTCTGTGTCAGGAACGAAATACGGCGTCGTCACTTCTATGCTTTTTACCGCTTGCGTCAAGGCCTCGAAAAACAACTGTTCGATGGCCTGGCCGGGACTATCAGGACCACTTTGCACGGTTTGCACCCAAGCGGGGGCAAGGTGGCCAATTTCCATCGACTTCTCTGTGGGTCCAGGATGAGACACCTCGGAGGACTGCCTTGCCGCCTGCGAACCGGTTTCTCCTTGTTCCAAACCCGGGCGGCGCTGTTCCCATTCGCTTGCCCATTCACCGTTGAATTGCAGGTTGAAAAGGCGCAAATCGCTTTTGTGATCGCTGCGTGCCGAGCGAGCTGACGGCTGCTTCGAGGGCTGCTTGGCAACGCTCATTGGCGATGGATGCTTCGATTTTGGAGCAGATTGGAACGAATTTGCGGGTTCAGGGTGAGGTGTAGCAACAGACCAGTTCATTTCAAACACTTTTTCCAACTGACGGACGGCCTCACCCGTCAATGCCAAGTGAGTGTCACGCCAAGGACCTGTTTGTGGTTTGCGTCCCGTGTATTCGTCTCCTACGTTGATTCCTCCTGCAAACGCGATGCGTCCGTCGATGACCACGATTTTACAGTGATCGCGGTGGTTGAGTGTCGGTATAATCCATGGAAAGCGCACCGGGAAGAACCTGCGGCAGTCAATTCCCGCGCTTTTCATGCCATCCAGCACACGGCGCGGAAGCTTGCGGCTGCCCCAGCCGTCGACCATGAAGCGCACCTGTACACCTTCGCGGGCCTTCGTGAGCAAAATGTCTGTAAGGGTTCTCCCAATGTGGTCATCCCGGTAAATATAGAACTCGACATCAATGGACTCGCGGGCCTTTTGTAAGGTGAAAATAAGAGCCTTGTAGGTTTCATTTCCATTGGTGAGTACGCCCACTTTGGAAGAGACGGGGGAAACACTGGTGAGTTTGAGCGTTAAACGGGCGACTGATGCAGCGGACTTGCCCCAGGACTGTGGAGGCGCCCATTTAAGTTCTGTTGTTTGAACGCGCTTTTGACCCGGCCTGCGCCTTGAGGGACGGTCCGATAGTACGAGGTAAACTAAAAATCCAATTCCAGGCAGTACCATGCCGACGACCAGCCAAGTAAGAGCACGGGTTGGGCGTTCCACCTCACGTATCGCGACAACACACAGCAGTGCGGTGTTCATTGCAAACAAAGCGACAACCCAAGCCAATTGAGATCCCTCCCAGCTGTTGCCCGTAGCATAGACGAATCTTTGCGACGGTATGCGTGGTTTGTTAGACACGGGCAAATCGAACGGGTCGGATCGTGGTTAAAGTCTGGTGGAAACGCGGTTCATTTTTTGGCAAATATTGTTGTCGAAAACCCGCGTTATTGCGCAGGAAATAAAAAAACGCGTCAAACTGGGGGATAGGGACAGCCGATACGTAGCACCGGAGACCGGTTCTGACCCAGACAGGGAATCCACCTTTCGCGTTGAATATAGGTA
Organism: Alicyclobacillus tolerans; assembly: GCF_021739485.1. Lineage (GTDB taxonomy): Bacteria > Bacillota > Bacilli > Alicyclobacillales > Alicyclobacillaceae > Alicyclobacillus_K > Alicyclobacillus_K tolerans_A. Next base: position 8,978 of record NZ_JAJFNK010000020.1, read on the forward strand.
ATCGTTAAAGACCGATCGGGACTGACCGGGGCAGCCGCGAAGGTGTCTCGTCGGGTTTCTTTCTCAGACCCGGTAAAGGAGAACATTGTACATGACGACGAGGCCGACTTCCCAGCCCACCGTTGGAACGTCTTGGTGGAGCTACGGGTTTGTGGTAATTTTGCTTCACGTTCTTGGGGTGAGCGGCATTTTGTTGTCACTTCGCCACAACCTGAATTTGACAGGTTTGGCCTTCGTGGCCTACACACTCGGCCTGCGGCACGCTTTTGATGCCGATCACATTGCCGCCATCGACAACACCGTCCGAAACCTGCTGCAGCGGCAAAGACCGTCGAGCGGTGTAGGATTTTACTTTTCGCTGGGGCATTCTTCCGTAGTCTTTGCCCTCACGATTGCAACCGCGGTCTCCGTGGACTTCGTGCGGATGCATATGCCTGGCCTCGAACACTTTGGCAGTCTCTTGGGCACCGCCATTTCTGCAGCATTTCTAGTGTTCATCGGCATTCTCAACGCGGGGGCGCTTCGCAACTTGATTCATGTCCGTAAGTCGATGCGGGAAAACTCCCGGGAGCAAGACGCCTTGATTGAGGGCATTCTTCAGTCGCGGGGTTTTGTCTCCAGGTGGTTGGGGCCATTGTTCCGGTTGATTCGTCACAGTTGGCAAGCCTATCCACTTGGCTTTTTATTTGGGCTTGGGTTTGATACCGCGAGCGAAATCGCCTTGCTGGTGTTGTCCGCTACGGCTGCAAAAGCGGGTTTGCCGGTGTTTTCGATTCTGTCATTACCTTTGTTATTTGCGGCGGGAATGAGCCTGATGGATACCTTGGACGGAGTCTTCATGACACTGGCTTATGGATGGGCAGATAAAAGCGGCCGTACCAGGCTGAGATATAACCTTGCCGTTACGGCATTATCTGTTGCGGCCGCATTTGTCATTGGCTTGGCCGAGTTCTATCAACTGTTGAGCAGTAAACTTCCGGTTCGCGGCCTGATGGCTTGGTTTCAGCATACCGGATTGCATTGGGCGGGATACGTTCTGGTAGGGGTGTTCCTGCTGTCTTGGGTGTTTTCTTTTGTGCGGTCGAGACTCAAAAATCCTCGTCCATGTCCTGCTGGGAGCCACGATACCGGACCCAGTCAGTAGCGGCATACTGCAAGGCATATCGTAAGGCATATTTCAAGATTGAAAGGCAAGTTGCGGTGGGTTCAAAGGCCGGAGATACACAAGAAGGCCCAAGAAAGTGCAGCTCTGAGGCAGGAGGGTGAATGCGTTGGATTCGTTGCCGATACTGTCGCAAATTGCGCGTCTCGTTGCCGATTGGATTCCGCCTGCGGCATCGTTGGCGGTCTCCGACGAACAACAGTATGTACTCTACCATCCCGGCGCTTACGACTTGCGCATCCAGCCAGGAGCTCCCATCCCTACTGGGAGCATTTCGGAACGGGTGCTTCATACGCATGCCCGGGTGGAGGCAGGCGTGGATGCGTCCGTGTTCGGACTTCCTTACTACGGCCTTGGTTATCCCTTATTGGGGGAGGAGGGGTCATTTGGCGCTGTGACCGTCATTTTACCGCCAGGGTTTCAGAGCCATTTCGAAGCGCTCTCTTTTGTGATGGGGCAAACCGCTGACATCTGGCGTCCAGTGCCCGTGGAGAAGATCGGCTATTTCGAGAGCCGCCAAAAACGGACGCAGTTGTACGCGGGAGGTGAGCAGTACACTTGTACTCAGACTCTGCAAGTCCTCGAACAGCGCTTGCCGCAAAACCAATTCCTTCGCATCCACCGTTCTTACATCGTCAACATCGCGTGCGTCGATCACATCTCCCGCGACATCCATTCCAACATGTGGATTCACTTGTTGCCCCCTGATTCGGTCACCTTGCCCGTGGGCCAGACGTACCTCCGTCACGTCCGTCAAAAGCTGGGTTTTTAAACCTGTTGTCAACCCATATCTGTCGGCGTTATTTCGTTTTCATCCTCGCTATCCGTTGTCTATCCAAAACCGCAGACAGGACGTGTAACCTCGTGTTAACGTTTGTCTCAATCCAAATGTAAACGGTTTCCGCGGAAACACGGGGGTGAGATTGTGCTGGAGGAACGAATTCGCCACGCAGCACTGCGTTCTCGAGTGATGTTGGCAGACGAGGCACAACGCTATATTCAAAATGGGATGAACGTCGGAGTGAGTGGTTTCACCAAATGCGGCGACGTTAAGGCGATTCCCAAAGCTCTAGCCAGAAGAGCGCAGCGCAGCGGCGAGGCGTTTAAAATAAACTTGTTTACGGGCGCATCGTTGGGCGAGGCGGAGTCGATTTTAGCCAAGGCCAATTTGATTGACCGTCGGATGCCCTATCAGGGTGACCCTACTCTGCGTGCAGGCATCAACAAAGGCGACGTCCGGTACGTCGACCAGCACTTGAGCCACATGGCAGAATGGGTTCGCGGCGGGATTCTCGATATCGACATTGCCGTGATCGAGGCGACGGCCATTACAGAAAACGGCGGCATTGTTCCGACCACTTCGGTCGGCAACTCGGCCACCTTTGTACAGCGAGCGAGGCAAGTCATTGTGGAGCTCAATCTGTCGGTGCCCACGTCCTTTGAGGGACTGCACGATATCTATTTGCCCAAGGACCGCCCTTACCGGTCGTGGATTCCTATCCAAACGGTTTCAGACCGCATCGGAACGCCTTACATTCCGTGCGACCCCGAGAAGATCGTCGCCATCGTGGTGAACGACGAGCCGGACTCGGATTCCAAAATTCAATCGGCTGACGGCGACACACAGCGCATGGCTGAATACATTCTCGAATTTTTCGACTGGGAAGTGCGCCAGGGCCGGCTGCCCGACAACCTGCTGCCGCTGCAAAGTGGAGTGGGTTCCGTTTCGAACGCCGTTCTCAGCGGTCTGAAGCGGTCGCGGTTTGAGAACCTGAACATCTACACCGAAGTGATGCAGGACGCGGTATTTGAGTTGTTTGAGGCTGGCAAGGTCAACTATGCTTCCGCTTCGTCGTTTGCCCTTTCGGAGAAAATGAGCCGGCACGTTCTGTCATCTATCGATTCCTATCGAGACAAGATGGTTTTGCGGCCGCAGGAAATTTCCAATCACCCGGAGGTCGTGCGGCGTTTGGGCGTCATTGCCATGAACACGGCTCTTGAAGTGGACCTGTACGGAAACGTGAACTCGACCCACGTCACAGGTTCAAAAATGATGAATGGAATCGGGGGTTCGGGAGATTTTGCCCGAAATGCCGCATTGACCATTTTTGTGACGAAATCCGTGGCCAAAGACGGGAGGATTTCCAGTGTCGTCCCGTTTGTTTCTCATGTGGATCACACAGAACACGACGTCGACGTCCTCGTCACGGAGCAGGGCATTGCCGATTTGCGCGGACTTGCACCTCGCGAGAGGGCGCGGATGATCATTGAGAAGCTGGTTCATCCCGATTATAAGGATGCGCTGCTCGATTACTACACCCGCGCGGCCCGGCGCGGCGGGCACACGCCGCACCTGATGGAGGAAGCGTTAAGCTGGCACGCAAGGCTGGAACAAGTCGGCGATATGCGCAAGACTCGCGGTCTGGTACGGGTTCAGTAAAGTTGTGAGGGAAACATGTAATTTATGGTGAAAGGCCAAATTTGCGAAAAGGGCATTGCCAAACACGGCAATGCCCTTTATAATGTCTCTATTATAAAAACAAATGTACTTCCGTCATGGACACAACGGAGGTGAGGGGCTCGTGCCCGAGGATCCGTTTTATTTGATCCGCCGTTCGCATCTGCCAGAGGTGATGCGGAAGACGACGGAAGTGACCGAACTTTTGCAGCGGCACCCGGATTTAAGTGTACTTGAGGCCGTGCAGGAAGTCGGCATTTCACGTAGTGCGTATTACAAATACAAAGATGCGGTAAAGCCGTTTTATTCGGCCGTTCACGGACACATTGTCACCATTGCGCTGAGCTTGGGTCATGAACGAGGCGTGTTGTCGTCCGTGCTCAACTTCTTGGCTCAACACCACGCCAACATCTTAACCATCAATCAGTCTCTGCCATTGCAAGGCATGGCCACCGTGATCGTATCGATGGAAACGCGAGAAATGGAAGGGACTTTGGAAGCGGCACTCGAAGGCCTTCGCTCTTTGCCAGGGGTGCACGAAGTGCGCATGACGGGACAAGGGTAAAGACCAGACGACGACGGCAAGGCCGAGCGTGCACAGATAAAATGGAGGGAGAAAACCCATGGATTTGCAGATTGGACTTTTAGGATGCGGGACAGTCGGAGGCGGCGTCGTTGAACTGACCCGGCGAAGGGCAGAAAAGATAGAAGCCATCACGGGCAGACGGCCTGTCATTACGCACATTCTCGTGCGCGACCTCGCAAAACAGCGCCCGGTCGCCTTGGAGCACGAACAACTTACGACTCGCGTGGCGGATATTTTAGAGGAGCCAAATATCCAGGTCATCATTGAAACCATCGGGGGAATTGAACCGGCGAAGTCCTTGATTTTATCGGCCTTAAAGGCAAAAAAACACGTCATTACGGCGAACAAGGACCTCATTGCCGTGCATGGCGCAGAAATTCTCGAGACTGCCGAACAAAACGGCGTCAGCGTGTTCTTTGAGGCTGCCGTCGGCGGAGCCATCCCTTTGATTCGGCCTCTGAAAGAAAGTCTGACGGCAAACGCAATCAGCGACCTCAAGGGGATTGTAAATGGTACGACCAACTACATTCTCTCGAAAATGACCGAAACTGGAGCGGACTTTGACGATGTATTAAAAGAAGCTCAGGAACTCGGATACGCAGAAAGCGACCCTTCAAGCGACGTAGACGGTTTGGATGCCGCTCGAAAGTTGACGATTCTGGCCACGATTGGGTTTCACGCAAAGGTTCGTTTGGACGAAGTGATTGTAACGGGCATCCGCGCCGTTACCGCTGCTGATGTTGCCTATGCCAGCGAAATCGGCTGTGTGATTAAACTTTTGGCGGCTGGATCTGAGCGGGACGGAGTGATTTCTTTGAACGTCCGCCCCACCTTGGTCCCGAAGGCCCATCCGTTGGCGCACGTCTCGGACGCCTATAACGCCTTGTTTGTCCGGGGCGACGCCGCTGGCGACTTGATGTTTTTTGGACGGGGTGCCGGCTCCTTGCCGACCGCGAGTGCCGTCGTCGGAGATTTGATTGAGGTTTTGCGAAACATTGAACTGGGAGTGTCCGGGAATGAACCTCTCATTCGCCTGCAAAAAGTGGTCAACTCCAAGCTTTCTGAACCCTTGAAACACTATCTGCGCTTGTCCGTCGAAGACAAACCAGGGGTGTTTGCCAAGATCGCCGGGATTTTCGGAGATTCCGATGTCAGTATGGAGACCGTTTTGCAAAAGCGGGTAAAGCAAGGCGGCGCCGAAGTGGTGATTGTCACGCATGAGGTTTCGCCTGTTCAACTTGAATCGGCTTTGTTGGCCCTGCAAGCAGAGCAGAGCGTGCAGGAGATTCACAGTGTGATGCCGGTGGAAGTTGCCGGAGGTTGAGCCATCTCGCTTCTTGGCGCCTGTCGCTGTCGCCGATGGTCGCATCGGCGACAGGCGACAGGCGACAGGCGACAGGTGGTTTTAACTCTGTAGTGCCTGGAAAAAGCGGATCAGTTCTGCGCGGGACCGGCGTTTCGCGCACGCTGAGTTCAGCAATGGCTTGGGGCGTTTGGCCCAGAAAAAAACTTTGACGAGTTGGTACTTAGGCGGTTGGTTCGACGCTTCTTTCACGGGCGTCAGGCACCGAAGCAAGGCAATGAACATCCGCTCTCCGTCTGGACGTTTCCAATTTGTCTTGCGGTACACAATCCACTCCCAATCCTCTTCCTTAGATGCTGTTGAAACAACCACAAAGTTCTCCCCCACAACATTTTTCTCATTTTTTGATCCAATTATATTAAATATTATGTGAATTGGGAATTGAGCGGCCGCGGTTTTTTAACAGAATCGCTGGTTTCCAACCGCAAGCCTATATGGCACAATGGACATGATAACGAGCGCCAACTGCTGTAGAAGGGGGAGTATTGTGACCGAGACAGCTGTTCCTATCTGGATCGCGTTTGGAGCCGGGATATTGTCTTTTGTATCCCCGTGTACCCTCCCGTTGTTTCCGTCGTATATCGGGTACATTTCGGGAGTGTCCTTCCACTCCATGTCGGCCAATCCGAATCTTGTGACGCGCCAAGTGCGAGTGCGCGCCTTCAGCCATGCTCTGTTTTTTGGCATAGGGCTGTCATTTCTCTTTATTGTGCTTGGATGGGGAGCCACAGCGTTTGGACATTTCCTCGTGCAGTACCGGACTACGGTGCGCCTCGTTGGCGGTGCGCTGATTATAGTCATGGGGCTGTTCATGGCAGGAGTCCTCAAAAGCGAATGGTTGATGCGAGAGCGGCGCTTTCAGCTGCCGGCGAGCAAACCCTTAGGCTACTTGGGTTCTGTCTTGGTTGGCGTCGCTTTTGCGGCGGGCTGGACCCCGTGCATTGGACCCATATTGGCGTCCGTCCTGGCTCTTGTCATAGCCAATCCCGGTGTTGGTTCGTGGTATATGGTTGCCTATGCGCTCGGATTTGTAGTGCCCTTTCTCGTCTTGGCTTGGACGCTTGCATCCATTCGTCCGTTGCTTAAGTATACGGAGAGGATTGCCAAAATCGGCGGTTGGTTGTTGGTACTGATGGGACTGTTGTTGGTATCCAACAAGATGGTTCTAATTACCATTTGGATTCAGCGCACCACCGGATTCACGGGATTCTAAAGCGGACCTGTGAATGGAGTACACCACGCATTCTTTTTGGGTTTCAAACGTTTTGCGTCGAGTAAAGGCGCTGAACCTGCCGGATTCAGCCGCTTCTTCTTCAAACGCCCACGGAAGTTTGGCGAACGCGCGGCGGGCGCGCCCATTCGAAACGGGGACAGCAAACAGGCACCAATCGACTTGATAGCCTTCAAAGCAAATCGCTAGGGATAAGGCTTTGGCTCGAAGGTTCCATCCCATCCCCCGGTAATTTGGGAGAAGGTAGGTCCCAATTTCGGCAGCAGATACCCCGGCAGGTAATAGGTGCTCAGGGACGATGTTCACGACGATAAATCCCTTTAAGGTGTGGGCGCCTGCGATGCCGTATACCCCGCCGTAACCGAATTCATGAGCCGTTTCGTACTCGGAGCGGAACTGCTCAAACGCCTCGTAACTGCGAACGCCAAGCGGCCAATCGGCATCGGATTGGCCGCACTTCCACAAAGAAAACCCCGCTGTTTGGCTCAACGGCGCTCCGTTCTGGGCCTTTTCGTTTTCCACATTCGTCTCAGTCACAGTGAATCCTCCGCAAGAAAGTAATCTCATTATACTCGAGCATGGGTCCTGTACGGCAACTGGCTGCTGGTCTCGCGCCTTGACGGTTTCGCTGGGGTTGCCCCCGTCGTTCCAACGGGACAAACTGGGCAGCATGGGACAAAAATGGTACAATGATGTGCGACGACAGAATCCAGCTTCGCGGGGTGCCTTGTGCGCCGTATTTTACGGAGGGATGACGGTGTCCACGGAAGAGGAACTTGGTTACAATGACGCGATCCGACAAATTCAACGCAGTTTGCACCGGCGTCTAAAAGCACTCGAGGAATCCTTGGGTGAAGTGGAAGAAGAGGAGCACGCGGGCATTAAAATCCGTATGGATGAACTCAAACGCGTGTTGCAAATGCTCGATTCCTTACACAGGTAACGAGAGAGGAACGCATCGCAAATTGTGAAAGCGCATACACGGCAAAGCAGTGCATATAGCAGTAGATAGTGCGTACGATGACAAACAGTCCCGGCGTTAGTGCCGCAGTTTACAAAAGGCTGAAAGCGCAGATCAGAGAGGGGATTCGCCCGTGTTTGAAACCATCGATTACACCGTGAAAAACCAAGTGGGGACAATTGTCCTGAATCGGCCCCAGGTCATGAACGCCATCAACCTGCAGTTGCGAACGGAGTTGTACGAGGCGCTGAAATCGGCGGAGTCGGATTCTAACGTCAGGGCGCTTATTCTCACTGGCGTCGGAAAAGCCTTTTGCAGCGGACAGGACTTGAGTGAAGGAATCGCCATGCAACAGCCCTTGCACCTGGGGGACCTTGTCCGGGAAAGCTACAACCTGCTCATTCAAAAGATGCAAAACATGCAAATTCCCATTATTGCAGCGATCAACGGAGCCGCAGCGGGAGCCGGCTTTGGGCTGGCGCTGGCTTGCGATGTGAGGTTCGCCAGTGCAGCGGCAAAGTTTACGATGGCTTTTAATAAAATTGGCTTGGCTCCAGATTCTGGGACAAGTTATTTTCTGTCCCGCATCGTCGGAGTGGCGAAAGCGCTCGAATGGACCTGGACCGCTGAGTCCATCACCGCTCAAACTGCCTTTGAGCAAGGTATTGTCAACCGCTTGACCGAACCGCAGGACCTGATGGAAGAAACCTATCGCTTTGCCGAACAGTTGGCGGCTGGACCGACTTTGGCACTGGGCTTAACAAAGCAGGCGTTTTATGCTAATTTTTCATCGAGCTTGGAGGAAGCTTTGGAGCGGGAAGCTGCACTGCAAGAAATCGCCGGGCAAAGCCGCGATTTCCGGGAAGGGGTATCGGCCTTCCTGGAAAAGCGTAGACCCAACTATTTGGGACAGTAGACATACGGAACGAGATGTGTCGAACACGAGGAGGAATTACCGGTATGTCTGTTGAGTTTCGTTTGCCCGACAACGGCGAAGGTGTAGAAGAGGTTGAAATCGTTCGCTGGTTGGTTCAAGAGGGTGAGCACGTGCAGCAATCGGATCCGATTGTTGAAGTTCAGACCAACAAGGCGTTGGTAGAACTGCCGGCGCCTGAAGCGGGATACATTGGCGAGATTGTGGCGCCAAGCGGTGTATTGGTCCGCGTGGGCGATTTGTTGGCTTTAATCGAAGAACGTCCGCTGACTCACCGTACTGCCCATCCGCCCATGGAGGGCGCCCACGAGTCGAGTGACGGCGACGACGTCCAGGACCCGGGGGATGCGACGGACACAGCCGTGAAAACGGAGTTGACGCCGGGAGTGGAAGCAGTGCGCAGACCGAAAGCCACTCCCGCGGTGCGCAACTACGCCCGGGAGCTTGGGGTATCTCTGCGCGACATCCGTGGTTCGGGCCCAGGAGGGCGCATTCTGAGGACCGATATCGACCGTTACGTAGAAACGTTGAAGGCTGTGGAGAAATCGCGAAAGACCCGAGTGCTTGGGCCGGATGATGACGATTCGGTGCTGTGGTCCATTGCGCGCAAAGACCCGTCACGCGTGTTTAAGCGCGGGCCAAGCCGGCCGAGTGGAGGCCTTGCGGGTGACGTTTCTGTCACAGGTGGGAACTACGACGGGGATGAACAAGACGATTCTTTGAGCCGACCGCTGTATTTGAACGAAGCCAAATCGGCCAACGATCCGGTACTGAGTTCCACCCGTGTCCCGTTTCGCGGTTTGCGTCGGGCAACGGCGGAAAACGTCAAACGTTCCGCTTTTAGCGCACCGCATGTGACGTCTTTTGACGAGTGCGATGCAGGGAACCTGGTCGAATTGAAAAACCGCTGGAATGACGAGTTAGAGCAAGAAGGGCAGCGGCTCAGTTACCTTCCGTTTATCGTGAAAGCCACTGTGTCTGCTTTAAAGAAGTTCCCTTACTTTAACGCGAGGCTGCACGAGGACGCGCAGGAAATTGAACTATTCTCCAGTTACAACATCGGGATCGCGGTGGATACTGCCGATGGCTTGGTGGTTCCAGTGATTAAGCACGCCGATCAGTTGTCCGTTCGCGAATTGGGCCAGGAGGTTTTTCGGCTCTCTACCCAGGCCAGAAACCGCACGCTGTCACCGGAAGATTTGAAGGGAAGCACGTTTTCGATCACGAACATGGGCCCCATTGGCGGCATGTTTGTGACACCTATTCTCCATTATCCGGAAGTTGGAATTCTTGCGGTGCATCCGATTCAACGCAAGCCCGTGGTGCGCGGAGAGCAAATTGTCATTGGAGAAGTTCTTCCCATGTCGCTGTCGTTCGATCACCGCGTCATTGATGGGGTGACGTCGATCCGGTTTATGAACCACTTGAAGCGCATTATCGAACAACCGGATTTGTTGATGTTGGAACTTCGCTGAGCCCATAGGCAATTTCTTCCGATGTGTGTTAGGATGAGAGGGTAGAACGATTTACTTCGATAAAGGGTGAAAGCGCGCATGCAGCTCGACAAGCTCCGCGATCGCTCACTGGATCAGTTGTTTGAGGCCATATTGAGCCTGGAAACCCCAGATGAATGTTATCGTTTTTTTGACGATTTGTGTACCGTGGGAGAAATCAAATCCTTAGCTCAGCGCCTGCAGGTGGCGCGCATGCTCAAGGGCGGACAAACGTACCACCAAATTGAGGTGGAAACCGGAGCCAGCACCGCGACAATCAGTCGTGTCAAACGGTGCTTAAATTACGGTTCGGACGGCTATTCGATGGTTCTGGCCCGGTTGAAATAGTCGGCGTTTTGTGTGAGAGAAACGAATGCAATGGGTGTGACAAGACACGTCAGAATGGCCACCAAAATAATGGCCTGCGCCAGGAATTGCGGGAGAGCGCCGATTCGGACCGCAATTTCTGCTGCGGCCACGGCCAAGCCCAGTCGAGCGGAGAGAAGGAACCCTCCAGCAACTGCAAACCGGGTGCCAAAGGAACGGGCCAGCTGCCATGCCGGAATCACCTTAACTGCGACTGCAGCGACAAGCAATACCGGCACCCACACCCAAAATGCAGAATCCCTAAATAGACTGAATTGAAAACTTAACCCTACCGAAATAAAAAAAACCGGAATAAAAAATCCATAACCTAGACCGTGAAAGTAGTCTCTCAAGCGGTCCTTCGAAGCGAATGGCACCGCCGACACCAAGATTCCAGCTAAAAATGCGCCCAGGATGGGCTCCGATCCGGTAAAGTCTGCAAAGGCCCCAGCGGCAGCCAGCAAGGCGACCGCCGCTCGTACGCGATTTTGCAAGTTTCCGGCGTATTTTCGCATGCTTGGAATCTTTTTTAGGCGTGTGACGAGAAAGTACATGGCTAACATAGCCGGCAAAATTGTCAACGCGATGAGAAAGTCGAGAAACTGACCGGTTGTCCGCAGACTCACAAAGTAAGAGACCAAGAGCATGGTAAACAAGTCGGCGAGCAATGCGGACAGCAGCAAGGTTTGTCCATAGTTCGTGTGCAAAATCCCGGATTCTTCGAGAATCGGGAAAATTACACCTAGTGAAGTAGTAGCAAAAAGCAGTGTGACCATCATGACCTCGGAGTGGTCCGGGAAGAACCGGGATACAATCCAGCCCACTCCAAAGCTTAGGAGAAATGTTCCGAAAAAGATGGACAGGGCGGCCGCAAGCGGGTTTCTTTCCGAGTTTGACCAAGATTTTGGCTGCAAAGCTGCAACGTCCACTTCCATCCCGGATAAAAACATGAGAAACAAAAGACCCATTTCCCCAAGGTGAGACACCCAGTTGTACTCCGCATGGGTCAGATGTACAATCTGTCCGGTCTGCAACAGCAGTCCAAACAGCAAATACCCAACAGCGGTCGGCACCCGCAGGAGCGGAATCCGGCTTAGCGCCAGGCTAAACACGAACGATGCGATCACGATGATCAAGAACATTTGAATGGTACCCGTCATGCGGGGTCCCTCCCTTGCTGGCGGGGTTCCAACGAGATGGATTCGGACGTCTCGGGGTCGGACGAGATGGCCTGTCATTGATACCTATGACAGCGCAAGTATTTGTATGAACGCAAGGGGAGGGTGTGTGATGCAAGGACTGGACCCGGTTGACTTTGACGACTTGCTGAGTCAGACCGAATGGAATCGTTCGCTCCAGAGAAGTTTAATTCATTGGATAGGTGTGAACCATACCGATGAAGTGTTGGAAGCCGGTTGCGGTACCGGGAGATTTGTACTGCAACTGGCCCAGCGTGCCAAATGGGTGACAGGGCTTGACCCGTCCAGTGAAATGGTTGAGCGGGCGAAACTGAACGCGCAGGACTTGAGTGTCGAAAACATCAATTTCGCGGTGGGCGACGTTCATCAACTTGCGTTTCCAAAGGCCAGGTTCGACCTTGTCGTCGCATTAAATCAACTGTTCGCGTTCGAAGACGCCGAACGGGCGCTTTCCGAATTGGTGCGCGTCTGTCGCCCACAAGGACAAATTGTACTTTTAAATCCGGGACCCAACATGAATCCATGGGCTGTGCAGAGTTTCAGCGAAGTTCACAATTTGCGCGATTTTGAGCGGGATAGTTTGCTTTCGTTTGCCACTGCAGCCGCTCGCCATCCCCAGTTCGACGAACAGGCGATGGCTTCCATGGCTGAATCGGCAGGCGCGAAGGTCGCCGACGCGGTGGTTTTATTGGAAGGACTGGCTGTGGTCACGCAGTTGCTTCCTGAGGTGTCGTAGGTTGTGAAATCCGCCACCCGTTCGTTGCGAATTCCGCAACAGAAAAGAATTTTATAGTTTTATGTAGAATTTCAAATCGTGTCGTCAATAATATGCACAGAGGCCTTTGTTACCAATTTATGAACAGTGCTGAAATGCGGGTTTACAGAATGGAGAAATCAGAATGTTAGTGGTAGACTGGCAAAGGGTTGTTGGGAAATCCAATTTGGAAGGGTTAGGAGAATGACTGTGAAGCTCTTAGAAAAAGTCCAGGAATTGGGGCAAATTTTACGCACTTCGAACGACCAAGTGGACTTTCACGAGGTGGCTGAGTACCTGAGTCGCGTGATGTCCTGTAATGTATATATAGTAGGGCGGAAAGGGAAGATCTTGGGTTACGGTGTCGCTGAACACGCCTTGACCGAAGAATGGCTGAAAATCATGACGCAGGAACAGCGCTTCCCTGGAGACTTTAACAAGCATTTGCTGCGCATTGAGCAGTCCGTGGCAAACCTGCAGGAGAAAGACCCGTTCTTTGTGTTCTCTCCAGATGAGAACGAGTCGTTCCGCAGCAAATACATCTCCATTGCGCCGGTAGTCGGAGCCAGGGAACGCCAAGGTACTTTAGTGTTTGCACGTTCTGCACACCCGTTTGACGACGAAGACTTGGTATTGGCTGAGTACGGTGCAACGATTGTAGCTTTGGAAATTGTCCATGCCCGCCAGCAGAAGAAAGACGAAGAGGGCAGGTTGCATGCCTTGGCCCACTTGGCCGTGGAATCCCTCAGCTTCTCCGAGCTGCAGGCTGCAAAGTACTTGATGGATGCGGTGGATACGGCTCAGGACGGCATCGTCGTGAGCAGCCAGATTGCCGACGAGCACGGCGTCACTCGTTCCGTCATTGTCAACAGCATTCGCAAGCTGGAGAGCGCAGGGACCATCGAAAGCCGCTCGCTGGGCATGAAGGGAACCCACATCCGGGTTCTGAATCCGTATATCGAAGAGGAAATCAACCGTCAATTTGACCGCTGAAGACATTCTGTGGTGAATGCCGGGGCGTGAACGTCCGGTTGTGAGTGTAAGATTGTGAATGGAAAAGGGGCTGTCCTGCAGTGTTCTGCGCATGGACAGCCCCTTGGTTTGTCGGAAAGGGGTTAGCCCTACGCCGAGGCCCACGCATTCGAGCCTCGGAGTTAGAGTTCTCAATTAGAGTCTCGGCGTTAGGTCTCGGAGATAGGGCCTTCGAATTAGGGTCTTGGCCTTTGGGCCTCGCCTCGGCGCGGCATAGGACTTTTAAAGGTGTCGGAAGGCCTCTACTTCAACGTACCCGGTAAACCGGTCCAGTAGTAACACAACGTGCGCAGTCCTTTATCAAAGTTCTCTAAGGAAAAGTGTTCATTCGGCGAATGGAAGTTCTCGGTGTTCAAGGCAAAACCCATGAGAACGGCAGGCATCTGGAGCAACGCTTGAAACGTCTCCACGATGGGGATGGAACCTCCCATCCGAATGAACGCCGCGGGGACTCCGTACGCCTGTTCATACGCCTTGGACGCCAAGGCAATAGCGGGGTGGTCAAAAGGGGTCACATACGGCCTGCCGCGATCGAGCAGGGTAACGTCGACTTCTGCCCCTGGCGGGGTGTGTGCGCGGATGTGGTTTGCAATCGCGCGTTGAATTTGTTCGGGGTCTTGGTCAGGAACGAGGCGGCACGTGATTTTGGCATGGGCTTCACTGGGAATAATGGTCTTGGTTCCTTCTCCTTCGAAGCCGCCGTACACGCCGTTGAGTTCCAATGTCGGGCGTACCCACGTCCGTTCTAACGCGGTAAATCCCGGCTCCCCGAACAGGTCTTTGACGCCCAGTTCCTGTGCAAGAGCCGATTCACTTTGACCGAGAGTTGCAAATTCGCTGCGTTCCTCGTCCCTTAAAGCGCGGACGTCGTCGTAGAAACCCGGCACCGCAACGCGGCCTTCCTGATCGTGAAGGGATGCCAGAATTTGAACCAAGGCGTGAAGTGGATTTTGTACAGCGCCTCCGTAGATACCGGAATGCAAGTCGGCTTTTGGCCCTTTGACGTCGACTTGAAGCGCCGCGAGCCCGCGCAGCCCGTAGCATACAGACGGTTGATCCGGCCCGAGCATCGGGGTGTCGGAAATGACGAGAATGTCCGCCTTCAGCTGGTCCTGGTGCGCCTCTACAAATTCAGGAAGGTGTAAGCTTCCAATCTCTTCTTCGCCTTCAAACAACAGTTTGACGTTTATCGGAAGCGTCCCCGTGGTTTTGAACAAGGCCTCAAAGGCCTTGAGGTGCATGAAGACCTGTCCTTTGTCGTCGCTGGAACCGCGGGCGTAAATTTTTCCGTCGCGAATATCGGGCTCAAACGGCGGGGTTTCCCACAGGGAAAGGGGGTCGACTGGCTGAACGTCGTAATGGCCGTATACCAGTACGGTCGGCTGGTTTGGCGCGTGCAGGTAATCCGCATAGACTACCGGATGTCCGGCGGTGGGCATGACTTGGACGTTTTCAAACCCAATTTGTTCAGCCATAGAGGCGATATACTGCGCGCAATCCGCCACATCGGCTTTATGTTCAGGCAAAGTACTAATGCTCGGGTAACGCAACAGGTCCTTGAGTTGATTGAGGTGCTGTTCCCGGTGCTCCCGAAAGTACGTGTCAAACGATGTGCTCATAGGGCTCCTCCTTCTCGTCGGTAGCATACCCAAATTATATCACTGACTAAGCAGCAGCCATGGGCTGGCGTACATGTCCTTGCCATGAATGAGGCATATAAAAGTGATGAGGCTGCGGAAACCAAGTACCGTCCCCACCAAGCCTTTTGTCAGAACCACCACGAGTCGCTATACTGATGTTATCGTGGTTCAAAATTTTTATGGCGGCTCCGGTCGCCAGCGGTCCATGTCTACAATCATGCAGCGTGCAGACCTCTGCACGGCCGTAGAAAGAAGGGACTCTTCCTGGAAGACCATAACGTTATTGCAGAAAAGCTAAATTCCAACAGCTGTCGCTGGTTTCGGGGGAGGGCCTGCCACCCCGAACCCGATGCGATTCGCCATATTCTCGTTTACGTAAGACAACTTCTGCTGCCCAATTACTACAAATCGATCGAACACAGTTCCCTCTTGGAATGTTTGGCAGAGTTGCACGGGATACTTACTGAGCAGATTCACCGCGCTACATTTCAATGCTGCATGGGTGATGCGACGCCAGAGACTAAGGCCCAAGCGGAAGCCACAGCCGATGCAGTCATCGCCAAGCTCCCCGCGGTTCAGGAGATGCTGTTTGAGGATGTCGTCGAGACGTACAACGGCGACCCTGCGGCTTCGGGTTACGATGAAATTATTTTGACGTATCCTGGGTTGTTGGCTTTGACTGTGTACCGGTTGGCACACGTCATGGTTGAAATTGGGATCCCGCTGTTGCCGCGGATGATGACCGAATACTCGCATCGCCTGACGGGCATCGACATTCATCCAGGAGCCAATATTGGACGCAGCATGATGATTGACCACGGCACGGGCATCGTGATCGGAGAAACTGCCGACGTCGGGAACCACGTCAAGATCTATCAAGGCGTCACCATCGGGGCTCTGTATTTTCCGCGTGACGATTCGGGGTCGATGGTACGTCAAACCAAACGCCACCCGACGGTGGAAGACTACGTCGTGTTGTATGCCAACGCGACCGTATTGGGCGGAGAGACCGTGATTGGGCACCACAGCGTCGTCGGGAGCAACGCCTGGATTACAGAGAGCATACCGCCTTACTCCAAGGTGCTGTACCAAAACGAGAGCATTGTCAAAACGAAGAGTCTTTAATCAGCTCAAACCTGTGCATGGTGCCGCACTATGAACAGAGTGTAAACTATGCAGGTTGGTGATCCGTGGATTGGGCACTGTTAGTGAACAGAGTGTGCACTATGCAGGTTCGTGACCTCGGGGTTGCGCACCGTTTATGAACAGAATGTGCATTCGCGGTTCCAGGTCTGCCACTCGGGGCAAAAGTCCTACAGACTGAGTGTCATAGGTCCCATGCTCAATGGCAGTACCGGTGCTATCATGAGAACAACCCTTAACCCCTTGTTGGCGCAGTCTGACGCGACTGCGCCACTTCTTTGTCTACGCATGCCTTTATGATGCGGGTTTACCATACGGGATGAGCAGCACAAACAACGCGAAAATGATGAGGAATACAATTGCCCAACGTTCCAGTCCGGCCGCCATGTAACATCCTCCTTTAATACACCTTTGTGTAACCCCTCATTGTCGGACACCTCATTGTCGGACACCTCATTGTCGGACACCTCATTGTCGGACCCCTCATTGTGTCACACCTCATTGTGTGACCCTTTATTGTCTCACACACCCTTGTGCCTTCGCCCTATTTAATGACAGACGCCTAGATTTGGGCAGGGCAGATGCCCGGGAAACAGGCCCCATTTGGGTATTATTATTTACGACGATGCCCTGGGCAATGGTTGTCCAGGGCATCGGTTTGCTAACGCATCGATGGTGAATTGTTTGAAGAAACCGCGGCGCACATTATTTAGAAAGCCGATACGGGACCGTCACGACATTCACGGATTTGTTCAAGACCAGCCAGGCCATCAGCAACCCGCCTGTTTTGTTGTGAAGCAGTTTGTGCCACCATCGCCGGGTGAGGAACTGCGGAATCACCACAGTCAGGTTTTCCAATTTTTTCGTGCCCAGCTCAATTTCAAAAAAGCGCTGCAAGCGTTTGGCTACCGTCCGGTACTGCGAATGAATCACCACCAAACGGATACCGCTGTTCAGACTTGCCCACTCCCGTTCGATCTTTTCAGTAGCCTTTTGCATCTGGTCTTCTGTGTCTCCCGTAACCACCGTCACTGCGATGACGTTCTTAAAATGGCTCACGGCATACTGCAGTGCGTGAATGGACGCTTTGTTCACGGAGGCGATGGGGACCACAGTCAGTCCTGCTTCCTCCCCGTGAAATGGAACCGAGAAGTCGTATCTCAAGTCTTTTTTCACTTGGCTGTAATGACTCTCAATTTTAGAAAAAACAAAGACCAACAGCGGGACAAAGACCAGGACCAACCACGCGCCAGCGGTGAAACGGGTAATTCCGAAGACCAAACACGCGCCGGCAGTCATCAACAGGCCAAAGCTGCTGCCGATGGCGCCAGCCAGCCAGTTTTTGTCGCGTTCTCTGACCTTTCGCACGACCATTCCGAGCTGCGACACGGTAAAGGTATAAAACACACACACGGCGTACAAAGGGATGAGGCGGCTGACTTTCGCGTCAAATCCAATCGTCAATAGCAAGGAGATGAAGGTGAGAAACACGATCCCGTTGCTGTATACCAGCCGATTGCCTTTTTGCAGCATCCACCTGGGCATGAATCCATCGCGAGCCATCGCAGACCATAGAGCAGGGCATCCCGTGAAAGCGGTGTTTGCAGCGATGGCCAAAATGGCCGTGGTCGAGAGCGAAACGATGACGGTCAGAACGTAACCAAAGCCGGTTTCACCAAATACCACCATGGCTTCCTGATTAATGAGGGGAACGTCTGGATTATAGGACAACCCGTGGGCCATCGCGATCCCCGAAACGATGAAAAACAAGACACTTAAGGTCGCGACAAGGGTTAACAACAGACGTTGAGCGCGTTTTGTCGACGGCTCGCGAAACACGGGAACGGAATTTGACACAGCCTCAATTCCCGTGAGAGCACTGCACCCATTGGCGAACATTTTTAGGAACAAAAACAAGCTCATTCCCTTGACGGCTTCGAGTCCTGCTGCGGTGGGGACGTGGACCAACCCCGGGTGTGTCAGGGCCTCAACCACCGCCACGGCGCCCATGACGACGATTCCACCGACAAAGAGGTACGTAAAAGGGACAAACACGGATGCGGACTCCCCGGTGCCGCGGAGATTAATAAGCATAATGACGAGGGTCAGTAAGATGTTGAACTCCAACTTGTGGTGCGCCACAAAGGGGATAACGGGTCCCAGGGCGTCGATTCCAGCCGCGATTGAAACAGCCACTGTCAAGGTATAGCCGACAATGAGGGTGGCAGCGGCAGAAAGCCCCCAGTACCGGCCCAGCACGTTTAAGCCGATAGCATAGGCGCCACCCCCCATGGGGTAGTGTGCGATGATACTGCGGTACGCAAAGTACAGTAAAAATGCAAGCCCCGCAATCACGGCGGTTCCGATTATGGAATAGCCGAGTACGTCCGTGACGTAACTTTTGGCTGCCCCGGCGGCAATCAGAACTGCTAAAATGGACTCCATTTGATCCGTTGCGTAAGCCACACTGGACAATGCGTCGGGCGTCATGACCGCCATGCCTTTGAGAACACCGATTTTCGCGTGCGTATTGTCCCTTGACTTGAGTGGGCGACCGATAATGAGGCGTTTGATGCTTTCCACCATGAAAGGGTGTCTCCATCCTGGGTTGCAATTGGGTTGAACAGCGTGCAGTTGCAGCGGCAACGCCCCAAAAACGCAACTTTTATTTTTGATATGTTGCAATATGAATCCGAATCTGACTCTACATCACAGCTTGCTCGCCCTGCAAATGCAAAAAATCGGAGGTAATGAGTCATTACGTCCGATTTCAGTGCAAAAACATGGATTTTTAACGTTCAGCCGAAAGCCAGCTGGGTGAAGCATTGTTTTGCTTTTGTTTTCATCAAAGAATATGGGGGTTGTCCTCAAGGCTATCCCATCGAACCGGATGCCATACGGCGAAACTCGTCGACGTCCTCGTTCGTTCCGACTACGACAAGCGTGTCTCCGGCATGGAGAGTGGTCTGGCCGTGAGGGACAAGTTGAGTTCCGTCCCGCACAATAGAAAATATTAACAGAGTACCAGGAAGCTTGAGGTCCATAATCCGCCGCTGATTCAGGAGACGGCTGTCTACGTGGATCTCCTGAATTTTCAGATCGGGGGATTGCAGGAGCCGAGAAGCCATCGGGACGTGCATGAGCTGGTCGATGAGTGTCACTTCCGACAACGTCGGGTGGACGGCCACGAAAGCATTGGAATCGTTGTATCGGTTGAACAAGTACAGGTCGCGGATGCCGCAAATAATAGTCCCAATCCCGCAGCGGCTGGCGATCGTCGACAGTTCCACATTCCACATGTCGTCCGTGGAGTATACGACCAACGCCTTGGTTTCTTCCGGGTTGATGCCAAGCTGTTTCAAAGGTTGAGGGTGGTGCAGGTCCACCGTTTTGGTGTTGATCCACTGGAACTCTTCGCGTTGGCGCTGCATTTGGTCCGACAAGAGTTTGACCTCTGGTGCATTTCCAACCAGCACGAATTGTCGCTTTGCTTGGTCGGTGCGCCTGGGCAGGAGTTTGCCAAACAGCACGGGGGAAACGACGGAGGTCAGCATGGCGACGAGCACGATCGCCGTATCCACTCCCGGGGAGATCGCACCGATGTTGCGCCCGACGGCGGCCGCGGCCACGGTGACGCTCATTTGCGTCGTCAGCAGCGCAGCGCCAGCCAGGGTTTGCCGCCAGGGGTAAGCGAGCCGAAGCAACAGAGCCGGAATCGCCTTAAACAGATACGTCGCAACCCACAAGACCGGGAGCAACAGCAAGGCTTTGGGGTCGGCCAGAAGGGAGTGAATGTCGAAATTGACGCCAATCATGATGAAGAAAATCGGGATCAAAAAGCCGAATCCAATGGCGTCGAGCTTGTGGTAGACGTCCGAACGTTCGCGGTCGTTGACCAGGCCCACAAAAACCCCTGCCAAAAACGTTCCTAAGATCACTTGGACGCCAAGGGTTTGGGAGAGCACAATGAACACAATCATGAGCGCCAGTGAGGCGCGAATTCCCAATTGAGCCGTGCCGTGAGCGAGACTGCGCAGGCGCACGATCCCTGAAAATCGGCGGAAGACAAAATACAGCAGAACCAAAATGAAGATGAGGACGAGCACCAGCAAGACGCTGGGGGAGAAACCGCCTTGATAGAGTGAGGCAGCCACCGAGATTAAGAGCATCGTGGCGAAATCGGCCATGACGGCGGCGCCCAAGAGCAGTTGTCCGTACGGGTTGCCAAGGAGGTCGTACTCTTTGAGTACGGGCACAACCACCGTAAGGGAGGTCGTGGTAATAATCAGTGCGACAAGCAAAGGGCTTTTAATAAAATGGTGCAAAAACAGCCACCACGACAGCCCCGTCGCCATTACAAACGTCAGGGCGGTGGTCACCAGAGAAAACACCGGCGTGCTGACAAACAGGCGGGAAAACCCCTTGGATTCCAGTTCCCGGTTTGGCAACAGGGCGCGCAGGTCGATTTCGAGACCCGAGATGAACATGAGGTAAGCCAAACCGAAAAACTCCAGAAACTTCAGCCAATCGCTGCTGACGATGATGTTGAATCCGCTCTTGCCGACGATCACGCCGACTAAGATTTCCCCGACGACAATCGGAATGCGAAAACTCCGGATGCGCGATACCACCAGTGGGACAATCAAAGCCAAACTCGTCACAATCAGCAGGGAATATAAGGAGAACGTGTTGCCCTCCACGGTCCACCTCCAGTGTTTTGCCAGGGGATGGCTATTGGCAGCGGTGATTGTTTGGCAACGGGTCACGGCATCGAAGTACAGATAGGGTAGCATTCGAAAAAAGTAGAGTCAAATCCCTGCAGCACCTGCCTGTCGCAGCGCGTAGCAAGACGGATTCTTGCTTTTGTCAGTCAATTGAACTATGATTTCCTTAACAACTGAATACTCCTTCGGGGCAGGGTGAGGCCAAGCGGCCAATTCCCGATCGGTGGTGACGCTGCGCGCGAAGTCCACGAGCCATTTTGGCAGGAACTGGTGAAATTCCAGTACCGACGGTATAGTCCGGATGAAAGAAGGAAGGAAACACAGTGAAGCTAGAGCCACGCGTCGATCCGGTGCGGCGAACAGGCGTATTTTGTTGACAGCGCCTTTTCCTTTCGGCTCATGGGTTTACATCTCGTGTACCGTCTATGGGTACACAGCAGGTGTGTGCCCTCTGAGTGGGTACTTTATCTTCATTGAAGACATTGCGTTCATCTGCCCCTTCAGGTTCTGAGGGGGCTTTTGTTGTGGAGGAAACCGTGACACCAGACGAGCGTTATATGCAACAGGCGTTGACCCTGGCCGAACTTGGGCGCGGGCAAACGACTCCAAACCCGCAAGTCGGCGCGGTCATTGTGAAGGGCGGCGTCGTGGTGGGACAAGGAGCGCACCTTCGGGCAGGGACTCCCCACGCCGAAATCCATGCCTTGCGCATGGCCAAAGAACTAGCCAAAGGGGCAACGGTTTACGTTACCCTCGAGCCCTGCAGCCACCACGGGCGAACTCCGCCTTGCGCTGACGCGTTAATTGAGGCAGGAGTAGCGAGGGTAGTGGTAGCCGTGCAAGACCCCAATCCGCTCGTTTCCGGACAAGGAATTTTGCGGCTGCAACAGGCCGGAATTGAAGTGGAGACGGGGGTTCTGGGAGAAGCGGCAAAAGCCCAAAACGAAGCATTTTTTACCTGGGTTCAAAAGGGACGGCCGTTTGTATTGTGGAAGTGCGCTGCAACTTTGGATGGGTACATTGCCGCAAAAAACGGGGACAGCAAGTATGTGACCGGCCCCGAGTCACGTCAAGCGGTTCACGAATTGCGCAGTCAGATTCCTGCCATTGCGGTGGGGATTGAAACGGTCTTAGCAGACGATCCGAAGTTGACCGCACGGCTTCCCAGGGCAACGCAAGACACCGTCAAGCAGCCTTTGCGGGTTGTCTTCGACTCCAGGCTGCGCCTCCCAGAAGCGGCCGCGCTGTTGCGCGAACCGGGGCAAACCGTCATTTACACCACGCAGTTCGGTGCCAAACAGACGGAAAAGGTGAGGTTGTTGAAAGGCAAAGGCGCCGACGTTATGGTGCTGCCTGCCGACGACACGGGCCGCGTTCCCATCGCACAGGCATTGACGAACTTGGGGGAGCGGGGCATCAGCAGCGTGCTGCTGGAAGGAGGGGCGCAAATCGTCGCATCCTTTTTGCAGCAAAAGTTGATTGACAAAGTGGTCTATTACGTCGCCCCCAAAGTGCTCGGAGACGGATTGCACGCGGTATCGGGCTTAAATCCGGCCGCCATGGCACAAGCCGTCGAATTGCAACAGGTGCGCTGGCTGCAACGGGGGGACGACCTCGTGGTCGAAGCCTATCCGAAGTACACGGAGTGACAAGAGGGGGAAGCGCGGTGTTTACGGGACTTGTGGAAGAAATCGCGATCGTCCAGAAAATAGAACACCTGCAAGACAGCGCCCGCATCCAACTCAAAGCGTCGCGGATCATGACGGACATGCGTTTGGGGGACAGCATCGCGGTAAACGGGGTGTGCCTCACGGTTGTGAAACACCAAGCGGCCAGCTTCGCGGTCGATGCGGTTCCCGAAACCTTGCGCCGAAGCAACCTTGGACGGCTTAAGACGGGCGACAAGGTCAATGTAGAGCGAGCACTTCGGGTTGGAGACCGATTCGGCGGCCACATTGTGGCGGGGCACGTGGACGGCTTAGGGGTTCTGCGAGACCGCAGCCAAGAAGGATTGGCCGCAGTTCTGACCATCGAAACAGACGAGGCCTTACTGCGCTACGTCGTGGAAAAAGGGTCCATCTGTATCGACGGAGTCAGTTTGACGGTGATGGACACGACGGACAAAGGGTTTCGCATCTCCATCATTCCACATACGGGCGCACACACCACGCTTCTCGACGCCCGGCCCGGAACGCTGTTGAACCTCGAGGTCGATGTAATTGCCAAGTATGTGGAAAAGCTAGCCTTAGGTTACCGAGCACCCGGAGGAACCCACAGCGGGGCGCATCACAGCAATGGTGAATCAGGGGATGTCATCAATCCGGAAAGCCGGGGAATCTCCCTGGAAACTCTGCAAAGACTGGGCTTTGCATAAGCATCTCGCCTGACGCCATGCTTGCCAGGTGTTATGAAAAGAGGGGATTTTGGTGTTTGATTCCATTCAAGCAGCCCTGGACGACTTGAGACAGGGGAAGGTCGTCATCGTGGTTGACGACGAAGACCGCGAAAACGAGGGGGACTTTGTAGCCCTGGGAACGCATGCGGACGCGCAGGTGGTCAACTTCATGGTGACTCATGGCCGCGGGTTGCTTTGTGTTCCGATTGGTCCGGAAAGAGCCAGCCGGCTTGGTTTCCATGCCATGGTGGAAAGGAACACCGACAGCTACAGTACGGCGTTTACGGTTTCGGTGGACGGGGTCAATACGCACACTGGAATTTCTGCCTTCGAACGCGCTGAAACGATTGCAGACATTGTGAAGGAAACGACCGGCCCTGCGGATTTCCGGAAACCGGGGCATGTTTTTCCTCTGGTCGCGAAGCGCGGCGGCGTCCTTCGCAGAGCGGGACACACCGAAGCCGCGGTGGATTTAGCCCGTCTCGCTGGAGGCGCCGAAGTGGGCGTGATTTGCGAGATCCTAAACGAAGACGGGACCATGGCAAGGCTGCCGCAACTCCAGGAGATTGCGGCAAAGCACGGCCTAAAGCTCATCACGATTGCGGACTTGATTGCCTACCGCAAACAGTTTGAAAAGCTGGTAGAGCGTCAGGCAAGTGCCGTTTTGCCGACGGCGTATGGTGATTATATAGCCATTGTCTACTCCAACAAACTTGACGATAAGGAGCACATCGCGCTCGTTAAAGGAGAATTGGACGCCGAACCGGCCTTAGTGCGCGTGCACTCCGAGTGTCTGACGGGAGACGCGTTCGGCTCTCTGCGCTGCGATTGCGGACCGCAGCTTCACGCCGCCCTCCGGCAAATCGAAGCAGAGGGCAAGGGCGTATTGCTCTACTTGCGCCAGGAGGGAAGAGGCATTGGCTTGTTGAACAAAATCAAAGCCTACTCCTTGCAGGATCAAGGAGACGATACGGTGGAGGCCAATCACAAGCTCGGATTTGCCGCCGACCTGCGCGACTACGGCATTGGAGCGCAAATTCTGCACGACATTGGCGTTCGCAAGATGCGTCTGCTGACCAATAACCCGCGCAAAGTCAAGGGAATTGAAGGACATGGGCTGGAGGTTGTGGAACGCGTGCCGCTCGAAGTGGACCGCAATCCGCACAACGAGCACTACCTTCTGACGAAAAAGGAAAAACTCGGTCATTTGTTGCACTTCTAATGGCTACAGGGGAGAGAAAATCATGAACGTACGCGTATTTGAAGGGAACCTGCTGGGACAGGGACTAAAAATCGGCATTGTAGTGGCTCGCTTTAACGAGTTTATTACTAACAAGCTGCTTTCCGGAGCGCTTGACGCCTTGAAGCGCCATGGGGTTGAAGAGTCCGGTGTGGAAGTGGCGTGGGTGCCCGGCGCATTCGAGATTCCTTTCGCCGCCAGGCAAATGGCTGTTTCAGGCCGGTACGATGCTGTGATTTCCTTAGGGGCAGTTATTCGCGGAGCGACGGCACACTTTGACTACGTCGCGGGCGAAGTTGCCAAAGGCATTGCAAACCTAAACCTGAACACAGGTGTTCCAGTAATTTTCGGGGTGCTGACGACGGACACCATCGAACAGGCCATCGAGCGGGCAGGAACAAAGGCTGGAAACAAAGGCTGGGAGTCTGCTGTGTCCGCCATCGAGATGGCCAATTTGACGCGTTCCATGAAATAGCTGAGCGAAGCAGCTGCAGTTCCATGAAGTCACGGCAATAGATCTGGTCAACGCGGTGGCCCGGCAGGTACGGGTTCACCGCGTTTGTGGTTTCATGGCGTCACAGCACAACAGGTTGTTGTCGTGCAGATGGTGAAGGTCTTCCGGCTGGATGGTGGCATGGCCGATGTTTTGGTTCAGCAATTTTTCTTCGATGTTGTGGATGATGGACTGAGTCTCGTCGAGCGCTGGGTTTCCGTCCAGCACTACGTGGCACGACAGGGCGTGGCGGCCGGTCGTCAAGCTCCAGATGTGTAAGTCGTGCACACCAGCAACGCCTGGAACTCTTTCAATCATCTCGGCAACGTCGTTCAGTTCGATGCCTCGCGGAGTACTTTCCATCAGTACGGAAACGGTTTGCTGCAGGATTCGCCACGCCCCGACTGCAATAAACACCGCTATGAGGACGCTTAAAACCGGGTCGATGATGTACCAGTGCGTCCACCAAATAACGAGGCCTCCCACAATCACCGCTGCGGAAGCGGCAGCATCGCCGAGCATGTGCAAGACGGCACTCTTGACGTTAATGTCTTCAGAACCGCGCATCCCTAGACCCATGTACAAGTTGATGAGCAATCCAATCGCAGCGCTGATGAACATCGCCGGTCCCGTCACGGGGTGAGGATGGGCCATCCGCCGGTAAGCCTCGGCCGCAATGACGATGGCGATCACGATGAGCGACACCGCATTGACGAGCGCTGCCAAAATTCCCGTCCGGTGGTATCCAAACGTCATCCGGGCCGTGGGAGGCTTCGTGGCTTGCCGCAGGGCATACCAGGATAAGCCGATTGCCGCAATGTCCGTCAACACGTGCCCTGCGTCCGACAACAAGGCCAAACTGCCAGAGACCACACCGCCAGCAACCTCCACCGCGAAAATCAGCAAGGTTAAAAAAAACGCAGTTTTCATTTTTCCGGCAGGCGCATGCGTATGCAGGATGCCGCCGTGATGGTGGTCATGCCCCTCGTGACCGTGGGCGGAGTGCTCATGCCCTGCGTGGTCATGACCGTGGTGGTGACTGGAATGATCATGCTCCGGGTTGGGTTGAGTGGGCTGCCCTTTTGTGTGTATCATTCTTCCTCCTCATTACATGCGTTGTCTTTTGTACTCGTTTATGAGTTGTCTTTTGTACCATTATAGTATGTTTTTTTCTCCATTCGACACGATTCGTTGACGGCTCGTATACAAACAGGCGGCCTCACGTGAGGCCGCCCCGAAAATTTGGAAAATCAATTTAGGCGCTTGCCTAAAACTCCTGTCATGCAACACTTGACTCGCATCGGACTGACGCTGGTACCTGGCCCACAGCCGTTTACTTTCGCACAGTCAGCGTGAGGGGTTTGCCGTTCACATCCCAATCCTTGCTGAGGTCCCCTTCCAACGTCCCGTAGACCATGTCTTTGATGAGCACTGTGGCGGAAATTTCTTCGAAGTTTTTGCGCAGCACCTCGACAAGTTCCTCGTCTCCGTTTGCGGCAAAGGTGACCCGGTCTGTGACGTTGTAGTTGACTTCTTTGCGCATCATCTGCATTTTGGAGATGATCTCGCGGACAAATCCCTCTTCAATCAGCGACTCGGACAATTGGGTGTCGAGTCCGACAAATCCCTTCGGTGTCACCTCAATAACCCCTGGGAACGCCGGGTGAAAGCGAACTTCGGCCTGTTCGGAAGTAATCGCGTGGCCAGCCAATTCGACTTGGCCAGTGGCCTGGAATTCCTCAATTTGGGCCGGTGTTGCTTCTTTGGCAGCCTGGTTTAATACGGGCACCAACTTGCCATAGGCTTTGCCGACTTCTTTGAGGTTCAGGTACAACTCCGGTTGAGCCACACTGGAAAGGTCTGTAAAGACCAAGGACTTCACGTTGATCTCGTCTTGAATGACTTCGGAAAACTTCGCCAGAACTGTTTCCTGCGCTTTTGGCAAGTACAGGGTGGACAGGGGCTGACGCGTTTTGATTTTGCTTTCGTTGCGCAAATACCGCGCACTTTCAACGGCCTTTTGGACTTGGTCCATCTCGAGGAGCAGTGTCCCGTCAATCAGGCGGTCGTCGGCTGCGGGAAAATCGCACAAGTGGACGCTCAGTGGAGCGTCTGCCGCGTCCGAACGGACGACGTTTTGGTACACAGCTTCCGCGATGAACGGCGTGAACGGAGCACTCAACTTGGAGATGGCAGCGAGCAATTCATACAAGGTCAAGAAAGCCGCCGCCTTGTCCTCGTCCATTCCCGATGCCCAGAATCGGTCGCGGTTGCGGCGAATATACCAAGTCGATACGTCATTGACTAATTCCTGCAACATGCGGGCCGCGCCCGTAGCATCGTAGTCGTTTAAGGCAGCGTCCACCTTGCGGATGGTGTCGTGCAAGCGCGCAATCACCCAACGGTCCATGAGCGGACGGTTTGATGCAGGAATCTGATGCTCCCTGGGGGAGAACCCGTCGATGCTGGCGTACAGCGCATAGAACGCGTGGATGTTTTGCAGCAAGTCGACAAACTTGCTTTTGCTTTCCGCCACAGCCTTGTGGTAAAAACGCTGCGAGTTCCAGGGTTGGGTGTTGGACAAAAAGTAAAACCGCAGCGCATCGGCGCCGTGCATGTCGATGGCTTCCAGCGGGTCTATGACGTTGCCTTTCGACTTCGACATCTTTTTGCCGTTCTCGTCGAGCACGTGGCCGAGCACCAACACGTTTTTATAGGGTGCAATGCCTTTAACCAAGGTGGAAACGGCCAGCAAACTGTAAAACCAGCCGCGCGTCTGGTCAACGGCTTCGGAAATGAAGTCCGCCGGATACAGCCGCGAAAACAACTCTTTGTTCTCAAACGGGTAGTGCCACTGGGCAAATGGCATACTGCCAGAGTCAAACCACACGTCGATGACTTCGGGGACCCTGTGCATGGTGCCGCCGCACGTGCAGGACCACGTCATGTCGTCGATGTAGGGCTTGTGAAGTTCTTGCGGCAGTCTGCCTGCTTTTTCCTTGAGTTCGCTTTTGGAACCGATGGTCACCTTATCGCCGCACTGGTCGCAGAGCCATACCGGCAGCGGGGTGCCCCAATAACGGCTGCGCGACAAGTTCCAATCCACTAGGTTTTCAAGGAAGTTTCCGAAACGGCCTTCCTTGATGTGCTCTGGCATCCAGTTGACGCCCTGAGAGTTGTTGATCATCAGGTCTTTGACTGCGGTGGTTCGGATAAACCAACTGTCAATCGCGTAGTACAGCAAGGGTGTGTCACACCGCCAGCAGTGCGGGTAGCTGTGTTCGTGTTTGTGTTTTTCAAACACCAGGTTGCGGCGAGCTAAGTCTTTGACCAGGTCTACGTTCAAGTCTTCGTCCTTGACGAACCGCCCGGCATAATCCGTGACCTCTTTTGTAAAGCGTCCAGTCAGGTCGACGTAGTTGCAAAAAATGACGCCATGCTCTTTGCAGACGCGGTAGTCGTCTTCGCCAAACGCAGGTGCCATGTGAACAATGCCGGTGCCGGATTCGTCAGTGACGTGCGTCGACGTGACCACGACGTGTTTTTTTCCTTCGACGACGACGTACGGAAACACCGGGTCGTAAGACAACCCTTGAAGTTGTTGCCCGTTCAACTCGGCGATGACCTCGTCGCCCTCGGCGAGAAAGTTGGCTTGCAAGCCCTTTGCAACCCAGTAATTCTCGCGCTGGGCCGGTGAGTGAATCAACACGTATTCCAATTCGGGGTGCACCGCCAACGCGACGTTGCTCGGCAGCGTCCACGGGGTTGTGGTCCAGGCAAGGATGAAGGTAGGTTCGCCGTTTTTGGCAACACCTTCGTGTCCGGTCTCGGACTTGCCTTCGTGCACCCTGAATTTCGCCGTGACCGTCAGGTCTTTGACGTCCTTGTAACCCTGCGCCACTTCGTGAGAAGACAGCGTCGTTTCGCAGTGCGGACAGTACGGACTCACGCGGTGTCCTTGGTACAAGTAACCCTTGTCGTCGATCGTTTTCAACAGGTTCCAAACCGACTCAATGTAGCCGTCCGACAGCGTCATGTACGGGTCATCGAGATCGACCCAGTAACCCAGGCGCTCGGACATGTCCCGCCACGTCGCCTCGTAAGTAAATACGTTTTCCCGGCATTCCTGAATAAACCGCTCGATGCCAAACTCTTGAATCTGCTTCTTTCCACTGATCCCATACTTTTTTTCCACTTCGATTTCGACGGGCAAGCCGTGCGTATCCCATCCGGCTTTGCGTTGGACGTGAAACCCTTTCATCGTTCTGTACCTGGGGTACACGTCCTTCATGACCCGGGTCAATACGTGGCCTGAGTGGGGCTTGCCGTTCGCCGTGGGCGGTCCTTCGTAAAACACGAACTCCGGATTACCCTCACGAATCCGTTCACTTTCCTTAAAAATATCGCGTTCGTTCCAAAACTCTAGAACTTCTTGTTCGCGTTGTCTCGCAGGTTGTTTTGCATCGACCTTACGGAGCATCAAAACTTCCCCCTGTATCCTGTTTTGCCGTTATGCAGTCACGCGCCCGTCATTTGCGGCGCTTTGGAATGAGCAGTTCTAGGCGATGTGGGCCGCCGTCGCTGTTGCGGCAGCCTTTCTGGAATTGCGGCCGCAACACAAAAAACCCGCCCCGCGAAGGGGCGAGACTTTTTCCCGCTTTACCACCCAACTTAGCACGTGGTTGGCAATGACGTGCGCCGCCAACGTGTGCTCAATCCGTCGAATCCGGGCGACCGTGTTGCATCCAACGCTCGTTGGCGTGTGCGGGTGCCGGATTCCTTCTCGATAACGGGAGAAAAATGCCGTCTCAACCTACTTGCAGTGCCTTTGGGGTTCTGTGAAACCGCCCGGTCGGCCGCAAGTCAGCAGGGAACTCCAAGGTGATTTTCGTTTGCGCATGTGCATGGGCTTCCAGCCGGGACCCACTCTCTGGTGCACTGTGTCCAAACTACTCGTCCTTGTCACAGTTGTTGCCGAT
The DNA here is from genome assembly GCF_021739485.1 of Alicyclobacillus tolerans. Classification (GTDB taxonomy): domain Bacteria; phylum Bacillota; class Bacilli; order Alicyclobacillales; family Alicyclobacillaceae; genus Alicyclobacillus_K; species Alicyclobacillus_K tolerans_A. Next base: position 39,131 of record NZ_JAJFNK010000020.1, read on the forward strand.
TTTAAGTTTTTCCAGTTCATCTCATTGTAACAAAGACGAACACGGCTTGCAATGAAATGAAGCCTTAATTGGGCTTTACAAGAAACAAACCATACCTTTGCAATTCCTTAACTTTATTCTCAACAAATTCTTAACAGTCTATTTCTATGATTTCTCTACAGTGTGGTAAGTGCTTTCACACTCTCGCAGACGGGCACACCAAAAGCCGCACGACGCACCGTAGCTGCAACGCACGGCAACTCGCAATTTAGCAATTTATCCGATAGGAGGAAAACCGCTTGAAACGCTCTTTCCGTTCCCTCAAACTCTCTGCCGCAGCCATGGTGGCGATCACGCTGGGCACAAGCACCATTGCAATGGCCAACGGCAAGCCGGCTGTGGAGATACCCCATGGCGTGGCTTCGGCTGCTGTCATGCCGCAGACTGCAACCCCTATCAAACACGTGGTTGTCATCTTCCAGGAGAACGTTTCATTTGACCACTACTTTGGCACTTATCCGAAAGCCGCTAATCTTCCTGGAGAACCCGCATTTTACCCGACGCCTGGAACTCCGACAGTCAATGGTCTGAACTCCACCCTTTTAACCCATAATCCCAACTTGGCCAACCCTCAGCGCCTCGATCGCAATCAATCCATTACCGACGACATGGACCACGGTTACACGGCCGAGCAAAAAGCGTACAACGGCGGATTGGTGAACCAGTTCGTACAGGACGTTGCAGGCACCAGTTGGCCGTTTAAAAATGGAAACCCCAATGAGGTCATGGATTACTACGACGGCAATACCGTCACCGCGCTGTGGAACTACGCACAGCACTTTTCGCTCAACGACAACTCTTTTGGCACCAATTTCGGCCCGTCGACCCCGGGCGCTTTGAACCTCGTCGCCGGCACGACCCACGGGGCCGTCGGGTACAGCGCCCCGCAAAAAGAAGGCGGCACTCAACTTCAGCCCAATCCGACGACTGGCGTTATCATCCCAGGTACGCTCGACAAAAACAACACGCTATTCAACGATATTGACCCGTACTACGACAGCGCGTCCAACTCGAAGAAACCCACCGTTGCGATGACCGGACAAAACGTGGGTAACCTGCTGAACGCCAAAGGCATTACCTGGGGCTGGTTTGAGGGCGGTTTCAGCGACCCAACCCGTACAAACCAAGCCGTCGGAAACGGCACCGAGACGCCGGCACCGGCTACGGCGGACTACATTCCGCACCACGATCCGTTCCAATACTACCAGTCGACCGCGAATCCGAACCACTTGCCTCCGATGTCAACGGCCATGATTGGACACCAGGGCGACCAGGCCAACCACAACTACGGCATGAGCGACTTCTGGAAGGCGGTTGACGCAGGCAATATGCCGGCTGTCAGCTTCCTGAAGGCTCCTGCGTACCAGGACGGCCACGCTGGATACTCCGGACCGCTCGACGAGCAGAGGTTCCTGGTGAATACGATTAACCGGCTGGAACAAACCCCCGAATGGAGCAGTACCGCCGTCATCATTAACTGGGACGATTCGGACGGCTGGTACGATCACGTCATGCCACCCATCGTTCGCCAGTCCAACGACCCGTTGGCGGATGCCCTAGACGGCCCTGGCAATGCAGGTACTCCGGCACCGGGCACATACCTGGACCGCGCCGGGTTCGGACCGCGCATCCCGCTCTTGGTCATTTCGCCGTATGCGCGCCACAACTTCGTGGACAACTCGCTCACGTCTCAGTCGTCCATCCTGCGCTTCATCGAGGACAACTGGAACCTCGGACGCCTGGGTGACCAATCTGCAGACGCTCAAACGGGATCGTTGATGAACATGTTCGACTTCTCGCAGGGTCCGTCCAATCAAAAGCTGTTCCTGGACCCCAACACTGGCGAACCCGTCAGTCCTGCGGCTGCGGCGTTCAACCAGAACGGCAAAGTCTACATGGCTCTTTCCAACCTTTCCGAAGTGCTCGACGCGACCTGGCACCAAGCCGGCCACAGCGTGTGGTTCACCTACAACGGCCACCTGGTGCAGATGCCGCTGCACGGACGCTTCGTCACGGTGGACGGCAGTCAAGTCGACTTGGGCGCCAACATGAAGACGGTCAACGGCGCGCTGTTTGTTCCCGTCGACAACTTGGCTCAGCAGCTGGGGGTACAAGTCACAGGTTTAGCGCAGGGTGTTGCGCAGCCAGCCAACTAACCTGGAACGCTTTACTTCAATCCAGTGCAACACTTTCATTGAATCCCATTGAATTCCATCCGAATTTTATGCAACATCGCGCTTGAGTTTATGACTGGCAGGGCTGTCTTTTGGGAGGGGTACCACCTCCCAGGGACAGCCCTGTTGTCGCAAGAACGCATCCCCATGTCAGTCTGGAAACAGGGACACCAAGTGTTTTTGATACGTCTGCCAGAACGGGTTTTCTATAATGTGGGAAATCGGACCCCCATTCTTACAATTGGTTGTCGCGTACTATGTCATAGGCAAGGTATACTATGTGGGTGATCCGCGGGCGTCCCAGTCAAGGGTCTTCCGTTGGCACGCGCTTGTGAGGTGAAAAGCTTGCGAAAGTACGCATTGCGTTTATTAGGACTCATCGTAACCGGAGCGGCTCTTTTCGCTTTGGTATTTGTGGCGGCTGTTGAACTGACGCCTTTCGACGCTTCGAAACTGGACAACTCTTCTGGGCCCACGCAGGTCTATGGCAGTGACGGGAAGTTGTTTGCAACCATCAACGCCCCTGGGACAGATGACCTGCCTTACAACGACATTCCAACGGTGCTCCAAAACGCAGTGGTCGCCACGGAGGACCACACGTTCTGGAACAGTTCCAGCATTGACATACGCGGATTGCTGCGCGCCGCGTTTATTGACTTGTGGACACAAAGCCTTGCCCAAGGCGGAAGCACTATACAGGAACAGTTAGCCAAGATCGTTTATTTGAACGACAAAAAGACGTTCACGCGGAAGTTCCAGCAGATTGTACTTGGAGTGCAAATTAACCGGTATTTCACGAAACAAGAAATTCTAGCCATGTATCTGAACCGCGTGTTTCTCGGAGAAAACAGCGTAGGCGTCGAGCAGGCAGCCATGCGCTATTTCAGCGTTGACCTTCGCCGTCATCCCAGTCAACTGACTCTGACGCAAGCCGCTCTGCTGGCCGGATTGCCTCAAGCTCCGAGCGCATACGACCCGTTGCAGTATCCCGCCGCAGCACTCAAAAGGCGCAATATTGTTCTAGACAACATGGCGAAATACGGGTACATCACACAGCAGCAAGCGGCTGCAGACAAAAAACAACCGCTTGGGTTGCATCCGTCAACCCAGACTTCGTCGACGGACGCGTTTGCGACGCAGCCTCTGTTCACGCAGTTTTTAATCGACTTGGCCGCACGCAACCACATCTTGACGCGCGAGGAAATTCTGCAGGGCGGACTGAAGATCTACACCACAGTCGACCCTCAGGTGCAAAACGCCGTCAACTCCGTGTTTTGGAACGACGCCAATCCGGGCGATTTTCCGCCTCCGATGAATGGCCAGCAGGTGGAAGGCGGAGCCGTATTTATCGATCCGAAGACCGGGGGAATTCTCGGTGCCGCGGGTTCGCGCCAAGCGGATTACCAGGCGACGGGGCTCGATCGCGCTTTTGTACAGAGTCAACCTGGATCGTCTATCAAACCGGTCATGGAGTATGGACCCGCAGTCGAAAGCGGGCAGTTCGGTCCTAATTCCATTTTGGACAACACGCCGCACAACTTTGGCGGGTATTTTCCACACAACGACGACCCGAATGCACCGCAGAAAGTGACGCTTCAGTACGCGCTGACGACCTCTCAAAACGTGGCGTCCGTCTGGCTGCTGCAGCAAATCGGGTTGCCGACCGGAACACAGTTTGCCGAGAACGACGGTTTACAGCTGACCAACTACGACCGCACCCACTTGAGCGTGGCCATTGGCGGTATGGAATACGGCGTTTCACCCTTCGAAATGGCGCAGGCTTATGAGGCGTTTGACAACCAAGGTGTGCAAATGCAAGCCCATTTAATTACGCGGGTGGTCAATCAGGCCGGCCAGCCCATTTACCAGTATCAGATGGCCGCCAAGCGCATTATGTCGGCGCAAACGGCCACGACCATGACGCAAATCATGCAAGACGTCGTGCAAAGTCCGATTGGGACGGGCGTGATGGCTCGCGTTCCCGGATGGCCGGTTGCAGGCAAGACAGGGACGGTGCAGTACGATGTGGGGATTACCGGGTCACACCCCAACTGGGTTTCGAGGGTTTGGTTTGACGGTTACACGCCCAACATGGTCGGTTCAGTGTATCTGGGATACGACATTCCGCACGATCCGCAGCACCACTTGATGTGGTCTCCGTATCCGGGCAACTACGTCGCGAAGATTTTTGCGGACATCACGCAGCAATCGGAAGCCGGGAAGACGCCGTCTCAATTCCCGGCACCTCCGCTCCCTGCACAGCCGCAGCCGACACAGCCGCAGCAGCAAAACCCGGTCTCCGGACTGCAGGCCAGCTGGGATCCGGCCACCAATGCGGTGCAGTTAAATTGGCAAACGGCCTTAAGCGGGCAGGCGAACTTCCAACTCAGCCGTCAAACGAACGCGGTCGCACCGGGATCGCAAGGAGCCCCTGCAAGCCAAGGTCAGAATTTGCAAGGCGGCCCGAACAGCGCAGGACAAGCGACAGGTTCGCTGGTTCCGCTTGGCCAAACCAGCCAAACGACCTATCAGGATGCGTCTGTAAGTCCGGGGAGCACCTATACCTATTACGTCCAAGCAGTGGTTCCCAACTCAGGAGCGGCCATGGGTCCAGCCGTTTCAACGACGATTCGTGTTCCAGCATCTGCACTGCCATCGACTGGGAACAATGCGACCGGAACTCTGCCGGACAACGGCACAGGAAACGTGCCAGGAACAAGTAACATCCCAGGCGCGGGCAACGTTACAGGGCAAGGGCCAAGCCCGGGAACAGGCACTGGCACAGGGAACCAAACCGGCACGGCACCGACCGGGAGTCCGACCCAAAACACCACGACCAGTAATACTTTGCTTGGACAGGTGCTTGGAACCGGTCATCGCAAAAAGAAGTAGGTGTTAAGGGACGCGACTACACAAGCAGGTATTAAGGGACTCGAATGTACAAACGTTTGAAAAACGCAGGATTTAATAGATACGGAGTTTTGAATTGTACGGGGGGAAAGGTTATGAAGAAGGCAGTTATCATTTTGAGCGGTGGATTGGATTCTACGACGTGCATGGGGATTGCTCAGGCCCAGGGTTATGAACTGTATGCAGTGACCTTTGACTACGGGCAGCGTCACAGCATTGAACTCCATTGCGCCAGGCGCGTCGGGGAGCATTACAAGGTGGCTGACCACCGCTTTGTGAATTTGCAATTTCTGCGGGAGATCGGCGGCAGTGCACTGACGGACCCGAATCTGGATGTTCCGTTGTCCGGAATCGGGGAAGACATCCCCATCACCTACGTGCCTGGACGGAACCTGTTGTTTTTGTCGATTGCCAGTTCGTACGCGGAAGTCATCGGGGCGCAGGCCATCTTCATCGGGGTGAACGCATTGGATTACAGCGGTTACCCCGACTGCCGTCCGGAGTTTATTGAAAGGGTTCAATCCGCCATTACAGCGGGAACAAAGGCGGGTGTTGAGGGACGCGGTGTCGAGATTCAGACGCCGCTTCTTCACCTGACCAAGGCTCAGATTATCCGCAAGGGAATGGAGCTGTCCGTACCGTATGAACTGACGACCTCATGCTATCAAGGCGGCGAAGAGGCTTGCGGGGAATGTGACAGTTGCCGGCTGCGGCTGAAGGGATTTGCCGAGGCTGGGTACACCGATCCAATTCGGTACCGCGTACGTCCATAAACAGCCGATCGCGCGTTCAGGGTACGATTGGAACATAGTGATTGAAAAAGCGAATTGAAATACGACTTGGAAAATGTGGCTGCTGGCGCCTTGGTTCAAGGTGCCGAGGCCGTTTTTTATTTTTGGAATTGGTTCAACAAACGCAGAGTGTCCTCTAGCTGCTTTCTCTTGCTGGCGCTGGCGAGTACATAACTTTCCATAAAACCCGTGCACTCTGGGTGCATGCGCAAAAACAAAATCACCCTGGCTTCTTCTCGGGTCAGGGCGAGAGTGGTCACCTTTGCGGTGTCTTCGTCGACGTGAGTTTCAGGCACCTGTGCAGGAATAACCGGTGCTGCAGCGGGTGCTGCATCCGGCGCGGGTTTGCTGGGAACGTTCAGACCGCCCGCTTCCAGACTGTCAACTTCCGGACTGTCCGAAGCGAATGCGTTTTTTGGGACACCTAGCGCTTTGCTCAGCTTGCCGAGGGCGGCCGGGTCTGGCGTTCGCCGATTGGTTTCGTACATGGCGATGGCACTCGCACTGAGGTGTGCCATCTCGGCTAATTTTGATTGCGTCCACCCTCGTTCTTTGCGAAGTTCAACAAGGCGCGATCCGACGGACATCGGTGTTTACCTCCTTACACTTTTGCGCTGCGATTGCCGGGAGGACCTTTGCGTTCGTCCGGCTTAATCAAGAGTGGGCGTGGCAATTCCTCTCCGGGCTCCGGTGTGTTCATCATATGGTGGGCCGTCAACGTCAACCTTTCAAACATAAAGTCACGCAGTTGTCCGTCTAAACCCACAGTGTCCATGGCATGGGACATGCAGCCGAGCCAGGCCTCGACGCGTTTGGGCGTAATGGGAAACGGCATGTGGCGGGCTCTAAGCATCGGAGCGCCGCGCCGTTCAGAATACAGCGCTGGACCTCCAAAAAACTGCGTCAGAAACTCATACTGTTTTTGCCGGATTTCCGTAAAATCCTGCGGAAACAGCGGACTTAAATCCGGATTTTGCGAAACGCACTCGTAAAACGCCGTCACGAGGTCCTCGAACCCCTTCGCTCCGCCGGCCAATTCGTAAATGGTGGTGCCGCTTGACATGGGCCAAACCTCCTCGTATGAATAGTATAGATGCTGTCTTAAGGAACGGTCAAAGCGTCTGATACTCGCTTGGCAAAGCACAAAGCGGGAACTTTTGGTACGATTGGGGGGAGGCGTCAAGTGAATCCCTACGACAAGGCCCATGAACTGGCGAAGGCGCTGCGCAGTTCAGAGGCCGGAGCCGCTTTGCTCGCAGCGAAAGAAAAAATCGAGCAGGATCCGGCGACATTCAACATGGTTCAGGATTACCGCAAACGTCAATGGGAACTCGGCCAACGGCAAATTGCCGGAGAAGTGGTTTCGGACATCGAGAAACAAGACTTGGCTCAACTTTTGGAGACTGTAATGCTCAACGGCGATGCCAAGGCGTACATTGAGGCCGAGCGCCAGCTCGAAGGACTGTTGTGGGACATTCAAGGGATTTTGACCAAAACTACTGAGGACCTTCTTTTGGAGCATCCGTTAGCCAGCAAGTTTACGGGTGTCAAACGAGGTTCGGAATAAGGGAGGTAATTGGATGAAAATCACGTACCATGGCCACGCTTGTTTTACTGTAGAGGATGCAAACCACGCGATTATTATCGACCCGTTTCTCAGCGGCAATCCCGGAGCGGACCTGACGCCGGATAAGGTCAAGGTTGACGCGATTTTGCTGTCGCACGGCCACGGCGATCACGTTGGAGACACCGAAGCCATCGCCAAAGCGAATGACGCCACCATCGTCGCCCCCTTCGAACTCGCCATGCACTTTGCCCATAAAGGCTTTAAGGCACATCCGATGCATTTGGGCGGCAGCCACGTGTTTGAGTTTGGCAAGGTGAAGCTGACACTGGCATTCCACGGGTCGGGGATCGAGGCTGGCGATCACATGGAGTACGCCGGCAATCCTTGCGGCTTTTTGATTACAATGGGTCAAAAGACGTTCTACCATGCAGGCGACACCGGATTGTTCGGGGATATGAAAATCATCGGTGAGTACAACGAGATCGACGCAGCCGCGTTGCCGATTGGCGACAACTTTACGATGGGCCCGGAAGACGCTTTGTTGGCGGCCCAGTGGGTTCACGCCAAGGCCACCATCCCGATGCACTACAATACGTTCGACTTGATTAAACAAGACGCCAGCAAGTTCGCAGCGGACTTGGAAGGCAAGGGCCTGCACGCAGTTGTGCTGTCCGTTGGACAATCTTACGAGGTGTAACAGCCGGTAAGCCGTGCAAACGGCAAGGAAGGAAAAAAGAGGAGCTGTCCTTCACGACCATCGACCGTGAAGGACAGCTCCTTTTGCGTTGTTCAGTTGTTCGTCAGTGGGCTTTGTCCGCCATGCGAACCATAATTCCTGCAATGGTTCTTTGCTCGTTCTCGTCGCTAATGTCCCACATCTGTTTCAGCAGGCGTTCCTGGGCGTTTTTCGGGTCGACTTTGTCGGACAAAAAGTGCCCCATTTTGGTGGCGACATCGGCAATCCGGTCGTTTGACATCCCCATGGCCTGTGCCTTGTCGACCTGTTCGCCAAGGAATTCTTTCCATCGGTCGAAGTTTTCGAGTACATGCATATCCATATAAGCACCCCTCCAAATTAGCTTGATCAAGTCGTGATTTAGGGTGTGCAAGGTCTGGCTTCCTATTCACCATAAGTTGTGAGCAAATTTTTTCAAAACTGCAAGCAAGGTGGTCCACTTGCTTTCATACATTGGAGTAGTGGACAGGTTAGCGAGGGAGGTTTTTTTAGTGCGTCGAAACATGGCTCCGAAACCCAATCCAAGAAGCAGGTCGTTTATTTACCTATGCACCATTTTGGCACTTTCGGTCTACGCCGTTCCCAAACTTCCGGCGTTAAGCCCAGGTCTTGCCGGAACGTTCTCAACGCTTTGGATTTTGTTCGCGGTACTGGCTGTTTCTGCGAATCTGTACTTTTTGGTGGGAGCGGATAAAGAGCGAAGCCGGATGCTTGAGGAAAAGGGCGGAACTAAGCCCCGCGGCGAGGCCGTTCAGGAGCAGCGCGTTCAGCGCCGCCGCGCGCACTGATTTTCAAACTGCCAAGCGGGTGTTCCACCCGCTGAGCGCATACCTGCGGCCAGGCCCAATGGTTTCCCGAAAGCTGTCTGCAGCTTGGGACCTTGGGCCTTGGGCTCTTGGGGCTTTTTGACTTGAGGCCTTTTGACTTGAGGCCTTTTGACTTGAGGCCTTCGGATTGGCGAGTTCACTTGTCCTTTTTCGTTTCACTTTTATTAGAACCTCTTCCTGCCCACCATATGACACCGAATGCAAGCACTAAGCACATGAGGATAGTTCCAACCGGGTCAATGGCCCCGTCCATAAACTCCATGGCAACAACGCCTCCTTTAATCGATCCTCTGAACGGAACTTGTTTCGTTCTAAACACCTAGTCCCTCAGGGTGTCTTTTTGCAGTGAAGTCCCTCGCGCTTTGTGGTCGCGGAGTTGGTTGCTCACGTGTTGAATCAGCATGCGTCCCCGAACGACAATGTTCTCCCCGTACTTGTTTCGCAGTTCATCAGTGGCCTGAGTCAACCTCTTGAGTTTTTCGAGGTTGGCCGCATCAGCGATCCCGTTGGCACCAGCAGTTCCAACTGAGGCTGCATCGACGGGAGGGCGAAACGATTCTCCGTGGGAACTCCGTTGACTGGACAGGCTGGACGCGGTGTTTAAACGATTCGCCGACGAAGAGACTCCGTCAAACAGGGAAAGCTGTATAGAGTCGCCCGCGTCTTCACCGCTTTCCACAAAGTCGGCGGGCAGCGCAGGGGGGTTCGGCGGTTGGCCATTTAACGAGTGCTCCAGGGATTCCTGCCCGCTCTGCATCCCAGCAGTATCGGCACGCTGGAGCCTAGGAGCTCGAAGCTGTGAGACCGTAACGCCAATCAATCGAAGTTTGACCCCGGCTGGCTTATGTTCTTTCAGCAGGGACCTGGCGCACTGGTAAATTTCTTCCGTCAAATCCGTCGCCGCAGACAAAGTCCGGGCTCTCGTGACGGTTTTCCGGCTGGTGTAGCGCATGGTGATTTGAACAGTTTTCCCCTGCATGCCGTGGCGCCGCAGCCGGCGACCGACTTGGTCGCACAAGTTCATCAGTACCGTGTACAGTTCTTCAAGGTTGTCAACATCCTTCGGCAGGGTCAGGGAGTGTCCGATGCTCTTCATGGGTTCCGGCTGGCTGCAGACCGGAGAATCGTCTTTACCCCAAGCATGCTGCCACATGTCGTAAGCCCGTTTGCCGAACGTTCGCACCAAGCGCTCGACGTTCGTATGGGCAAGGTCTTCTGCTGTTCTTATCCCTAGCCGGTTCAGTCGCTGAGCCGTTTTTTCGCCGATGCCAAACAGAGCTTCCACCGGCAATGGCCACAGTTTAGACGGCACGTCGTCGAGTGCGATTTCAGTGATGCCCATGGGTTTTTGAAAATCGCTTGCCATTTTCGCCAAAAACTTATTTGGTGCAATTCCTACCGAGCAAGGAAGTCCGATTTCCTCCAAGATCCGGTGCTGCAACGCCGTGGCAATTGTGCGTGGAGAACCCAGCCTCAAACTCTTGGTTATATCTGCGAAGCACTCGTCGATACTGAATATCTCAACGTCTGGCGTATACTCCCGAATCAAGGCAAACACCCGCTTGGAAAAGCGCCGGTACAGGTCGAAGTCGGGGTTTATCAAAATCAGTTCCCTGCAGGCTTTCTTGGCTTCAGGAACCGTCATGGTCGCACGGACTCCGCGCCGCCTGGCTTCGTAACTGGCGGTGACGACAACCCCGTGCCTCGTCTCCGGACTTCCCGCAACGGCTGTAGGTTTTCCTTTGTATTTACCCGGTTCGGCAGCGGCATGACAGGAACAGTAAAAGGCGTTCATATCGATATGCAGGATCTGCCGCGCAGCCACACCGCCTATCTCTGACAATCCAGCACCCCTCCTGCCTATCTGCCCTCCTAACTACAGCAAGGATATTGTACCATGTTGCGATGAGGGGCTGCAGGACAGTGCAGGCGTGGCTCTGCTCCAGCCAAAGGGGTTCCATCTCCAGCCGAATCGTCCTAGGAGAGCTTTTGGTTTGGATTGTTTCGAGTGGAATTCAGCGGTGAATTTAGGCATACTGGACTTGTTGTATTGGATTTCGGGTTGTGGCTGCATATCGTTGCGGCGAATTTTCGTTGAAGGTTGTGCGGGCCAAAACGACCAATTTAGACCGAGGTGAAGGTATGGAAAACTCCCGCCCCAAAAAGGGTACCCTGCGCGCAATTTGGGAATGGTTGTGGCCGATTGCAGTGGGTGTCCTTGTAGCAAAACTCATTATGCGCTTTGTCATTAGTGTGGCGAGTGTTCCAACCGCCTCGATGGCGCCGACAATCCCGAACCCATGCTACATACTCGTGGACCACGTCGCAACCGAAACGGCTCCGATTCACCGCGGCGAAGTGGTGTTGTTTCACTTTCCGGACGATCCGGCTCGGATTTTCGTCAAGCGGGTCATTGGAATGCCCGGGGACACTGTGACGATTCACAACGATCACGTCTACATCAACGGTAAAGTGCTCAGTGAGCCTTACCTGGTTCATACGACAAAAGGGGTTTTCGGCCCTTACCACGTTCCTGCAGGCCACTATTTCATGTTGGGCGACAACCGCAACATTTCTGACGACAGTCGCTTCTGGGTGCACAAATACGTGGCTCGCTCAGCGATTATCGGCAGGGCGGATGCTGTGATTTGGCCGCTCTCCAAGGGAAGTTGGATTACCCAGTAAATGGCGCTGGACAAGAATTGGTTTTTCAAAGTAACTCGGCCGCTTTCAAAGGAAGGGTGAACCCATTGACCGAAGGGTTTTCAGTAAAAGAGCAAAGGCACATGCGAATCAAAGAGATCGTCAGTCAGCGAGAAATTGAGACTCAGGAAGAGCTGGTCAAGGCTCTGGAGGAATCCGGATTTGCGGTGACCCAAGCCACTATTTCCAGAGACATCAAAGAGTTGCAGCTCATCAAGGTGGTAGGGGCCAGCGGGCGCTACAAGTACGCGATCCCAATGAGTGCTCAAGCTGTTTCGCTGGATACGGTGCGTCGCAAATTAGCCGATGTCTTCGTGTCTTTGGTCCGGGCGAAGAACTTGGTGGTTTTGAAAGTTCTCCCTGGAAACGCCCATTCGATTGGTGCCATGATCGACAGCATCGACATCGCCGGACTGCTGGGTACGATTGCCGGAGACGATACCTTGCTGTTCATCTGCTCGGACGATGAACGGGCACAGGAAATTGAACGCCATTTGAAGGTGTGACGAGAGTGTGGCCGCATGGGGGGCAAAACGCGCAGGCAGCCGAAAATGGCCGCGACGGGCGGCTTTTCAGGCTGTTTATTTTGCGTTTACCGATGGGATAGGATTAATATGGGACCAGAAACTCTGACGGAAATGAGGGGAATGAGTGTCTATTTATAAATCGATTTTAGACCTAATTGGAGATACCCCAATTGTGCAATTGAATCGCATCCCGGATGCGAACGGCGCCAAGGTGTATATCAAGTTGGAATCGTTCAATCCCGGCGGGAGCGTAAAGGACAGGCCCGCCTTAAAAATGATTGAACGGGCAGAGGAACAAGGCATCATTGGTTCTGGGAGCACCATCATTGAGCCGACCTCTGGGAATACGGGAATCGGTTTGGCCATGGTGTGCGCCGCTAGAGGGTACACCTGCGTCATTACGATGCCGGACAATGCCACTGAAGAGCGAGTGAAGCTGCTGAAGGCTTATGGCGCTGCGGTCCACCTCACTCCTTCCCATCTGGGGATGCAAGGGGCCATCGACGAAGCCAAACGGCTGGCTGCGACGCTTCCGGGCAGTTTTATTCCGATGCAGTTTGAAAACCCCGCGAATCCCGATGCTCATCGCAATACAACGGCGTTGGAAATCTACCACGCCTTTGAAGGCCGGCTCGATGCCTTCGTTCTCACCGCAGGCACTGGCGGGACCGTAACAGGTACGGGAGAGGTTCTGAAGCAAAAAATTCCCGGTCTCAAAATCTACGTCGTGGAACCCGCTGGTTCTCCGGTGCTGGCAGGCGGCAAGCCCGGCCCCCATAAAATCCCGGGAACAGGTCCAGGGTTCGTTCCCCAGGTCCTCAATAGGAAGGTATACGACGAACTGCTGCACATCCAAGACGGCGATGCGCAGGTCATGGCCCGCAGGCTGGCTTCCGAAGAAGGCATCCTTGTTGGCGCTTCTGCGGCTGCATCGGCTCACTTTGCAGTCGAGATCGCGAAAAAACTCCCGTCGACAGGCAGGGTGTTATGCCTGGCGCCCGATACCGGGGAACGGTACTTGTCTTCAGACTTGTTTGCCCAGTAATCTTTAGCATCCATTGTGAGTCAAGGAAGGCACCTGCGAATCCAAGGGGTATGGCTTCAAAGGGGAATGCCTCCATAGGTCAGGTATCAAAAAGGTCAGGCATCAACAAAGGGTAATGCATCCATAGGTCAGGCATCAAAGGGTAAGGCATCAAAGGGTAAGGCATCAAAGGGTAAGGCATCTAGGAGGGGGCTTTATGTATATAGGACGCGACAGCCACGTCGCCAGAGCGCTGACCATCGCCGGGTCGGACAGCGGCGGGGGTGCGGGAATTCAAGCCGACCTCAAGACATTTGCCGCGTTTGACGTCTACGGGATGTCTGCCATTGCGGGATTGACCGCGCAAAACACGGTTGGTGTGCAAGGAGTTCAGTACGTAGACCCTGATTTTGTGAAGCTGCAACTCTCGTCTGTGCTCGACGACTTGGGCTGTGACGCGGCGAAGACTGGAATGCTTGGCAGCTCGGCCATTATCGAGACGGTGGCGTCGATGCTCAAGAACAAAGGGGTTTCCAATCTTGTGGTGGATCCTGTGATGATTGCCAAGGGCGGTGAATCCCTGCTTGATGAAGACGCCGTACATACCATACAGCAGTCGCTGCTTCCGTTGGCGACTGTGTTGACGCCGAATATTCCGGAGGCAGAGGTTCTGTGCGGATACCGCATCCAATCTTTTGCGGATTGTCACAAAGCCGCGCAAGACCTGTCTGCCATGGGAGCGCGCACAGTCGTCATCAAGGGCGGGCATGCTCAAGAACAGTGGCTGAAAGACGCCCCTTGGCCCGAACTGGAAACGGCGGGATCGGCAGCGGACGTCGTTTTCGATGGCAAAGATTTTTCGTATTTTGTGACTCCACGGGTGCAAAGCCGGAAAACTCACGGAACGGGCTGCACGTTTTCATCTGCGATTGCAGCTTCCTTGGCCCGGGGAATCCCGCCGCTGGGCGCCATAGCCGTTGCCAAGTCGTTTATTTACGAAGCCATTTTAGGGGCTAAGGACTGGGACGTCGGTGCCGGACATGGGCCGACGGACCACTCGCAACGCCCGAAGTGGTCTGCTGTCGTGGAAACAAAGGGCGCGTACCGGTGGGAATCGAACGCGTGGCAGTTGCAAAAAGGGAGACGAGGATAATGACTACGAAGATCGATGCAGCTGTTTGGCTTGACAAAGTGCGGGAACAAAGGCCTTTGGTGCACAACATTACGAATCTTGTCGTGACCAACATCGCGGCCAACGCCTTGCTCGCCATCGGGGCGTCGCCCGTCATGGCTTACGCCAAAGAAGAAGTCGGCGATATGGCCAGGATTGCAAGCGGTTTGGCGTTGAACATGGGAACTTTGGACGATCGCGTTGTCGAGGCCATGACCATCGCCGGTCAGGCGGCCAACCAGGTTGGGGTACCCGTGGTGTTCGACCCGGTCGGGGTCGGCGCGACGCCGTACCGCAACCAAGTTGCGAAGGCTGTGACCGAGAACCTCGAACTTGCTGTGCTCCGGGGCAACGCTGGAGAGATCAGCGTCATGCTGAACGCGGGGGGCGCGGTTAAAGGTGTGGATTCCACAGGAGCCGGTGCGAACTTGCCGCTCGCGATGCGCGCGTATGCAAAAGAGCACCGCTGCGTCGTCATTGCTACGGGAGAGACCGATTACGTCACCGATGGCACGACGGTCTGGGCTTTGAAAAACGGGCATCCTCTCTTGGCGGCCATCACGGGGTCTGGGTGCATGGCGACCGCTCTGTTGGGAGCTTTTGTGGGCGTGGCGGGACGGGATGCGGATGTAACCAGCCGCGCATTGGCCAGCATCTCGGCGTTGACTTGCTACAACGTTGCGGGAGAACTTGCCGCTGCGCGCGCGCAGGGACCCGGGACATTCCAAGCCGCGCTGTTTGACGCTTTGTACCATTTGGATGGCTCGTACGTCAACGAGCGGGCTAATGTCGCGGTGGTGGAGTCTGGGAGCCATGATTGACAAAGAGCGGCTCGCAAAGCAATTGAAAGTGTACGTGGTGACCGACGAACGAGACAACGGGGAAGAGCTTTTGCCCATTTTGGACGCCGCCATTGTGGGCGGAGCCACGGCGATTCAACTGCGGAGAAAACAGGAACTCGGCCGGCGGTTCGTAGAGTTGGGTAAATCCATCCGACGGTTGACCCGGGAACGCGGAGTCCTGTTTTTTGTCAACGACCGGGTGGACGTCGCATATGTCGTCGATGCGGACGGCGTGCATATCGGCCAGGATGACATGAACATCAGCGATGCCAGAAGCTTACTTGGGCCCGATAAGATTATTGGAGTCTCGGCGGAAACCGTACAAGAGGCGGTGGAAGCGGAACAATCTGGAGCAGACTACCTAGGTGTTGGGGCGGTCTATACTACCCTGTCGAAACCAGACGCTGGCTACACCGGTCTTTCTGGGTTGAGGGAAATTGTCCAGGCGGTCAGAATCCCCGTCGTGGCCATCGGCGGGATCACGGCGGCCAATGCGGCAGAGCCCCTTGCAGCTGGAGCCTGCGGTGTAGCCGTCGTATCTGCTGTGATGAGTGCGCAAAGCCCTCAACAGGCGGTTCGCGAGTTCGTACGGCTGACTTCGGCATCCACGGAACGCTGACATGGTGCGTAGCTGACATGCTGCAAACAGGGTTGAAGCGGCTGGTGATGCCTTACTGCCGTGTTTGAATCCCAACCTCCCGCGCTCCAATAAGAACCATGCGATGCGGCGGAGCAAAAGCGGATGAAGAAGCCGTTATTGAAGCGCTGGGAGTTGGGTTTCGCTGGCTGGTTAGCTGGTCATGCGGCGATGTCTGCGAGCCATTTGACGCAGGGTTTCGAGTCCGTAAATCAGCAGTGCAGCGCCGACAAACAGCCATACGTGCCAGAGAGCGTGCAAAAACCGGACGTGATCCAATTCGGCCGGCAGCCCGGGATAGAACCCGACAATCAACAAAATGACGCCGAGGTAAGCCATAACATAAGCTTTCGCGGAAGACCGTTTCACGAACTCACCCCTTCCTCAAGGGTTTGCACTGCTGCTGGTTGGTGCAGCCACCACGCGGTTTGCAACCCGAACAAACCTCCTGCCAACAGATACAGGGTGTGCACGAAGTAGTGGTGCATGACGGTGACATCGGCCCAGCTTTGGACGGTGGGCCATTCGGCAAAAACAATAAGCAATGCCGAAAGAACCAAAGTCGATGGGATTTGCCTCAACCTAGTACCTCCTCTAAAACGAGAAATGGTCACTCTTTGGTGTTCAATCCACGTTATTCAAGTTATCGACACGAATCTCTCATTTTAAACAGGTACTAGAGTTGCAAAGCCCCATCGGCCGCTTAAACCGACAGGTGCCGGAACCGTCCAACCACTTCTGTGGTGTCTAAGACCGTGATAAACACGTTTTTGTCGATGGAGGTGGCGAGCAGTTTCAATTCCGTCACTTCCAGGTGAGTCAAGGCGCACATCAGCACGCCGACGGAAGAGTTGGTGTAGGTGCCTGAGGCGTTGAGCAAGGTGCTCCCGCGGCCCAACCGCTCTCCAATCAACTGGGAGATTTCGTTGCAGTGCGTGCTGACAATCAGCGCGGTTTTTCGCTGTTGGTAGTGCATCAGGGCATTGACGACCCGCGACGCGGCAAACATCGACACGAGGGTGTACATTCCGGCCGCGACGCCAAAAACGGTCATTGATACCAAGACGATGGCGACGTTGATCGCAAACGACATGGCGGCAAAGTTTTTGTTAAACAGGCGGTTGAAAACCAATCCGAGAATGTCGGTGCCGCCCATGGAGCCGCCCACCCTGATGACGATGCCGGACGAGATCCCGCTGAGAACACCGCCGTACAAACTGATGAGCAGCGGGTCGTGGACGGGAATAAAGCGAATATGTATGAGGTCCGTAAATGCCGAGAACCCGACGATTCCCACTCCTGTGAGAAGTACGAAGCGTTTGCCTAAAAAGCGGTACCCAACGAGAAACAAGGGGATGTTGAACACAAAGTAGAGCGTGCCGATGGGAAGCACGACCCATATGTGGTGCAAAAGCTGCGCAATACCCGTAATCCCGCCAGCCAGGATGTGCGCCGGAACCAGAAAATTGTTCAATGCGACCGCACCAATAAAGTCGCCGAGGAGTACGACGAGAATCCGAAATCCATAGGATACCCACCCATGGTTGGTCGGCCTCGACAGTGCCTTGGGTTCGAGGTGCGGGGGAACCTTGAAATTTTTCACACAGATCCTCCTCTGCTGTTCTGAGTGGTCGCCTACAGTTTACCTCAAATTCTGTCGAGGCGAACCTCCTGGCAATCCGTTTTTAAACGGCGGGTTTCCTCCGCGTCTCGGTCGGTTAAGGGCCTGTCCGTCCACCCCTTTTTTCCATGGTATAATAGCCGAAAGGACAGTCATGGGGGACGGGTTTTAGTGGCGACCAAACACGAACAAATTCTCGAATACATTGAATCGCTCTCTGTAGGCACGCGAATCTCCGTCCGAGGCATCGCCCGGGACCTGCAGGTCAGTGAAGGGACAGCCTATCGGGCGATTAAAGACGCGGAACTGCAGGGGCTGGTCAGCGCCATCGACCGCATTGGAACGGTTCGGATCGAACGGCAGCAAAAGAAAAACATCGAACGGCTGACTTTTGCTGAGGTCGTCAACATTGTAGACGGAACCGTACTGGGCGGCCGCGATGGACTGCACAAAACGCTCCATCGATTTGTCATTGGCGCCATGCAGATGGAAGCCGCCACGAAGTACGTCGAGCCCGGCAGCTTGATGATTGTCGGGAACCGCGAGCAGGTGCAGCGCATGTCTCTCGAACACGGGGCTGCGGTTCTCATCACGGGAGGATTTGACGTTTCAGACGTCGTCCAAAAGCTGGCAGATGAATTGGCTTTGCCCCTCATCTCCTGTACCTACGACACCTTCACCACGGCAGCACTCATTAACCGGGCCATTTACGACCGCTTAATTAAAAAGGACATCATCCTGGTCGAAGATGTCATGACCAATAGCGAATTGGTCACCGTCAACCGGGCGCAAACGGTTAAAGATTACCTGCAGCTTGTGGAGCAGTTTGGACATGCACGGGTTCCTGTGGTGGATGACCAGGACCGGTTGGTCGGTATCCTTACCGCTCGCGATGTGTCGGAGGTATCGGGGGCAGAGCCGATTGAGCAGCACATGTCCAGACAGGTCATCTCTGTATCTTTGAAGACGCCGATTGCGTCGGCCGCGCACCGGATGATTTGGGAAGGCATAGAAATGCTGCCTGTGGTCAATAACAAAAAACTTGCCGGCGTCATCAGTCGCCAGGACGTCATCAAGGCCATGCAGACCACTTACCGCCAGCCGCAGGTTGGGGAAACGCTCGAACGCGGTGTTCTCCAGGGGTTTGACGAGGTTCACAACGACGACCAATCCCTGTCGTTAATTGGTGAAGTGACACCGCCGATGACCGGCTCGGTCGGGACCCTGGCGGTGGGACCGCTGACCACGTTGATGGAATCGGCGGGTGTCTTGTGCTTGCAGCGCAATCGCAAAGTCGACATGGTGGTCGATAACCTCACCCTGTACTTTTTAAAGCCCATTTCCGTGGATTCTAAAATTGAAGTGAAGGCGCGCATCCTCAACTTTGGCCGCCGGTTCGCCAAATTGGATGTGGAAGTCTACGAAGGCGGGAGCCAGGCGGGAAAGGCCCTGATGACCACTCAGCTGTTGGAGAGGTGATGAGCGTGCCTGAATTTGTTCATCTGCACGTACACTCCGAGTATTCGCTGTTACAAGGCGCGCTTCGGATTGGCGATGCCGTGGCCGCGGCAGTCCGGATGGGGATGTCCGCATTGGCCATTACGGATACCCACGCGCTGTACGGGGCCGTGTCTTTTTACCGACAAGCCAAGGCAGCGGGCATTAAGCCGATTGTCGGTGTTCAGTTGACTGTGGCGAAAGACGAGGACAACGGCGAGCTCACCAGCCGTCGGCCCAACCACCCTGGAGTCGATACGGCCGTATTGTTGGCTGAAGACTATACGGGTTATCAAAACCTGGTCAAACTTGTGACGCTGGCGCACGAGCGGATGCGGTATCCTTTTGTGACGTTTTCCGAATTGCGGTCGCATTGCCGCGGACTGTTCGCCCTCATCGGCGGAGGAGAGTCCAAGGTACTGGAGCTGTTTTCGGCCAACCAGGGAGCTGAGGCCCAGACGTGGCTGCAGCAGTGGTTGGACGCCTGGCCAAGCACACATTTGTACGTAGACGTTCAAGACCACGGCTTGGTGGAAGAGCGCCGCGGCTTGCCGGCGTTGGTTAAGTGGGCGAGAGACAAGCAGATCCCTTTGGCAGCGACCAACGATGCGCATTACCTGAATCCGGAAGATGCGGACGTGCAGCGGGTGTTAGCGCAGATTGAAGGCGGCTCTGAAGTCAAACTGCTCAAAGGCGACCGTTACACGTTGGCGAGTCCGGAGGAGATGGCGCGTCGGTTCTCAAAACTCCCGGAGGCTGTTGAAAATGCGGTTCTCCTGGCCGAACGCTGCAACTTGGAACTTCCTTTGGGGCAAACCCTTTTGCCCAAGTATCCGACGCCGCATGGCGAACCTTCCAGTGAGGTCTTGCGCCGGGCGGCTGAGGCTGGCGCCGTGCAAAGATATGGACAAATTACGGCGGCCGTTCGCGAACGGTTGGATTATGAACTCCAGATCATCAACGGGCTGGACTTTGCCGACTACTTCCTGGTGGTCGCAGACTTTATACGCTTTGCGCACCGCAGCAAGATTTCGACCGGGCCGGGGCGGGGTTCGGCAGCGGGCAGCTTGGTGGCCTACGCACTGCGCATTACGGATGTCGATCCGCTCAGGCACCGCCTTTTGTTTGAACGTTTTCTCAATCCCGAGCGGGTTTCCTGGCCAGATATCGACACGGATTTTGAATACGAGCGCCGAGGAGAAGTCATTCAGTACGTGGTGGAGCGTTATGGTCGTGAACACGTGGCTCAAATTGGCACCTTTGGCACGCTTGCAGCGCGGGCTGCCATTCGCGACGCGGGGCGGGTGCTGCAAATCGACGCAAAACTGGTAGACAGGTTGGCAAAACTGATCCCTTCGTACCCGGGGGTCACTCTGGAACGCGCGCAAAAAGAAACACCGGGCATTCGCGACCTCCTCGATACAAATCCTGACCTCAAGCGATTGTGGCAAACCGCACAGGGATTGGAGGGCTTTCCACGCCACACTTCCATTCACGCGGCCGGAGTCGTGATCTCCCCAATCGAGCTATCGCAGTTGGTTCCTGTCCAACCCGGCAGCGACGGGACTCCCGTGACTCAATTTGCCATGGAAGACATCGAACGGCTGGGGCTCATTAAGATGGACTTTTTGGGGTTGAGGACCCTGACTCTCATCGATCACTGCGTCGCATCCATTGAGCGCCGCCACCGCCGCAAGTTCGATTGGAAAGCCGTTTCCGAAACGGATCGCAAAACCTTTGAGATGCTTTCCAAGGGGGAGACAAACGGCTGCTTTCAGTTGGAGTCCAACGGCGTAAAACGGGTGCTTCAAAACCTTCGCCCGTCGAGTTTCGAGGACATCATTGCGGTCATTTCCTTGTATCGTCCTGGTCCCATGGAGAACATTCCGGTTTTCATTGCGGCCAAACACGGAAAGACTGCGATTCACTACCCTCATCCCGACCTTGAGCCCATTCTTAAGGACACGTACGGCGTGATTGTGTATCAAGAGCAAATCATGCAGATTGCGTCGCGGATGGCCGGTTTTACCCTCGGGCAGGCTGATTTGCTAAGGCGGGCAGTCAGCAAGAAAAAGCGGGAGGAACTCGACTCGCAGCGGTCTCAGTTTGTCGAGGGCGGCGTCGAGCATGGCTACAGTCCGGACACGGCCAATGACGTTTACGATTTAATTGTGCGGTTCGCGGATTACGGATTCAACCGCAGCCATGCCGCCGCTTATGCGGTACTGGCGTACCGGACGGCATATCTGCGGGCGAACTACCTTCCGGACTTTTTTGCCGCCTTGTTGACCATGGTGATGGCCGACAGCCAAAAAGTCGGGGAATACGTGCGGGATGCCAAAAAACACCGCGTCGACGTCTTGGGCCCCTCTGTGGTTCACAGCGAGGCCGTTTTTACTGTGGAAGGGGAAACGGCCATTCGCACGGGGCTAATGGCTGTCCGCAACGTCGGCAAAAGCGCAGTCGAGGCCGTATTCACCGCCAGAGCGGACCGTCCGTTTGGTTCGTTGGTGGATTTTCTCGAAAGGGTCAATAACCGGGCCTGTAACCGCAAAGCCGTCGAGAGTCTGCTGGCCGCAGGTGCCTTGGATGAATTTTTACCGGATAACGCGAGTTCGGAAGCGAAGTTGTCGATTCTGAACGAAGCCTACCTGGCGGCGGACGAAGGCAGGCAGGCTCAAGGTCTCGGCTTGTCCTGGCAGGGCGGCTTGGGATTGGGAGAGGCAACTGGACCCTCTGTCAGGGACTCGCTGCCCGCAACTGCTGCCACTTCTGCTGCCCAGGCCGGCCCGTTGGTGTTGTACATTCGCTTGCGAGACCCTGCGGCCGCAGTATTGCGGCAGGTGAAACAGGTATTGGGCCAACACCCTGGCGAAGTCAAAGTGGCACTTTACGACACCAAACGGCGTAAACTGAGGTTACTGGGAGAACCCTGGGGCGTAGCGGTGTCTCCAGAACTGATTGCACTGGCCGAGGAGGTCGTGGGGTTGGGAAACGTCCGTCTGGGCCGGCTTCCCAAACAAACAGGCACAGGTTTGCACTAACTCATCGTCCCACGGCGTACGACTTGTAACCTTGTGTGTCATAACAACGGGCTGTCCAGCGTACCGTGGAATGCGGGGGAGGAATGGATTGTGCGCCAACTCGTCGTAGACCAACTCAAGCAGCGCGGCGTCGAAATTGACGATATTGCAGTCATCGTATATCAACTTCAAGCGCCTTATCACGCCTCATTAACCCACGGGGAATGCCGCGAGAGCGTCCTTCGGGTGCTTGAGAAAAGAGAAGTTCAACACGCGGTATTCACCGGCATCGCGCTCGATGTGATGGCTGAAGAACGGCGGCTGCCTGAGCCGCTGCAGACAATCATGGACGAAGACGAACCTCTGTACGGGGTGGATGAGGTATTGGCACTGGCCGTAACCAACGTATACGGCTCTATTGGATTGACGAATTTCGGCTACTTGGACAAGACAAAGCTAGGCGTCATTGGCAAGCTTAACGACGACCGGGGACATATCCACGTTTTTCTGGACGACCTTGTCGCCAGTCTGGCGGCTTCTGCGGCTGCCCGCATCGCGCATCAACACGAGGCAAAGTCCTATCAGCGGGCCGACTCTAGCGCTCCTGCCAAAGGTGACAACGAGGTTCCGGAGAGTCCGGAGGGTGAAATGGTCAACGGTGATTCATCGACTTAAGTTGCGTTATATCCCCAGGGGTAAACGATTTGTGCTGCTTCAACGAACGGCACGAAATCGTCACGGTTGTACTGCAAAAAACGTGTTATAATTCCATTAATTCATTTTCGCCTGTGGCGTTGGGCCAAAAAGGAGAGGTTACTCGTGTCCCTGCGGGATGAAGCACTTGAACTGCACCGTCAGAATCGTGGGAAACTCGCTTTGCAACCGAAGGTTAAAGTGGAAACGGCCAAGGACCTGACTTTGGCTTACTCCCCTGGCGTGGCAGAGCCATGCAAGGAGATCTACTCGAATAAGGAAAAAGCGTATGAGTACACCGCAAAAAGCAATTTGGTTGCGGTGGTTACCAATGGAACCGCGGTTTTAGGGCTCGGCAACATTGGAGCGAGCGCCTCTATTCCGGTTATGGAAGGCAAGGCGGTGTTGTTCAAGGCGTTTGCAGGAGTCGACGCTTTTCCGATTTGTCTGGATACCGAAAATGTCGATCAACTCGTGGAATCGGTCAAATTGCTTGAGCCACAATTTGGCGGAATCAATTTGGAAGATATTGCGGCACCGGCTTGTTTTGAAATCGAAGAACGCCTGAAATCCGCCATGAACATCCCTGTATTTCACGATGACCAGCACGGAACGGCAATCGTAACGCTGGCTGGCCTGATCAACGCACTCAAAGTGACGGGCAAACGCATTCAAGACATCAAGGTGGTCGCGAACGGGGCGGGGGCAGCAGGGATTGCCACCGTGAAGCTGCTGCTTTCTGCGGGCGTCAAAAACGTCATTATGTGCGACACCAAAGGCGCTATTTACGAAGGACGGACTGTGGGAATGAACGCGGTCAAGAACGTAATCGCAAAGAATACCAACCTCGACAAGGTCTCCGGTACACTTGAAGAAGTGATTGTCGGAGCGGACGTATTTGTCGGCGTATCGGTGGCGGGCGCTCTGACGGGCGAAATGGTTCGGTCCATGAATACCGACCCGATTATTTTCGCCATGGCCAATCCGGACCCTGAGATTCATCCGGAAGAGGCTCTGGCGCTCGGAGCGAAAATTGTCGGCACCGGGCGTTCCGATTATCCGAATCAAATCAACAACGTCTTGGCCTTCCCGGGTATTTTCCGCGGTGCACTGGATACTCGCGCAACCAGTATCACGGAAGACATGAAAGTGGCGGCTGCGTACGCCATAGCCGGTCTGGTCCAAGACTCCGAACTGGCCAGCGACTACATCATTCCCCGCGCATTTGATCCGCGCGTTGCACCGGCTGTAGCTGCTGCAGTCGCTAAGGCGGCGATGGCTGGAGGAGTGGCCAGGCAACAAGTCGATCCGGCACAGGTCGCAAAACGAGTTTCGGAAATGGCCAGCATTCGCTAAACTCTGCTGGTCTAGCGCTGTTCACGACTCCTCAAATACCGGACAATAATTGGGTTCAATGTTACAGACAGGCGTAATTGGCACAGACTTTGTGCCGGTTGCGCTTGTTTGGCAAAAAATCCGGTTGCTCATGCGGACAATATAGTGCTATGATTTTGAGAAACATTGCGCGAAAAATAGAGTTAGGCACACACAGATCGGCCTGGTCCGGTACAACCCCGGACAAACCTAAACAACAGGAGCGAATCCGCATGTGGACCGTTATTTACATAGCGCAATCAGGAAAACAAGCCGAAGACATCAAGGAACAACTGCTCAAAGAGGGGTTTCTTGTTCGCCTACGGCAGACCCATGTCTCGAAGCAACAATTCGAGATTTTGGTTCCGGAGAGCGAATTGGACGAAGTGCAGGAGGTATTTAACGAGATTTTGCATTCGTCCCATCCATGATGAGGTGAAACAGTGCTAAAGGATTTTTTCGTAAAAAAACGCCAGTATGCAACGCTCGGCGGTGCCACGGAAGTACAGCGCACTGCAAAGCAACCGGCGGATCCGAAGGACATTCCTGCAGGTCTTGTGAATAAATGTAAGTCGTGCGGCGCTCTGTTGATGAGCAGGGAGTTGCAAAAGCACCTATTCACCTGCCCGCACTGCGGCTACCACTTTCCTCTCGATGCTTACACGCGAATTGATGCTACGCTGGATGAAAACAGCTTTCACGAATACGACGTCAAGGTCGAGTCTGTCGATCCGCTTGGATTTCCCGGGTATCCTGCGAAATTGAAGCAAGCTCAAGAATCCACGGGGCTCAGCGAAGGCGCTGTGACAGGTGAAGGCACGCTGGACGGTCTCCCTGTCGTCATTGGAGTGATGGACCCCCGTTTTATCATGGGCAGCATGGGTTCGGCCATGGGGGAAAAACTTGCGCGAGCCATGGAACAAGCCGTTGAAAAACGGTTCCCGTTCGTCCTGTTTACCGCTTCCGGGGGAGCGCGCATGCAAGAAGGGATTTTATCCTTAATGCAAATGGCCAAAACGAGTGCGGCGTTGAACAAGATGCACGAGGCAAGGGTATTGTTTGTTTCCGTCATTACGAATCCGACGACGGGCGGTGTCAGTGCCAGCTTTGCGAGCCTTGGCGATATTATCCTCGCGGAGCCAGGGGCCTTGTTTGGGTTCGCCGGACGCAGGGTCATTGAACAAACCATTCGCCAGAGGCTGCCGGACGACTTTCAAACTGCCGAATTCGTCCTCAAACACGGGATGATTGACGAGGTCGTGCACCGCAAACAACTCCGTGAAGCGCTGTCTTTAATCTTGCGCGTGCACGCACACCAAGGGTGGTCTTACAGTGAATGAACTGGAATTTGAAAAACCAGTTTCCGAATTAAAACACAAAATTGCGGAATTAAAACGGTTTATGGAGCAAACCGGCATTGACTTAAACGGCGAGGTTTCTAAACTCGAAGACCGCCTTCAGGAACTGTCTAAACACCTGTATGACGACTTGACCCCATGGCAGAGGGTGCAAATCGCCAGGCAGCAGGGCCGGCCAACGACCCTCGACTACATTCGCGGTATCTGCTCCGAGTTTATCGAGCTGCACGGGGACCGAAACTTCCGGGATGACCCGGCGATTGTTGCCGGAATTGGATTGATTGAAGGGAACCCCGTGACTATCATTGGTCACCAAAAAGGTCGCGATACCAAAGAGAACATTCAAAGGAATTTTGGGATGGCTCACCCGGAAGGGTATCGCAAAGCGCTCAGGTTCATGAAAGAGGCCGAAAAGTTTGGGCGCCCCGTCGTGTTTTTTATTGATACGGCAGGTGCTTACCCAGGCATGACGGCTGAAGAACGCGGACAGAGCGTGGCCATTGCCGAAAA
The DNA here is from genome assembly GCF_021739485.1 of Alicyclobacillus tolerans. GTDB lineage: Bacteria > Bacillota > Bacilli > Alicyclobacillales > Alicyclobacillaceae > Alicyclobacillus_K > Alicyclobacillus_K tolerans_A. The sequence goes on from NZ_JAJFNK010000020.1 coordinate 65,155, forward strand.
CCTGCGAGAAATGGCCGGACTGAAAACGCCCACGTTATCGTTTGTGACCGGTGAAGGGGGAAGCGGCGGAGCTCTGGGCTTGGGTGTGACCGACCGCATTTACGTCCTTGAATACGCGTGGTATTCTGTGATTGCTCCGGAGTCGGCAGCTGCAATCTTGTGGAAAGACAGCACTCAAGGTGCCCGCGCTGCCGAGTCGATGCGCATAACCGCCCAAGATTTAGTTGAACTTAGAGTGGCGGATGAAGTCATTCCAGAGCCGCCGGGTGGTGCGCAGAAAAACCCCGATCAAATGATTCAAACTGTCAAGGAAAAAATTTTGGCGGCTTTAACTGAACTTACCGCAATCCCTATTGCCCAACTGCTGTCGACGCGGTACGATAAGTACAGGGATATGGGAATCTTTGCAGAGCGGTAACCGGTGTCCACCGAGGGGTGGACACTCCGTTTGTATAAACGGGACTTTTTATGTCCCTCAGGGACACAAAGTGTCAGCGTGGAGGTGACGCGGTTGCGTAGAATTGCCGTATTGAGCAGTGGTGGAGATGCACCGGGAATGAACGCAGCGATTCGCGCCGTAGTGCGGGCTGGAATCTACAACGGTTTGGAAGTCATCGGCGTTTCACACGGTTACAGTGGACTGATGGCAGGCGAAGTCAGTTCGATGTCGCTCGGAAGCGTCGCGGATATCATTCACCGCGGTGGAACCATTTTATACACGGCTCGCAGCGAGGAATTCAAAACGCCGCAGGGACAACAAAAGGCTTACGCGGTCCTGCGCCAACACGAAGTGGATGGATTGATTGTCATTGGCGGGGACGGATCGTTCCGGGGCGCCCAAGCCCTGTCCCGTCTGGGGGTCCCCACCATTGGCATACCGGGTACCATTGACAACGACATTCCATGCTGCGATCAAACCATCGGCTTCGATACTGCGGTGAACACGGCCATTGATGCGATCGACAAAATACGTGACACCGCCACGTCGCACGAAAGGACATATGTCGTCGAGGTCATGGGGCGTCACGCCGGGGATATCGCGTTGCACGTCGGCCTTGCGGGCGGCGCCGAATCCGTCCTGATTCCGGAAGTGCCGTTTCAAATGGACGAGGTCATCCGCAAACTGGAGCGGTCCGTCGCGCGCGGAAAAAAACACTCGATCATCGTCGTGGCTGAAGGTGCAGCCAGTGGACTTGACGTTGGCAAGTACCTGACGGAGCACACCGGATTCGATGTGCGGGTGACTGTTCTCGGTCACATTCAACGCGGTGGAGCACCTTCGTTTCGCGATCGCATTCTAGCCAGCCAGTTGGGAGAATATGCCGTGCAATTGCTGATGCAAGGTGTCAGCGGTAAAATGGTGTCGACCCACAACGGCATGTCTCAGGCGGTCGACTTCGACACGGTGTTTACAACGCCCCGTCAACCGAGCCTGGAACTGTTCCGGCTTGCCGATATCCTGGCTATTTAGTGCGGTTTTGGGTGTTGGCACTCGGGTATGGGCAGGCAAGGTTCGCGGAATGCTCGAAATCTCTGCTGCCTATTGGCACCTAGAAATCCGAGTTGGAACATCCTCGTTTGCTTTGGAAATTACAAATTCGACAGCGACCGCCGGCCTCCGGGATTGAACTTTCAACTCGAGGAGTCCGGCGCGTTTTTGGAGGTTACTATGCGTAGAACAAAGATTGTTTGTACGATTGGTCCGGCCAGTGAGTCACCCGAAATGTTGAAAAGTCTGATCGAGGCTGGGCTCGATGTCGCACGGCTCAACTTTTCTCACGGGAGTTATGAAGAGCATGCGCTGCGCATTGAACGCATTCGCAACGCCGCCGAGCAAGTCGGAAAGCACGTCGGAATCATGCTCGACATCAAAGGACCTAAGATCCGCACCGGGAAAATCCAGGGCGGTCAAGTGGAATTGGTGGACGGCGCCTTCATTACGTTGACCATCGATCCGGTCGATTTTGGAACGGCAGAACGCGTATCGATCTCTTATGAAGGCCTGGTCGAAGACGTCTACCCAGGGGCCCCAATTCGCATCGACGACGGCTTGATTGGACTCGTTGTAGAGAAGGTCGAAGGCCACGACATCGTTTGCCGGGTCACAAACGGCGGCACTCTGAAAGACAATAAAGGCATCAACGTCCCAGGCGTTACGCTCAGAATCCCAGGGGTCACTGATAAGGACAAAGCGGACATCCGCTTTGGCATCGAACAAGGCGTCGACTTTATCGCAGCCTCTTTCGTTCGAAAAGCAGGAGACGTCCTCGAAGTCAGGAGACTTCTTGAGGAAGGAAACTACCACGCAGATATCATTGCCAAGATTGAAACCCAGGAAGGCTTGCAGAGGCTGGAAGAGATTGTCGAAGCGGCGGACGGGATCATGGTCGCCCGCGGAGACTTGGGTGTCGAAATCCCGACCGAAGAGGTGCCGATGGCCCAAAAGCGCATGATCGCGATGTGCAATGCGGCGGGGAAACCGGTCATTACTGCAACGCAAATGCTCGATTCCATGCAGCGCAATCCCCGGCCTACGAGAGCTGAAGCGAGTGACGTTGCCAACGCCATTATTGACGGCACTGACGCGATCATGCTCAGCGGTGAGACCGCAGCAGGCCGCTACCCGTTTGAGGCGGTTTCGACGATGGCCCAGATTGCCATGCGGACCGAACAAGCCTTGTCCGGTCAGGAAGTCGCGAATCGCCATAAGACGTCTTCTGAGCATACCGTCACGGACACCATCGGTCAGGCGGTCGAGACCATGGCTTCCCAACTGAAGCCAGGCGCTATTGTGACAGCCACGACATCGGGGTATACAGCCCGAATGATATCCAAACACCGCCCGGCGGCTGGAATCGTCGCTGCGACTCCGAAAGACGCCGTGGCGAGGCGTTTGACGGTGAACTGGGGCGTCTACCCGGTTATCGTTCCGGAAGTTCAGACCACAGACGAAGTGCTCGAAACAGCGGTCGACGGAGCGCTTGAAGCTGGCTTGGTCCAACACGGGGACCTAGTGCTCATTATTGCGGGTGTTCCCGTTGGGCAGCCGGGTACGACAAACCTGATTAAGGTTCACACCATTGGCGATGTGCTGGTCAAAGGCACCGGGCTTGGCCACCAGGCGGTGAGCGGCAAAGCCGTCGTGTCGACTCGGACGGACGAGATTCTGGCACAGGTGCAGCCGGGGGATATTTTGGTAACGACGTCGACCGATGCCGAGATCATGCCGGCGATGGAGAAGGCTGCAGCCATTATCACTGAAGAAGGTGGACTGACCTCCCACGCCGCCGTCGTTGGACTGGAGTTTGGCAAGCCGGTCGTAGTCGGTGCGTCCAAGGCGACGCGTGTCATTGCGTCGGGAACGATGATCACGGTCGACCCTCACCACGGGTTGGTGTATCGCGGCCGCACGCGCGTATTATAAGTTGTAAGCCCACAGTGGTGAAATGAAGTACCGTTTGACGCGAATGCCCGGGGTGTGTAACCCAATGGGTGCATCTATCCTGATTTTTCACGGCCCAGTGGACAGTTGTTGTCCGACTGGGCCGTTGCCGTGACAAGCTCCTCCATTCAGACCATACAGTACAGTACATTCATTCTATTAATGACTGTACAAGGAGGAGAGCACTTATGATGGCTGTCATCGGTGATCATCTGGGGATGCTTGTCGCGATGTGGATTGTCATGATTTTGGTTGGTCTTGAGGCCCTCATATTCGTTTTAACCAGTCTCAGGGGCCAGACCGACATGGCAGAAGTCGCAAAAGCTGTTACGCGTCCGGTTTTGCTGGACCTGCTTCCCCTGATCCTGCTATCCCTGTTGACCCTGATTGACCACACTGGTGTCCTGGTACGGATTTGGTTCTACGTGGCTGCAGCTGCAATTGCCATTCGTGCCTTGATGGCCCTGGCGCGCGGTCTGCAACGCAGGGTGTAAGCGCGCTGTCACCCAAGGCTAAACCGCTCACCGTTAGCCGTTAGCCTGGGCATTGCGGCACCCCATAACAAAGTCATTCGTTTCAAAAACCCTTCGGGAGTCGCTGGTGTTTCGTGCGGCTCCCTCTTTGTGCGTCAAGTTGCGCCGTATTGAATTCCAACCTATAATAAACGGAAGTGGTCTTTTGCAGCATCTGTTTTTGACCAGACAGCACAGCGGCGACGACGGGAAAAGTATGTGCGAATCGGACTTTTTAGAGAGCCGGGGAGAGGTGGAACCTCGGTAAGTCCAACGCGCAAAATGGGCCCTTGAGCCGATTGCCGAAGGACTCGACGTCCATCGGCCCTCACATGCCTCATTTTGTTGCGGGTGTAAGGGCAGAGCATCGATCATCTGTGTAGGCAACTCCGGTTTGCCCCCGTTAACGGGCAAGAGTGCAGCGACACGCGGCGAGCATTTTTGAATGCGCTGGCGTATGGTCGGCCCGGTGTTTGGTCGAGTTGCTGAATTTGGGTGGTACCGCGGAATGTCCGTCCCATTGAGGGGATTGGGCGTTTTTTTTTGTTTTTCTCGCTCTTTTTCTCGCATGGTTTTTCTTGCATCGCTTAAAAGACGTTCTTGTGTCAAACCCTGTTGAGTTCTTGCACGAGACGATTTCGTGAGGAGTGAGCTTGTGAAAAAGGTGTTTTCCGGAATTCAGCCCAGTGGAACAATGACGATTGGCAATTACCTCGGTGCGATGAAAAACTTTGTGAAGCTGCAAAACGAAGCTGAGTGTGTCTTTTGCGTCGTCGACCTGCACGCCATTACGGTGCCGCAAGAACCTGAAGTTTTGCGCCAGAACTCATTGAACCTCGCCGCATTGTACATCGCTGCAGGAATCGACCCAAACCGATCGACTTTGTTTGTTCAGTCCCAGGTGCCTGCCCACGCTGAACTGGGGTGGCTGCTGCAATGCATCGCTTACTACGGAGAACTTGGCCGGATGACGCAGTTCAAAGACAAGTCGTCCAAAAAGGAAGTCGTCACTGCTGGTTTGTTTACTTACCCTGCTTTGATGGCTGCGGACATCCTGTTGTACCAAACCGATTTGGTTCCGGTCGGAGAAGACCAAAAACAACACTTGGAGTTGACAAGGGATGTCGCGGAGCGCTTCAACAACCGCTTCGGACAAACCTTTACGATTCCGGACCCATACATCCCGAAAGTCGGGGGCAGGATCATGAGTCTCGAAGACCCCAGTAAGAAAATGAGCAAGAGCGATGAAAACCCGTCCGCCTACATTTCGATGTTGGACGAACCCGACGTGATCCGTAAAAAGATTTCCCGCGCCGTCACGGATTCAGAGCGCGAAGTGCGCTACGATGAAGAAAACAAGCCTGCTATCAGCAACTTGTTGACCATTTACTCCTTGTTCGTGGACAAATCCGTGGCGGATATTGAAGCGATGTACGAAGGGAAAGGCTACGGCCCGTTTAAGAAGGACTTGGCAGAAGTGGTCGTCGACGGACTATCGCCGATTCAAACGCGTTACGCTGAACTGCTGAATTCCGGGGAACTCCAGGATATTTTGCGTGAAGGCGCGCGAAAGGCGACTGAAAAGAGCGAACCCACGTTGGCAGACGTCAAGGAGAAACTCGGTTTTTTAAAGTAAGTCCCGTTTAAAAAACCAGCGAGGTGCCCGGTTGTCCGAAATGTAGTAAGCTGAACTTGAGGCACAAGGAGGAGAGCGGGCCTTGCGAATCTTGATTGTGGAAGATGAACAGTCACTGGCGACTGCAGTCGCAGACTTGTTGTCGCAGCAAGGCTATGAGGCAGATGTGTCGACAACCTACTTCGAGGGCATGGAGGCGGCCTTGTCGAATGCCTACGACTGCTTGTTGGTGGACGTCATGCTGCCGGACGGCGATGGAATTGAGATGGTCGACGAATTGAGGAAGGCCAAGTGCTCCACGCCGGTACTCGTTTTAACGGCCCGCAATGCAACCTCTGACAGGGTTCGAGGGCTAAACGTGGGCGCAGACGATTACCTGGGCAAGCCGTTTGAGTGGAGTGAACTGTTAGCTCGCATCAAGGCCCTAGTCCGGCGCTCGACCATGCGCCAGGAAGCCGATGAAATGGTCGTAGGCAGGGCCAAACTTCACCGGAACTCGCGGACCCTTGAGGTAGACAACCGGATGCTCGAATTATCGAGCAAGGAATTCATGCTGCTGGAATACTTTTTTCGGCACCCGAAGCAGGTCCTCACCCGGGAACAACTCGTCAGTCATTTATGGGGACCGGACACCGATGTCGCCGACAACGCGCTGGATACATATATTTACTTCTTGAGAAAGAAGTGCGGCCGCATTGGGCTGAAACAGATCATCAAGACCATCCGGGGTCAAGGGTACATGCTCGGCCCGATGGTGTAGGCAGGGTTGACGTACCCATGTTTCGACAAGACTCCATTTTCCGGACGGTTTACATCCAAATTTCAGGCATGTTAATTTTCAGTTCGCTGGCTCTCTTGGTTTTTGTCGGCGGTTTAGTCTATGTAGAACTGCGGTGGCAGCTCAGTCAAGATGGACGAATTAACCTTCGTTCCGAAGTGGCGGAGATTCAACAAGCCACCCGTTCTCTTCCATCCACCTCGGGTAAAACCGATGTGCAAGTAGAATTCTCAGACGACCGGGGACAGCGGGTTTATTTTGCACTAGCGGACGGCACAGTGACTAAAGCGAAGTCCGCCCACATGCCAGTGCCGCTGGACCAGTTGCCAAGGTCTAAACCGGGCGGGCCCGGCCTCCAGTTCGCTGTGTTCAAATACCAGGGCATGCCGTACCGAGTCCTTCTAGACGACTGGAAGTACCAAGGGCACACTCTGCAATTGTACGTTTACGAGGACATTATTCAGGAACACGAGATGCTGGAACACGCCCGCGATGTGATGATTGGCGCAGGCGTCGTGGGACTTTTTATGGCGGCGGTTTTCAACCTTTGGCTGGCGCATCGTTCATTGCGGCCGGCCCGGTTGACGTGGGCGTCACACCAGAGCATGCTGGGCGAGTTGTCGCACGAATTGCAGACTCCGCTAGCAACGATGAGCGCTCTTGTCGCGTCGCAAACCGACAGTCCCGAAGTCCGTGAGAACCTGAAACGGGAGATCCAACACGCCTCGAATTTGGTGCAAGACATCCTCTATTTGTCCCGGCTGCGCGCGTTTCCTGCACATGAGCTCGAGCCAGTGGCCGTGTCCGACATCACAGAGGAAGTGGCTGACCGTTTCGCCGCTTTGGCCGAGCAGCGCTCCTTGACCCTCACGGGTCAAGCTCAAGCGGGGTTGTTCGTGGAGACGACCGTTGACAACTGGTCGCGGGTAATCAGCACCCTGTTTAAGAACGTCGTCGATCACTCTCATCCTGGGACTGAAGCCACTTGGCGATTGACGGCTACAAGCACACAAGTCGAATTTACGGTTGCAAACGTCGTCGGTCAAAGGTCGACTGTTTTGGCTGAAGGAACCCCTATCCACGGCATGGGCTTATTGATTGCGGAGCGCATCAGCGAAGACATGAACGGCCAATTCTCGACGCGGATTTTAGGAAAACGTTTCATCGCGACCGTTTCCGTACCTCGCCTGAAAGTTCCCACCTAAAACGCGCCTATTTGCTCTAAACGACATTAAAAAACGACGAGACAGACGGATAATTCAATTCTGACTGTTTAGAATTTTGTTTCATCAGGTAAAACCCAGGTTCAACAGATGAAGCAAAATGACTTGCTTCACCCTCCCAATGTGATATCATGGATGTGGCATTTAATTGCATACATAAGGAGGTCCTTGTATGGTGCAGTTCCAAAAGTATCAACCTCCAACCGCTGGTGAACCGATTACCATGAAGAACGGTGAACTGGTTGTTCCGGATAATCCTATCATTCCGTTTATCGAAGGAGACGGAACGGGCCCGGACATTTGGGCAGCGTCAAAACGCGTTTTCGATGCTGCGGTCGAGAAAGCCTATAACGGCAGGCGTCAGATTGCATGGTACGAGGTCTATGCAGGCGAAAAGGCCTACAACACGTACGGCGAGTGGCTGCCCCAAGACACCCTCAAAGCTTTGACGGAGTACGTTGTCAGCATTAAAGGGCCTTTAACTACCCCTGTTGGCGGCGGCATTCGTTCACTCAACGTCGCGCTGCGCCAAGAACTCGATTTGTACGTTTGCCAGCGTCCCGTCCGTTACTTCAACGGCGTTCCTTCCCCTGTGAAACACCCAGAACTTGTCGATATGATCATTTTCCGTGAAAACTCCGAGGACATTTACGCCGGCGTCGAGTGGCAAGAAGGTACACCCGAGGCCAAGAAGGTCGTTGAATTCTTGCAGCGAGAAATGGGCGTTACGAAAATTCGCTTCCCGGAAACCTCAGGTATTGGTATTAAACCGGTATCCAAGGATGGAACGGAACGCCTGGTTCGGGCTGCAATCGAGTATGCCCTCGATCACGGCCGCAAGAGTGTCACATTGGTTCACAAAGGCAACATTATGAAGTTTACCGAAGGCGCCTTTAAGACGTGGGGTTACGAACTCGCTGAACGCGAGTATTCAGATAAGGTTTTCACCTGGGCAGAGTACGACCGCATTAAAGCCGAGCAGGGTCAAGCCGCTGCTGACGCGGCTCAAAAAGCTGCAGTCGATGCGGGCAAGATCATCGTAAAAGACGTTATTGCCGACGCCTTCTTACAGCAAATCTTGTTGCGTCCCGCAGAATACGACGTCATTGCCACTTTGAATCTCAACGGTGACTACGTCTCAGATGCTTTGGCAGCTCAGGTTGGAGGGATTGGCATCGCACCCGGAGCCAACATCAACTACCTGTCTGGCCACGCAGTTTTCGAAGCAACCCACGGGACAGCTCCAAAGTATGCTGGACTCGACAAAGTCAATCCAGGCTCGGTCATTCTTTCCGGCGTCATGATGTTTGAGTACATGGGTTGGAAAGAGGTCGCAGACCTGATCATCCGCGCCCTGGAAAAGGCTATCGACCAAAAGGTTGTGACCTACGATTTCGCCCGCTTGATGGACGGCGCAACGGAAGTTAAAACTTCCCAATTCGCCGATGCAATCATAAGCAATATGTAAGTTTTCCGACTTCCATCACGCAAGGAGGAGTAGAGGGATGATTAAGCGCAAAAAGATTTCCGTCATTGGCGCTGGATTCACTGGCGCCACCACCGCTCTGATGTTGGCCATGAAGGAACTGGGAGACATCGTATTGGTCGACATTCCGCAGCTAGAAAACCCAACAAAGGGCAAGGCGCTAGACATCCAGGAGGCCATGCCGGTTGTGGGCGCTGACGTGCACGTGATTGGAACAGCGAGTTACGAAGACACAGCGAACTCGGATCTGGTCATTATCACGGCTGGAATGGCCCGCAAACCCGGAATGAGCCGCGACGATTTGGTGACAACCAACGCCTCAATCGTCAAGTCTGTGACGGAGCAAGTGGTGAAGTTTTCACCCAATACCGTGCTCATCATCCTAAGCAACCCGGTCGACGCCATGACCTACGTGGCCTACAAGACCTCCGGCTTCCCGAAAAATCGCGTGATTGGCCAAGCCGGTGTGCTCGATACGGCGCGCTTCAACACATTCGTTGCAGACGAACTGAGCGTCTCGGTTGAAGAAGTGCGCGGTTTCGTTCTCGGGGTTCACGGCGACGACATGGTTCCGCTGGTTCGTTACTCGAACGTCGGAGGGGTGCCTATCGAGAAGCTGCTCCCGAAAGAACGGATCGACGCCATTGTTGAACGTACGCGCAAAGGCGGCGGGGAAATCGTCAACTTGCTCGGAAACGGAAGTGCTTATTACGCTCCAGCAGCGTCTCTAACCCAAATGGCGGAGGCTATCGTGAAAGACAAGCGTCGCCTGTTGCCAGCCATCGCGTATCTCGAAGGGGAATTTGGCTACCAAGACCTGTTCCTCGGGGTGCCAACGGTCTTGGGTGGAAACGGGATCGAACGGATTATTGAACTCGAACTGTTGCCAGAAGAGCGAGAAGCACTCGACAAATCGGCACAGTCCGTGCGCAATGTCATCCAGGTCGTAAACAACAAGTAAGGTAAGGCAATTCGTGCAAGCTGCCGCCGTGGGCGGGAACGCAGCAAAAGGCATCACAAGAAACCATAAAACCACGTAAAACTGTTTTCACGCAGCCGCCGGCATTTCCCGGCGGCTGTTTTTGCTGTGTGTTACAATGGCTAAGGTGACAATAGCCATTCTGAAACGGGGTGCCGTATGACTGAGCGTCCTACCAAATTGATGTTGATTGACGGCAACAGCATCACGTATCGGGCGTTTTTTGCATTGCCGCCGCTGTCGAATGCGCGCGGACAGTACACGAATGCTGTGTATGGCTTTACACAAATGTTGTTAAAAATGCTGCAGGACGAGCAGCCAACCCATATTGCCGTAGCGTTTGACGCGGGCAAACAAACCTTTCGACACGACTATTATCAAGAATACAAGGGCACTCGCCAGAAGACCCCTGGAGAACTGTCGGAGCAGTTTCCACTGGTGCGAGAGGTCTTAGCTTCCTTTGGGATACCTGCACTCGAAGTGCCAAATTACGAAGCTGACGATATCATTGGCACCTTGTCCCGGCTGGCCGATGAACAAGGCATCTCCACACTCATTGTGTCTGGCGACAAGGACCTGTTGCAACTGGTGTCGGACAATGTCCACGCCGTCCTCACACGCAGAGGAATCACGGAAGTGGACCATTACGACAAACAGGCCGTATTTGACCGCTTCAGCCTGACCCCTAAGCAGATCATCGACTTAAAGTCTCTGATGGGAGATTCGTCAGATAACATTCCTGGAGTCCCGGGTGTCGGGGAAAAGACCGCCGTGAAACTGTTGCAGGCATACCCGACTCTGGAGAAGCTGCTAGAACACATTGATGAAGTTCCGGGCGCTAAATTGAAGGAAAAGTTGACCGAGCATCGGGACTTGGCAATTCTTTCGAAGAAACTTGCTACCATCTACCGCGAGGTTCCGCTCGATATCGACATTGAAAGTCTCAAATATGATGGATATTCGACTGAACCGGTGCGAAAGGTGTTTGTACAGCTGGAATTCAAATCCCTGCTCGACAAAATTTCCGGGGAAATCGACAGTTCGACGGCAACACCGGGTTCTCTCCCTTCCAACCGTTACACGGAGACCGAAGTCACGCATGTTGTCGATCGAGGGCAGTTGCAAGAACTGTGGAAAGAGTTGCAGGATCAAGTTGGAATCCTGCCAGATTTCGACCATACGGATTACCAAACTGCCAATTTGCTGGGCCTGGCTATCGGGAGCAAGCAACGGGCGTACTACGTTTCGTTTGCACACGACATTGAAGTCAGTGACGTCCGGAACTTATGGACAGACGACTTTAGCAAAACCGTCTTTGATTTAAAGAGCCTTGTCGTCACTTTGGACGGGCATGCGCAGAGTCTGAAGCCCGATAGCGACTGGTTTGATGCCATGATCGCCAGTTACTTGCTGAATCCGTCGGATGGTGAGGTAAATCTGATCGACATTGTTGAACGGGAACTGAACGTAACCCTAAGCCTGTCTAAACTTGGGCAACCCGGTCGGCAAGACGAACTGGCCAGGTTGGCCATGACCCTGCCGGAATTGAAAAAGTCGCTGAGCACTGCTTTGTCTGTTCAAGAGCTAGACGATTTGTACAATAAGGTGGAACTGCCTTTAACCTTTGTGCTTGCGAAAATGGAAGTGCTCGGATTTCTGGTCAATGCCACTCGGTTAAAGGAATTCGGCGCAGAACTTCAGGCGAAAGTTAAACAATTGACTGAGGAGATTTACGCTTCGGCGGGCACTGAGTTCAACATCAATTCGCCCAAGCAGCTTGGGGAAGTTCTCTTCGACAAACTGGGTTTGCCCGCCATGAAAAAGACCAAAACGGGGTATTCAACCAGCGCAGATGTGCTGGAAAAACTGGCGCCTTACCACGACATTGTGGCAAAGATCCTAGAGTTTCGCCAATTGGTTAAATTGGATTCGACTTATGTCGAAGGGTTGTTGAAAGTCATTCGACCCGAAACGGGGCGCGTACACACCTGTTTCCACCAGGCCTTAACGGCTACGGGGCGTTTGTCGAGCAGTGAGCCCAATCTGCAAAACATCCCGATTCGGATGGAAGAAGGGCGAAAACTGCGTCAAACGTTTGAACCCACCTACCCGAATTGGGTCATTTTATCGGCGGATTACTCACAGATTGAACTGCGCATTCTTGCCCACTTATCCGGTGATGAAGCTCTTATCGATGCCTTCCGGAACGACATGGACATCCATACCCGGACCGCCGCAGATGTTTTCGAAGTTCCCCTTGATGAGGTAACGCCTCTGATGAGGCGTCAAGCCAAAGCGGTCAACTTCGGCATTGTTTACGGGATCAGCGACTATGGATTAGCCCAGAACTTAAACATCACGCGCAAACAGGCAGCGGATTTTATTGAAGGGTATTTCGCAAAGTTTCCTGGAGTCGCGACTTACATGAAAGAGATTGTTGCCATTGCCAAGAAGCAGGGGTATGTGACCACCCTGTTAAATCGCCGCCGCTATTTGCCGGACATTCACAGCAGAAACTTCAATCTACGCAGTTTTGCGGAACGGACTGCAATGAATACACCCATCCAGGGAACTGCCGCGGACATTATTAAACTGGCTATGGTCCGCATCGATACTGCGCTAGCGGAGTCGGACCTGAAAGCTCGGATGCTGCTGCAGGTGCACGACGAATTGATTTTTGAATGTCCACAAGCAGAAACGGAAGTGCTGAGGAACCTTGTGGCGGAAAGCATGGAAAATGCTCTGACTCTAAATGTTCCATTGAAAGTGGATATTCATGAGGGTACCACGTGGTATGACGCTAAATAAGCAGGCGGCAAACCCTGCACCCGGAAAAAGCGACAAAAACGTCAATCGCGAAATGTCCTGCTGGAGGCTTGTGAAAACTTGGAGGAGGTATCACAGGTTTGCCGGAACTACCGGAAGTCGAAAATGTTCGTAGGAGTCTAGAAGCTCTCGTTGTGGGAAGAACCATTGCGCAGGTGGAGGTTCGGTTGCCGAGGATTGTCCGCACTCCCGGAGACACCCGCAGATTCGAAGCAGAATTGGCCGGGGCGACCATCCAGCGCGTAGACCGTCGCGGCAAATATTTATTGTTTTCTATGCCGCCGTTGACGCTGGTCTCACACTTGCGTATGGAGGGTCAGTACCGCCTGGTTGAGCAAACAGAACCGGTAGAGCCGCACACCCATGTTTTTTTTCGTTTCACCGATGGCACTGAACTTCGATACCGGGATGTCCGTCAATTTGGCACAATGGACCTCGTTTCGCAAGCCGGGCCGTGGCCTGAAGGCCTTGAAAAATTAGGTCCAGAGCCGTTCGACCCCGACTTGAATGAACAAACTCTCTATGCACGAATTCATTCTCGCACCGCTCCCATCAAAGCTGTCTTGTTGGATCAGACATGCTTGGCCGGTTTAGGGAATATCTATGTAGATGAAGCGTTGTATGAAGCTGGGATTCATCCAGAAACGCATGCGAACCGAATCACGCGTGTCAAAGTGAAACTCTTGCTTGCTGCCATTCGAGACATTTTGCAGCGAGCCATCGACGCGGGCGGGTCCTCTGTCAAATCGTATGTCAATGGCTATGGCAGGCACGGCGGATTTCAAATTGAGCTGAATGTTTATTCAAGAGATGGCGAAGCTTGCAGGCGCTGCGGGACTCCCATTGAGAAACTAAAGGTGGCTGGCCGTGGGACTCACGTGTGCCCACATTGTCAAAAGCGCGAGAGGACAAGGAGGCGGGGTGCGTGATTGTCGGTCTGACGGGAGGCATTGCAACGGGTAAAAGCACAGTCACAAACATGCTCCGCGAACTGGATGCCTACGTCGTGGATGCGGATGAATGGGCCCGCAGGGTCGTCGAACCTGGGGCCGAAGCGCTGACGGAGATTGCGCAGGAATTCGGTGAAACGGTCTTGAATCCAGACGGAACGCTCAATCGCGCAGCCCTTGGCGAGGTGGTGTTTACCGACGTTTCTGCCCGTCAACGTCTCAACGCGATCACGCATCCAAGAATACGCAACGGCATGCTCCAAGAAACGATGGAGTTTGTGAAAAGCAGCCCAAACATGCCCATTGTATGGGATGTGCCGCTGCTGTTTGAAGGGGAAACCAAAAACTTAGTCGATCTCACCGTACTCGTGTACGCAACCCCGCAGTTGCAACTCACCCGGCTCATGGAGCGAAACGGGTATAGTTTAAAAGAGGCCAAAGCGCGTATTGCAGCACAAATGCCGATTGACGAGAAACGCCAATTCGCCGATTACATCATCGACAATAGCGGCACTCAGTCAGAAACAAAGGAGCAGGTACAAAAGTTATGGACAACGCTTCTCGACCGCGCGAGACAGGGTTAGGCATTCTCCTGCGCAGCAAGAGAATTGTTGTCAGCGTGGTGTTGCTCATATGTGTCGTTACTTTGATTACATCCAACCAGTTTTGGCGTTGGATGTATCCCATAGGTTACCAGCCGACGATTCAACAGGCTGCTTCATTAACCCATATCGATCCGTTGCTCGTTGCCAGTGTCATCCGCGTCGAAAGTAAATTTCACACCCACGATGTCTCCCACGCAGGGGCAATTGGCCTCATGCAGCTCATGCCAGACACCGCCGTGTGGATTGTGACACAGATGAATAAAACGGGAGAAGCGCAACGGATGCAGATTACAGGACACACTGCCTCTGAGCTCTCCGTTCCGAACATCAACATTCAGATTGGCACCTGGTACATCCGCTACCTTATTGAGCGCTTTAACGGCAATGAAGTTGCAGCAATTGCTGCTTACAACGGAGGGCCGAAACGCGTCGGTCAGTGGCTTGCCCAAGGCGTATGGAACGGCCAACTCAACACCATATCGGACATCCCGGTGGGAGAGACAAGGCACTTTGTCGATCGCGTCTTTTACAACTACGACCTATACAAACGAATCTACGGCAGAGACGCTGCATGGCAACAGAGAAACGTACCATAAGGCCTCAGCCGTCATACCCTGGGGGGGACCCGCGGCTGATGCCGTGTTGGTTATCAGAGGCGGCAACCTAAGGGCTTTGTTACTAGAAAAAATTGGCGCGTAGATTTTTTTCGGTTGTAGTTGACATGGGTAGACACGGCTCGTATAATGTTCTTTGTCGGCTCGCTTGGTAGGCCTCGTACCAACTGCACGAAATGAGTAGAGTTTCCGTGAGTTTCCGTACCGAAGTCGATAAGAGCAACATGCGTTAGGCATGTCGGGGTGGCGGAATTGGCAGACGCGCACGTTTGAGGGGCGTGTGGGCAACCGTACGGGTTCAAGTCCCGTCCTCGACACCAAAAAAGTTGCAAAAAAGCTTAACAGGACAAGGGTTTTCCGGATTCGACCGCGAAAACCCTTGTCCTGTTTTTTGGAGCAAAAATGATGGGGTCTGTTACATTGATGTGCGCGGTGGAAGGCATAAAGACGTGTGCGGCTGACCCTCCGTTTGCACACGTCTAATTTTGAAAGGACGTATGCAGATGTATCGTGTGCAACTGAGCCGACGCCGCAACAATCAACTGGATGGACCAAAAATGCTGGAGCAACCGGAGACCGGAGTGAGCTTGGAGGAAGCCTCGCGAATGTTTTTGCGCGAGCACCGGCATTTAGCCGCCCATACGCAACGCTTTCATCGCGAAAACCTCACGTCGCTTGCACGAATTTTGGCCCTCCAAGGCAAGGTCATTTTGGACTGCAGGGAGTTGACCGCCTCCCTTCTTAAACACCATTATTTGTACTACATGATGGACGACTTGCACCTGAAGCCCAACACCATCAACGGGCGCATTCGAACGGTTCGTCAATTGATCGCGTTTTTGCACCAGGAAGGGTACTTACTTCGGGATTATGGGGTGGACGTGCCGATGGTGAAAGGGGATAAAGTGATTATCCAGGCGTTTAGCGAAGAACAGGTGAAGCGACTTTTAGAGCAGCCGGATAAGCAGACGTTTACCGGGCTTCGCGATTACACCCTCATGATGTTGCTGCTTGAGACCGGAGTTCGGATTTCTGAGTGTATCGGAATTGCGCTGCGTGATGTGCATTTGAAGGAAGGGAACATCGTGGTTTGCGGTAAAGGTTCCAAACATCGCACTGTGCCCATTCAAAGCAAAATGATTAAAGTGCTAAGAACCTACTTGGCGGAACGCGGTGCGGTCATGAGTGATGCACTTTTTGTCACGATTGATGGCACCGCGATTCAAAAGCGATCCGTGCAGGAAATTATCGGTCGATATGGAGAAACTGCACGGATTGACGATGTGCGGGTTTCACCGCACACCTTCCGTCACACGTTCGCAAAATTCTATATTTTGGCCGGCGGGGACATCTTTAGCTTACAAAAGATTTTAGGGCACTCCACCCTTGATACCGTGCGCATTTATGTGGAGATGTTCACAAGCGATGTCCAGCAGCAGCATTCGAAGTTCAGCTTTGTAGAACATCGTCTGTCCCGCTAAGGGGAGAACATGCACAGTATCACTTGACACGTCCAACGTGTGGTGGTACTGTGCAATTATCGATGATGCGTTATCCTCTTTGTCGTCGACTGTATTCGACCGAATACTGTGCCAGCTCTTTCTTGGAGTAGGCAGTTTTTTCCCACCGTAAGGTGAGATCTCCCCAGTAAATTGACCTAGTCAATTTTTTTCAGACAGTTCCCAAACGATTGGTGTTTGTACACGGTACGCCGAGTTTATTCATAAATTGGTTGAATCGCACCCATTTGAACGTATGTATGGGAAAGATTCTAAATGTAGTCAGGATTTTCCAAGTGTCTTGGAAGCCTGACTTTTTGTTGTCGCGCGTATGCGCCCCCATCCCAACCTAGAAAGGAGCGATCGGACCGTAGTTTCATTCTCATCGTCTCGTCTACTCAACCTCGATGCACAGAGGTGTTTATAGGAGGTTTTTTTCTTGAGAAGAACCAATCGTTTAGAGGATCAGCAAGTCGTCGGTCTGCAGCAAATCAGCACTGCCATCACGCTTGGCGAGGCCATCAAGGTCTATGAGAAACATTTGCAGCGGCGCAATGTGTCTTCCTATACACTCCAACATGAAATGGATAACTTGCGGGCTGTTGTGAAAAGGATGCCAAAAGATACTCTCCTTCTCGACATTTCAACTGAGGATCTCGAAAAGCAAGTCTTTGACGAGATGCGTCAAAAGCTGAAGGCCGTGACCATCAATGGACGGATTAAAACTGTACGCCGACTCTTTAAAGTGTGTATGGAACTGAATTTGTGTTCGGTGAATGTGGCGAACCAGTTGACAAAGGTGATTGAGCACCCTCAAAGTTTTCCGAGTTTGACGCTAGAGCAGTTCAAAAAGATTTTATCTGTAATTGATATGCACACCTTTACGGGACTACGCGATGCGGTCATGATTTCGACCATGTACGATACGGCTTTACGGCTTCGTGAAACCCTCAGCCTTGAGGTCAGCCAGGTCGATCTCGATCAACGATTTTTTCGCAAAGTTCCGGGGAAAAATGGAAAAATCGAGGATATACCCTTTTCTAGAAAACTGGCAGGACTCTTGAAAAAATACCTTGATGTCCGAGGGGAATTCTCCACCACCGCCCTATTTGTCACCCTCGATGGGAAACCCATTCAACGTCGCACGGTACAAGACCGCATCCATAACTTAGGGAAACTGGCTGGAATCGAAGGGGTTCGGGTTTCGCCGCACACGTTTCGTCACTCCCTGGCCAGAGAATGGGTTCTCAATGGTGGAGATCCGTACGTTCTGCAGCGAGTGATGCGTCACTCGAATATGGACATGGTCCGGCGATACATTCATCTCTGGGGATCTGAAATTCAGGAGCAACATGATAAATTTTCCCCCCTAGAAAACCTGTAGGCCGGTGGCACGAAAATCAACACCCACGGAGAAAGATGTGGACCCTGCTGTCGTTTATCGACGCATGCAAGCGACCGTCCATTTGATTTTGGCTCAATTACAAGAGGAGTCGCCGCTTGTGGGTCTCGCCGTCTTACAAGAATACGAGGCACTTTTGCAGGAGGTATTTCGTAATGAATTCAAGGACCCAAAAAATCATGGAAGAATATAAGATTCCAGGTTATGAAATCGGGAGAAAAGTGTATGCAATTCAACCTGGAGACGAATACGTTCAACTTACCCTTGGACTGTTGGAGCCACCCATCGAGAGTCCTGAGACGGACGACGAGAACTAATCGACGCTACGGACCTGTCGAGTAGAGTGGCAAAGGGAAAGTTTTAACCTCCATGTACTTTGTCCATCCTGTAACGAGATGATCTGGTTTTGTTGCAGGAGGACAATGGCATGGAAATACGCAAGGTAACCTACAGCGACTCAAATCCCGTCGAGATTCGCCGTTGGATTGAGCATCTGATCGAAGTGGTGCTTTCCGAGGAGATGGGGCTAAGCTCAATGGACGAAATGAAACTAAAGACGTCGAAATATTTGGAGGACAACGCTTTGAATCACAATCCGGAAAGGCCGGGGCAAATCCACAACGACGACCCTAACCATGGATAGGGTCAAGGTAGGGTTGACATCATGAGACAGTCGCAAGGTCATCTCAGAAAAACACGAGCTATTGTATATGTCCGGGTAAGTACAGAACGTCAGGATGTAGATACCCAAATCCGGATGGGAAAAGCCTTAGCCAAAGAATTGGGCTATGAGGATGAGGCTATTCTCGTTATCTCCGATCATGGTGTTAGTGCGCGAAAAAAAGCGATGACGGAGCGAAATGGACTTAATGCCGCCTTGGCCGAAATCGAAAAAGGCGACGTGGGACACTTCATTGTTCGTGATCGCGACCGGGTGGCACGGAACATGATTGAGCACTTACAACTTTATAAGAGGATCAGAAAACACGATACCGTTTTTTGCTTGTCCGATCCAGCCGCTACGCCCATCTCCAATAAATATGGTGAAGAGGCCTATTTTGCCCTTCAGGCGGAAATTGATGGGAACAACATCGCGAATCGTACCGCCAAGGCAGCGCGTTTTTACCTTCCAGCCCCACTGGGTTTGCGTAAGGAGGGGAAAAAGGGAAAAACCCGCTATGTTCACACGGATCAGATTGAGGTCGTCAAAGACCTGTTTGTATCGTTCAATTTAATCCAGTCCACCAACGAATATCAAGCTTTTCGGCGGCGCTGGAAACAGAAAATTGGAAAATACCCAGATTCCATTTTGACTCATGGACTGTATGCCGCGACTATGATTGACGGTGACATGATGATCCGCCAAGACAACGTAGAGCCAATCGTGGACCTTTCCGTCATTTTAGACAATCGGGCAAAACTTAACGCATGGGGATATCCCGTTAGGTCGGCGAAGAAGCCACGACATCCTATGCCAAGGTTGGTGACAGTCCCCTGCTGGTGTGTAGACTGTCAGGTTGAACTTCAGACAGTCACCCGTGGAGACCACCGAACCTTCCGATGCCCAACATGTAAAGTTAAAGTGTCGGAGTCTGTGGTACATAACATTTTACTGCAAACTGTGTCGGAACTGGTGGACGGCCTAGACCCAGAAAAACTAAGAACCCTGACTGAAATGAAAATCGTGCAACAACGCCGACTTGAGAGAAGACGGCACAACCAACTACAACGACAGCAATCCGATGTACGGCGTCAAATCTTGCAACTTCCATCGCGAAACATGGCTGCTCTTTTAGAGAAAAATCGAGAAATCACAGTCGAAATTTCTCGGATTGAGGAACGTATTGCCACACTGGACGAAATCCTGACGGACGTGGAACAATTACGAGTACTCCTTATCAATCGAATAAACCAATGGGTGGCATTACATTCGGAAACGCTGGAGTACCTGCTTATTGACCACGTTGGCATACGCAAAGATGCGCTATTCGTGTATCACCGATTTGGCAATTTCATTTCGTAGAAGAAGGGGTTCTCGATGAGTGAACGACTACTTTTTGGTTCGTACGTGCGTGTCTCGTCGCAACAACAACAAAATGACGACACCGAACAATATCAACACAAGTATAACGAGGCAATGGTGAAGCGCGTAGATGGCATACTGGTAGACACTTATTTCGATCCCGCAGTAAGTGGATACAAGCGCGCGGCTCATCAGCGCAAAGAGCTTATGCGTATGCTCGAGGACATTCGCGAAGGAGAGATCAACGCGGTCGTGTTTTTTGAAGAAAGTCGTTTGACGAGGCAGATCATCGACTTTTATACCGACGTTCTCGCGCCCGCCCTAAAACTGAATCCAGAAATTGTGTTTTATAAATCGTCCACCGGAGAACTGTGGGATCCATTTAGTGTGGCAGCGAAACAAAGTTTGATACAAGCGTATGCTGACTCAGAGAACAAAAGTCGGTTGGCAACACAAGTACAAAACAGCATCTTTAATGATGAAAAAAGACGCCCCGGAGCGGCTCTGCCCTTTGGTATTTTAAGGGTTTCCGAAGACAAGCTCAGAGTCAATGACTTGTTTCCCGTAGTGCTATTTATCTTTGAATTGGCCTCGTGGGGTTATTCGGAACGTAACATTAGCAGGATTCTCAATGCCATACGCCCTGGCAATCGAGACTATGCACACACGGAAATTCACTATATTTTATACAATCCGTTGTACATTGGCATGATTTCTCTTCATCGGCGCAAGAGCAGAGACAACGGCACTCTTAGGCCCATGGGTGAGTTCCCAATGTACCAAAAATACCCTCCTCTGGTTCCAAGGGACCTGTGGGACTTAGCGCATTTCGAACTGCAAAAAAAATCGACGAACAAAAGTTATCGAACACAGACTTCCTTTTTACTTTCAGGTGTGGTCTCATGTAGTCGGTGTCATGAACATTTGAAGTCAAAAAATAGCTTAAAAAAAGACGTGAAAGGGAATATGAAGCTACGGAACAAACATGGGGAATTACTGCGATACTATTTTTGCCCGCAATGTGGTCAGAGGTTCAACCCCGAAGAGTTGGATCCGGAGATTCTCAAATTGCTGAGACATGAGTTGGGGCGCTATGTGACTACTACGGGAGTCATCCAAAAGATCCAGGCATGGAATAGGTATTTGTCTCGTTTACAACGGGATCTTGATGCGGAGATAGAACATCATGAGTTCCAAATCCAGCAGTTTCAAGGAACATACTACCAAAAGCAGTTCAGCAAGGATACACTTGACGAACTGTATGTCTTGACCAAGGAACACGTCAGCGAGCTAAGGGAGGCTAAGACAACAGTTCTAAACTTAGGCGCGCAATTGGAGATGTTGAGTGATCCCCACAACATACAAAGAATGGTAGACAGAGTGAAGGCAATTAACGAATTTGTACCTCCCCAGGAGTTGCGATACTTCGTGCTCAATATGGTGGAAAGTTGCGAAGTCGTAATTTCTAGAGGCCATTTAATCATTGAGGAGTTAACCTTTCGTACATTACCCATGCCTTATTTTTCGGAGCAAGTCCATGAAATCGAACGCCTTGTAAGAGGGCTTCCATCATGAACAAAGGTAACCTGTCATCCGAAACAAAATAGTTTTCAATTAGCGAGGCAATTTGTATGATCCCGGATTTCGACGATTGTGTCTTCATGAACTGATGTGAATAATTGAAAAGGTGCTCCCCGTATGGCTAAGGTGAGTTTGTCTAGAACAACATCTTCGCTAGGAAGGAGCACCTTTTGGATGAAACAATCTAATCATACACGAAGTCAGTACGCTCGGAAAAGCTCTACAATTCATACTCGCTACGATCTGAATGCCGCCACCTCCTTTGGCGGTGCAACTGGCCTCATAGATTTCGTTTTGGGAACGGGTATTGACAGGGAGTTTTGGGTACAGGAATTACGCAAGGGCAGAAACACCCAGTTCCACATGGATGACATGGCTCTGACCATCATACTTGGTTCGTTGCTGGGTCAGGAACGATTTTCCACTTTAAGGATATCGAACAAGAACCCCTGTTGAAGTTGAAGTGGGATCTACCGAAGCTGCCCGATACGACACTGCTGTATAAGGACTTGAAGCGGCTCGGTTCCGACGTTGTGGTGTGTATCGGTTTGATTTACCTTACGGTATTAGGACACCTTTTGCACATCATGTCTATGCGTTTTGCACTGACTGCATACGGAATCATGTTCTTGTTGATCGGCAATGTGTTACCGCGTCTTCAACCAAATTGGTGGATTGGAATTCGGACACCTTGGACTCTTTCGAGCGAAGAATGCTGGACTCGGACGCATCGGTTTGGCGGACAACTCGGCATCCCGACGGCTATTCTTATCATTCTTCTCGCTTGGGTTTTGCCCACTCACACGCACAGTAAGATGATGGTTTTGCCGGCTGTTGGACTGATTCTTTTGTAGGCGCTCATTACTGTCGTCGCATCGTATTTTTACAGGAAGAAGGAATAGCTGTAGTGACAAAGGGCATCGTGACAATGTGGTACGGTGTCCTTTATGTTTCTTAATGGTACAAAACCCTGTTTTTCGATAGGATCTGCCGTTAACGGGGGCAAGTCCCTGACAGCGGCTGCTCGCCGGTCTTGCATATACATGCAGTGGACAAGACACGCGTCTTGCTGCACATCAGGGCAGATAAACTACACAAAACGGGTGCCTGCTGGCACGGTATCCGTTGCTAATACGTCTCACAAACAAAGGGGTGGTTTTATGAATAATGTGGTGTTGTCTGTTTTGCTTGCTTCGCTTTTACTGGTTGGGTGTGGAAATAGCAATCAAACGACATCTCCACCCACAACATCAAGTTCAACAAATAATGTACAGCCTCCGAAAGCTTCTGCCACGATTGGCAACGAACGAATTCAAACGGTCATCAACGGATATCAATGGTCTGATGGGAATCACACATCCATTGGCGACGCCGCATCTGATCCCGCAAAGAACTTAAAGAAATATGATGCAACAGTTGGCGAAAGAGTAACATTTTCATTCGACCAGAAACCCAAAAGCATAAAGCTCGCAATGTGGTCAAACGGGAAACAGGCGTCCACCACGGCGTTGAACAATCCTTCGTTTTCGTTACCATCGGAAGCAGGAGATTACACGTATGAAGTGACTGGTCAGTGGGGAAATGACTATGTGAATTACGACTTTGAAGTTCAAGTTCATTAGTTGAGCAATTTGTTCTGACGTTAAAGGGCAGTTAACTGCAATTAGGGGGCGAAAGGGTTGCGCCTTTGGGTTTTTGGTATGATATCTTTTTTAATGCTTGCGGGGTGTGGTCAAGACACTTCAACTTCCTCTCCAAGTGGGTCTTCCAGTCATCCCAGTCAGATATTGAAATACCAAAAAGTTGATTTTAACGAGATCCCTACGCAGGTTGAAAATTTGGTTCGGCAGTTTACAATTCCAGGACGATCAACGAATCAGCCAGTTCTTCTTACTAAAAATCTAAACGGTAAAATGTATATTTTTATCAGCAGAGGTCTCGTACCAACCAGTGGATACGACGTTAGTGTCACAAAGGTTGCACAGACGGAAAACAATATTGTCATCTACTACAAGTTTACTAATCCAAAACCTGGGGAAGTACTCGCAAACCACAGCAATATGGATTACACGATAGTGGTCATTCCAATGAGAAATCTCCCTGTCGTCTTTGTTGGTGCAGCAAGTTAATAACATAGATTTTTACATAAACATTCATTTGTGTCATCGTAGCATTCCGTCGTAAAAGGGCAGTTATATGCAATTAGACCGCCTTCTGTAACGTAACTATTTGCCCTATGGATTCGTCTTTGTTAGTGTATGAAAATTGTCCGAAGGCTCTTGCAACGAAATGAAATGAGGGACAGCAGTGAAACGCAAGCGACGAGAAAAAACTGAATTAGGAGTTAAACCACAAAAGCGGGTGCTGACTCCGCGCATTGGTTTTGTCTATGGTCTCGTCTTTCTTTCTTTGACTTCTTTGATTGTGCGTTTGGGGTATCTGCAGATTGGGAAAGGCAGCACCTTGCGCCAGGAAGCCATGACGACTTCTCTGACCAAAATTCCTGTCATGCCTGCCCGCGGGTGGATGTTCGACCGCAACGGCAATCTGTTAGCTTACGACCAGCCTATTTACAGCGTCTACTTAACGCGAATGAAGAATCAAAACGATCAGGCCATGGCGAACCAGCTCGCTCCTTGGTTCAACACGACGCCAGCACATGTCCTGCAGTTGATGCAGGCGCAGCCAGGATATGCAACCATTTCGTTGTTTAAAAACATCACACCCAAACAACTGGCTTTGATAGAAGAAAATCACTCCAATTTCCCGGGTCTTAACGTCGTAGCCGACTCTCAGCGCATCTATCCGAACGGCGACTTGGCCGGACAGGCGCTCGGGTACGTCGGGCCGATCATGCCGGGGAACCAAAAGCAGTATCCGAATTACCTTCCTTCTCAATCGGTGGGTGAAACAGGTCTTGAGGCCGAATACGAATCTTTGCTTCAAGGCAAGGTCGGGTATCAGGTAGTAGAAAACAACATCGGCGGCACACCGGTTAAAAATGTGGGTTATTCACCGGCCCCGACGTCAGGCGACAACCTTGTCCTTACGTTGGACGGACGGCTTCAAGCCGAAGCGCAACAGCAGATGCAAAACATGGTTACGTCCTCTGCGTTTAGCAGCAGCATTACGCAAGGCGCGGCCGTAGTTTTGAACGTCCATACCGGCGGCGTTTTAGCGATGGTCAGTTACCCATACCTCGATCCAAACTGGTACACCAACGGGTCGTTTGTCAAACACGCCCAGTATCTCCAGACATCCGGCGCGCAAGTGAACAACGTGATTTACGGAGCATTGTACCCAGGATCCACGGTGAAACCGGCAAACTTGATTACGGGGTTAACGTATGGAGCCATCACCCCGTCGACGACGATATACGACACCAACTGGACCATGATTGGTACGAGCCTACGCCCCGGCGATGGAGCTGCTGGGTTGACCGGCGTTCTCAAGGCCGTTGCAATTTCCGACGACACGTTTTTCTATCACCTTGGTCTCAACCTCGGTCAATGGATTGGCTCCACCGCAACTACGGGCGGCAGTCAGCCAGCAGGTATGAGCTACACGCATTGGCTGGAAACGGATTTTGCAAAAGGCATTACGGAGTTGTTCCAGGGCGAGGCCAACTTCGGTTTAGGACAGCTCACGGGTATCGACCTGCCTGGTGAGCAAAAGGGCAGTTTTTACATTGAAAATTCGACAGAGAAATACAAGGAAGTTAATTTAAACCTGAAAAAGGCGGAACAGACCATTAAAAACACCGGCCGGTTCGTCAACTACGGCACCCCGGTGGACCTCGCGTTCGGCGCGATTGGTCAGTCGCATTCACGCCCATTGAGCTGGCGCAGTATGTTGCGACCATTGCCAATGGGGGCGAACGGCTACAGCCGCATTTGCTCAAGAAAGTGCTGCCACCGGAAGCGCAGCCAGGCAGCAATGCCGGCGTAAAACCGATCAAGGTTTTCAAGCCCGTGGTGCAGAAAAAACTGAACATTAACCCAGCGTATCTGCAGTTAGCGCAGCAGGGCATGTGGGGCGTTTGCAACCTACCTTACGGCACCGCCGCCGGAAGCTTCATGAATGCTCCTTATCGAGCTGCTGGAAAAACCGGAACGGCTCAGATATACATGCATGGCCACAAGGAGTACAATTCGGTGTTTATTGGCTATGCACCGTATAAGAACCCACAGATTGCCGTGGCGGTCATGATCCCTGGGGCTGGTTACGGTGCCCAGACTGCGGTGCCGTTAGCTAGGCAGTTGATGGACGACTACTTTAAGGAACATCATGAGTTCTTTCCGAAAAGCCAATGGCAAAGCCTGCAGATTCCAACAACTTGGAAGCAGTCTCCTGCGTATACCGTACCTGAGCACAGTCATTAGGCTTTCAACGAACTTTCCATCGCCTCGGCGGGTACCCGGACGCATCGCGCGGTGTCAAGGTACCGCGTTGTACAGCGTCTCCCGTCCGGATTCCAAAACTATCCCAAGAGGGTAAGCCACAAAGGTGCATGTGGACATCCTAATGTGCGACCATATTTTAGGATAATGAGACATAGCTTCTGTTTACGCACACCCATCTACCCCAGCCGTCAAACGCTCGCCATCCTTCAGATCTACCTGTAGAGTCGGATGAGAGATACTGCAAATGAGATAGAATGAGGGAGTAAACGAAAGATTATAGAGAGAGAAATGTGCAGTATGAATCATATTCCATTATTTAGTAACATTCAATTGTAACGAGGAGGGATATGCGTGGGTTCCAAAACGGGCTTGGTTTTATTAACGGTTATCTCTTGTCTGACACTCAGTGGTTGCTCGATTATTCCAAACCATAGCCCCCAACGGAAGAACTACGCAGCATCGTTTTCATTCGATAATAGTACCCCTTTCTTGACAGCGGCTAAAGGGCAATATCAAACCCAGTTTGACGTGAAAGTGTCTGACTGGAGCCAGAACTATGACAAGAAAAACTGTGAGGTATTCCTGATTGTAACAGACAAAGATCATGTTCCAGTTACTGATTTGGAAACGAACAATCCTAATGACTTCTCATACGGTGGCTGGTTCAATCTAGACGCTGAAAATTCCGCCTTGGAATCATTGGGGTTGCAACCATTTCCGACTCAGTCATCCATAAACAACTGGTTTAACGTGATAAACAACTCCCAAACCACGTCCAAATTTATCGCACGTACCAATAAACCAGTCAATCCGAATGATTGGCGGTTCGTCATCATGGCGATTCGTGGCGAGCAAGGTGGAGCAAAGGTGTTATGGACGAAAGTTGTATCACCGTCTTAATTTATATGACTTGGTCTAATTCTTACTATGTAAACCGGGGCTTGAGTTGAGTAGCAATGGGACAATCTCCGTCGCATGATTATACAGGGCAAGTGGGCGGATGCTTATCAGACTCTTGGGCAGAAGAGCTACGTAAGAACATTGGAATACATTGCATTTCTATGAGGTGGAAAACCTATCCTCAGAAGTTAGGGGGATAGGTATGAGGGCTTTGAAAGCAAGTTTGATTTTGCTCTTCTTACTTTGGTCACAACCAGAAACCGCATGGGCGTTAAATGCACCACAGCAGCAACAGGCAGAAGTGACTTATCCGTGCAGTGTAGTTCTGAATCCAGTAAATTCAATTCCCAATGCACGTGGTGTGGCTTTAATAACCAAAGTCAAAAGGCAATACACCGCCTCACCGAATAGTCCGTGGTGGGAACGAGAGAGTGTGAGTATCCATGCCGATTGGCTTCCTGCACCTTCATCTTTCGGTGATTATGACAGTTACGAAGGTTTCGCTGAGGTTAAAGGAAAAATCAGTTGGCGGTTCAAACTGACTTCAGTTCAAAACCCACAAAGTTTTATCAAAGGAACCACGTGGGTCGGGAACATTTACGATATTTCATACGGCATTCCTGTCAATACTAATGTCCAGGTTCGGTTATCGAACTCCAAGATTCAAAAACTAGGTCCAGCGGTCTTGGAGAACACCTTGGACAACTGCCACAAATTTTTGTACGAAAGGGGGCAGAAACGCAGCAATCGTTACTGACCTAGCGGGCAGTTTAATTCAAGAATGAGACTAAAAATATCACGGAGGCAACTGATGTCTCACAAGAAAATTAGGGGTATCAAGCGCAAAACGAACAACATGGTCAGAAGCATTGAGGAGTTGACCGAGGAGTTCCCATCTGACTTCTACAGGGGATTTTGGCATATTCATTTGCCAGTGGCGAAGTCATTTATTGACTCTGAGAAGACGCCGAAGAGCATTCGACACCTGTGCATTCAGACCTTGGTCGAAAGAACTCAACACTTGATTTCAATCAAGCCTGATTTGCCAGATGTTACTCGGGTAGTGGCTGCCATCGAACTACCCAACCTCTGGGACTCCCAGATCATCGTTTTTTATGGAAATCAACATTTTGACGGATTCTTCGACCGAAACGACGAATCGCAGAAGTGGACCCCTTTGTCTGAAACGAGAAACATTGCAGATGAGTGGGGGTTGAGCATACCACACGAAATGAGCATTATGGGCGTCAAAGAGGTGCTAACAGACGAGGATTACGTACATGAAGGTGAAATTTGGTTCATAGGTGAATTGCGGTAGTGAAGTTTCACGTAGTTTGGTTCTGGGACAAACGGGACCGACACACAACAAGCGTTACTGACCTAACGGGCAGCATAGCTGAGTAAAGTCTATAATATGGAAGGTCAAACACTTAAGTCGGAGTAGTTTGAAACGAACAATTCTGCGTTCTGTAAGTGACTTTAATGAGAGTGTTCAAGCATTAGTTATTTCTGTGGGATCAGGCCTTGGGTGCCATACCATTCCGATAGAAATGTACGTTGTGGCAAAAATTTAACACGAATTGGTTAGCGCTGTACACTAAAGAATTCATAGGCCATGACGGCACAGACAAATATCATTCACATTGACACTGTATACTAGTCGGAATTATCTGTATCGTATACAATTAGCTTCAGGATAGTTAAGGAGGTGCGGTTATTGTTCGTTACCGGTCTGAAATGTTTTAAGTGTGGTACAACTTATGAGATGACGCCTACGGCGTATACGTGTCCTGCTTGTGCTGGAACTCCCGGAGACGATGGAATTCTCGATGTGCAGTACGACTACCACGCCCTTTCGAACATTTTTCCGGACCTTATAAAAAAGAGTGGACGCTATGATGTTTTTCGCTTTCTACCCTTACTCCCAATATCCGAGCCAACCAATGTTTTGCCGGTAGGCGGAACTCCTTTGGTTGCAGCACCACGCTTGGCTGCTAGGTTGGGGCTTAAGTCCCTGCTCCTTAAAGACGAAACTCGCAATCCTACCAGATGCCTAAAAGACCGTGCGACGGCGATTGCTGTTACGTTAGCAACAGCCAACGGATATCGTGACATGTACTGTGCCTCGGCAGGGAATGCAGCCATTTCCCTCGCCGGTTTTTGCGCAAATCACGGGCTTGGCTGTCATGTCTTTGTACCGAGCGAGGCTTCGCAAACACGTCTCAATTGGCTCCGGCGTTATGGAGCGGACATACATGTCTCTACGGGAAACTACGACCAAGCTTACGACGAAGCCGAACGAGCTGGTGCAGAAAACGGTTGGTACAGCCGGAACTGTGCTTTCAACCCGTTTCTCGTCGAAGGTAAAAAGACCGTGGCTTTCGAAATGGGCGAACAGCTGGGGTGGCAGGCCCCAGATTTAATTGTGGCGCCTGTGGGTGACGGGTGCACTCTCGGAGCCATTGGAAAGGGTTTCAGAGAACTTGAGGCAGTCGGGTTGACTGACGAAATCCCGCAGCTTATCGGGATACAGTCAGAAGCGATTTAACCATTAGTCAGGCGGCATCGAGGTGATGACAGTGGCGGGGACAATGGCAATACCCAAGCAGCCTCCATCGCAGTACGACGGCCACGGAATACATTGCGACTCCTGAGTGAAATTCGCCTTTCAAATGGGTTGATGCTCGGCGTATCAGATGAACACATTTCGTCCGCACAAAGGACATTGGCCGAGGAAGCAGGGGTAGTTGCAGAGTTCACAAGTGCTGCAGCACTTGCAGGACTGATTCAGCTTGCTGAGCATGAATCTCTTGAAAACAAATCTGCGGTCTTAGTTATTACAGGTGGCCGGCTTGATTCAGACTTTTAGGAGGGACAGTCATGGCAATTCGTGAAGTGTTGCAATTAGGTGATCCTCGTTTACGGGCGGTATGCACTGCTGTAGATGATCCCACCTCCGATGAGGTTGCCTTAGTTTTAGTCGATTTGAAGGATACGCTCCGGCATTGGCGTGAGACGACAACATACGGAAGGGGAATCGCAGCTCCACAAATCGCTGTCATGCAACGGATCGTCCTTATGAACATAGACAAACCGTTGCCACTTATCAACCCACAGATTATTGAACGCAGTCCCGAGATGATGGTAGTTTGGGATGCATGTCTTAGTTTCCTCTGTATCTTCGGCCAGGTAACTCGGAACAAGTGGATTCGGATCCGCTACCAGGATCCATCCGGAGAGTGGCATGAAATTCAAGCCGAGGGTGAATTATCAGAGCTTCTCCAGCATGAAATCGATCACTTGGATGGAATCCTTGCCTTGGACAGGATTACGGATATCAAGACCCTGTGTATCCGAGAAGAGTTTGAGAAGCGGTATCGGACGGAGAGTCCATACGCCATATGAGTCCGAAACGCCCACTCCGCGATGATGTAAAACATCAGGTGCTTAAAAGATTGGTACGGGGGGTTTTACCCTTCGGGAGCCGAATTAATGAGACCGTCCTTTCTGAGGAACTTGGAGTCAGCCGGACTCCACTGCGGGAAGCCCTGCTTGATCTGCAACGAGAAGGTTTTCTGCGATCCGATACGGCACGGGGCTTCACGGTACGCCCGCTAAGTCAACACGAGGTAAAGGAAACGTATCCAATTTTGTGGACCTTGGAATGTCTGGCGTTGCGAACCGATGAGCAAATCCCTGATGTTGAAGAGTTGTTCGATTGTAATGAGAAAATGCGCAAAGCAAAGAACCACCCTGAGCAGGCACTGGAATATGACTCTGAGTGGCATGCTATTCTGATTTCGAAATGTCATAGCGATCGACTGCGTTCTATGATTGCAGAGTTAAAACAGACAATTCGGCGCTATGAATACACGTTCATGTGGGATGCCGAACTCATAGAACGGTCTATAGAACAACACCAGAAAGTAATCAATGCGCTGTCAGAACACGATATTGAACAGGCGGAACGAGCGCTGCAAGAAAACTGGCGCACAGGTATGGAATCACTGCTCGACCGATTCTAAGAGCAAGCAGGAATAGGTACATTTGTTTTCGAAACTGCAATTGTATGTTTTCATAGTGGAGATCGATTGCATGCGAACTAATGTACAAGACAACCACATCTTTGACTTATTGTAACTGCTGTATGACTGGTCTGTGCAGTATTCTTTGGCACCTCGTCGTGTGTTGAATGGGGCTTATCTCCAAGCAGGATTTGCTTGGTCAGTCCATAAATATGCACATAGGAATTTTCTGGATTCTGTCGCGTAGGGGCAGTATTCCTGAATTAGACTTATGTTTAATGAGGAGGCGAGTACCTTGGACTTTGAAGTTGTTGGTCGCTTGAATAGTGAGCAAATCAAGACTTTACATGAAATGTATCAGTTGGAATGGTGGACGAAGGAACGTACATTAACGGACGTTCAAATCATGCTTGATAATTCAGATGTGATTGTCGCATTTGTTGAAGGGAAAGACAAGGAAATAACAGCGTTTGCGCGCATCCTTACCGATTATGTGTATAAGGCTATTATTTTTGATGTCATCGTTAAGGCGTCCTATCGTGGAAGACATCTTGGCAACGAATTGATGAACACAATCATAGAACACCCGTCGTTAAGTAAAGTAAAACACTTTGAGCTATATTGCCGACCAGAGATGATTCCATTCTACGAAAAATGGGGATTTACAAAAGACCTTGGCGAACTCCACTTTATGAGGCGTAGATAGTCTTGAACTTACGGGTGCAAGCCTTGAAGAAATGCATTTGACAGGGATTACATAATTATTCAATTCGACAGTTTTGGTCTTATTGCACACAGGGGCAGAAGAACGCGCTAAGCAAGACTATAATGGATGCGAGAAATTGTTCAAAGGGGAATTGAAGATGAACGATTGCTGTGCAGTACCAGCCACCTCAAAGGAAGGCACTTTATGTTGCCCTGAGTGTAAGCAAAAGGGCAAGGCTGTAGAAATAATTACACTCAAAGCGTTACTCATCCCGTTGGCTTTAGAGACAATTGATCCACAGTCCTCCTATGGGTTTTGCCACAATCATTCGTGCGACATCGTTTACTTTTCCGATAATCAGAAGTTTCAAAGGCAAGATGTGAAAGTGCCTGTTTTTCAGAAGGATGATGGATTGGATGTACCGGTTTGCTACTGCTTCGGATGGACAAGACAACGACTAGAACAGGCTGTCCAACAGCAGAAGCAGCCAAGCAACCATGTCAGTGAACAGGTTCAAGCAAATCGTTGTGGATGCGAGGTCAACAATCCCCAAGGAAGCTGCTGCTTAGGGAATGTTACGGCATATGTTCGTAGTCTTGGCAAAGCCAGCGTCTGAGAATATTAAGTAGGACGCCTTTTGTAGATCAGAATCTTGAACAAAGTGGACGCATTATCCCTGTAAACTTGTACTTGTCTAAGCATAAATATGCTTATTTCCACCTTCTGTATTCTAGGACTAAGGGGCAGTAATGCCCCACAGGGCGCTACGAAATGGAGAGTGGACAGTATCGTGAAAGTACAGGTCGTGGATTATAATGACAACTGGGTTTCGCTCTTTCAACAAGAAGCTGACAAATTAAAGCGCATGCTGGGTGACGAACTCATAGAAATTTACCACATTGGAAGTACATCAGTGCCGCAGTTACATGCAAAACCAATCATCGATATCATGCCCGTGGTTCGGAACATCGACCGAATAGACACCTATAATTCGCAAATGGAGCTTATTGGGTATGAATGCATGGGTGAATTCGGCATCCCTGGTCGGAGGTACTTTAGAAAAGGCGGCGATAAAAGAACGCACCATGTTCATGTCTTTGAGGTTGATGACAACAACGTACAACGCCATTTGGCATTTCGGGACTATTTGAGGACGCATCTAGACGATGCAACGAGATATGCCTCTCTGAAAAGGGATCTGGCAGAGAAATTCCCGAACGACATCCAAGCCTATATGGATGGAAAGAATGCTTTGGTCAAAGACATTGAGAAAAAGGCGGTCGCCTGGTATCAGGTGCGAGAAGCTTAATCACCAGCGGTATTTACATGTGACAAACGGCATCATAAGGCTGAAAAGTCATGAATGAATATGCATGGCTGCGAAGTTACAGTTGTTGCGTTATCGGGCAGCAAGAACGACGGGTCTTTATTGGGATTCTATAAAACCATCGAAAAAGGAGGGATAAGCCGTGATTCAATCAGAAGGGTTGTTTCATTTACATTTTTATGTTTCTAACCCTCAACTCACTGAGAAAGCATTGATTGAGCATCTGGGCATGACTGTAGTCGCCCGATATGGACTAAAAGGGACGGAACTAATAAGGTTTTCCCCTGAGGACGATTGGAGTCCATTTGATATTCCTGAGGTCCGTTTTAGACACGTACAACTCAAAAGAGGCGCATTTGACCTCGTCCTTGGTCGAGGAAACTCTTCTATACCCCACATGGAGCACTTTGGACTACAGGTGAATGAAATCACGTATGAACGATGTTTAAAGTTTTTTCATGAAACGCAGCTATCCGTGCAAGAAGGACAGCGTCGCTCGTTTTTTACAACGCCATATGGTGTACGTATGGAACTTGTAGCTCCCCATCACGAAGGTCGTTTGGATTACACTTTATCGGATTATAGCTCATTTACGTTGGAAGAAGCACATTTTGCGGTACAAAGCCAAGAAAATTGTGAAAAGTTTTTTGGTGAGGCACTTGGCGAGGATAGTCTTAAAAGCTTAAAGTTCAAGAGTTCTGAAGATGCCAGTAAATTTAGTCCAGTCGAATTAAAATTTTCGTCAGCGTCAGTTGGTTCCAATTCAGAGATACCCAGTTGGGTGCTTCCTGGTATACACATTGAAATACAGCAATCCAGAGTAGATTTGTAGTCGTGATGCAGAATCCATATCAGCGAGCTTAGTGGGAAATTTTATAAATATGCATCCGTGACCTATTGACTCTTATTGGACTGTTGGGCAGTTTAGACCCGCTAGAGCAGCCTGTAAATGGAGGTTATATGTATGAAGAGACGCTGGCTCACCTATATAT
>NZ_JAJFNK010000021.1 GCF_021739485.1 Alicyclobacillus tolerans
TGATGTCACCCCACCTCGCAAGCGAAGGAAGGAGATTCGAAAGAATCGTTTGCACTTCCGGGGAGTGGCAAGCTCCCTCTATGCGCAGCATAGGCGGGAGTCAGTTGACAAAATGGTTCATTTTTGCCTGACAACCTAGTCCAGACGGAGCTACCACAAGGAGTCCCCCCCTTCCTACAATAGAATTGAACTGTTCCATAGGTACAGATTAGAGAAGGTTGTGAGGGGGAGTTTTGCCAATGGTTAAACCAAGAGGCGCCGTAGCAAAAGCTTCTTCGGTGGATGAGGTTTGTCCCGTATGGGACGACGAACAAGAAGTGTTCGTCTGGGCCTATACATTGACTGGAGCCGCCAAACAGTTGAAGATGCCCGTGCAAAAAGTTCGGGAGCTCGTCCATTTGGGGCAGCTTCCAGAGTACCGTAAATCCCATCACAAAGGCCGCAGGATTTTTATTTTAAAATCAGAAGTGGAAAAATTCCTGGGGCAGCCCCCTACAGACCCCATTGCGCACATCTAATCCCAGAGCCCTTGATGGGCTCTGGTTTCGTTTAGAGCCCCTTAAAAATCCCGGTTTTTCCAGGTGGATGAAAACTGAAGAGCAGGTATAAAACCTACTAAAACTAGCCATTCTATGAATAGGCTCATTGAGCGAGTTGGTTTAAGAGAAAGTTCGCTGGAACGATTTTGGGAGAAATGAGATGGCCACATGGTTTGCAATCCAATAGGCAACCGCCTAAACCACGTGGCCTGAAGACCATGAAGGGGTGAAAACCATTGAATACACTGGTGGGTTTGTTCGTAACGGCGGTTGTATTCTTTGCCCTGTTTAAACTGTTGGGACCGCCGCTCTCAATCGGGAAGTCCCGTAAAAAACGCGCCGGAACTCGCAAGGTTAAGCCGAAAAGTCAGCGTGACTTGGAAATTGCTAAACTGAAAGGGAAACAGCGGCGGCTCAGAGCTGAACTTCGAAGAGTGCAGGAAGAGCTGCAGGATATCTCCCTGTAGTTGCTTGCCGCGGCAGGTGCAGCGGGTGTCCATGAGTCAGGTTACGAAATGGCGTACACAAGGTCGTCGTCTTCTGATTTGAAATCGACCGTTAAATTCTTGCCTTCAAAATACCAAACGTCATCATCCCGGATGAAGAAGACGACACCATCTTTATGGGTGCTGACCGCAACGTTCTCCGGCGTCTCTTGGCACATTCCTAGAGAGAAACCCGGTTGAATAGAAGAGTCACCGCCATACTTCACAAAAAACCGCATGGAATCGCCAGGATGCAGGTTCAGTTCATGCAAAAACCAGTTCACAGCGGAATCTGTCAAGGTCAAATTCACGATTATCCACCTCACGGTACACTTGGGATGAATTTATCGTACGCCGCGCACGCCTGCTTTAACAGGTATGACTGGACTATTTCTCAAGTCCGGCTGTTCACTTCGTAAATTCCAAACTTCAAGTAGTGTCCTTCCCTGACCCCGGCAATTTCAGGGTGGTCCATCCCGGCCCCTGCCCAATGAATCAAGCGCAGCACTTTGTGGGCATCAAAGGCCGCCTCGAGGATGGTCTGCTGGAAGATCTCCGGAAGCATATGATAGGAACAACTGGCCGTTACCAGATATCCCCCATCCCGGACCAGTTTTAAACCGCGCAAGTTGATTTCCTTGTATCCGCGGATGGCCGATTCTAGTGTCCGCTTCGACTTTGCAAAGGCCGGAGGGTCCAAAATCACCACATCGTATAGCTCGTTTGTTCGATTGGCAG
The DNA here is from genome assembly GCF_021739485.1 of Alicyclobacillus tolerans. Taxonomy (GTDB): domain Bacteria; phylum Bacillota; class Bacilli; order Alicyclobacillales; family Alicyclobacillaceae; genus Alicyclobacillus_K; species Alicyclobacillus_K tolerans_A. The sequence continues at coordinate 1,763 of NZ_JAJFNK010000021.1, forward strand.
TCTGGAGAAAGTCGAATACATTGGCAACTTCAAAGTCAGCGCGATCGGCGAATCCGTTCAAGGCGACGTTACGCCGGGCCATGTCGATAGCTGTCTCTGAAATATCGACGGCTGTAACATGGCGGGCGCCGTAGTGAAGCGCGTGAACGGTAAACGACCCGGTGTGGCAAAAGCAATCTAAGACATTAGCTCCATCTGTAAAGGCTTGAATGTTCCGCGCGCTTTGCGGGTTTGCACTCCTCTGCAGCCTTGTGTGCTCATCAGACGTTTCGTTTGGGCGGTCAGGGTTAAGCCGATCCCATCCAGTCATGAGTGGCCGGATGGCCGAACGGTTTTCCCGTTGGTCGTAAAAATATCCTGTCTTTTGCCCTTCGTATACATCAACCAACAGCTTCAGACCGTTTTCGAGAATCTCAATTTCCCGGGGGACCTCACCGTACCAGACTGCAGTATGCTGAGGGAGTCCTTCCAACTCGCGAACCGGTACATCGTTGCGCAAATAAATACCCTTTGGGGAGAAAACCTCGAGCAACGCATCTAAAATCAGAGGGCGCATAACTTCCATTCCATAAGATAGAATTTGCACGACCAGGTAGTCTCCGTACTTGTCTACGATCAAACCTGGCAAAAAATCCGCCTCGCCAAACACGACACGGCAGCTTGTGGCGTCCTGCACAAAGCGCTGCCGGTACTGCCAAGCGCGTAAAACCCGGCGCAGTACAAATGAGGCATCGATGTGCTCGTCTTCCCGATAAGTGAGCACGCGTGCTATGATTTGGGACTGCGGATTCGCATAGGCTCTGGCCAGAAACGCACCTTGATGGTTATAAATGTCTACAATCTGCCCGGGGGAGATGTCCCCTTCGGTCCGTTCGACTTCGCTTTGAAACACCCACGGGTGACCCTGCTCTAAGCGCTTCTTTCGTTTTCTGTACAAAAACACCTTTGGGTTCATTGAGTTCGTGAAATTCTTGGCATTCATCGGGTTCACCTGTCAGTTTGTCATTGTTTTGGCACCTGTACATTTTAGTGGGCTGTTCTCAGTTTGTCTAACCCGCGCAGTTCGCATACTGCGGTTGACTCTTCCCGGACAATTGTGATATTCTGTGCTCTGTTGTCGGAAAGCACGACAGTAACTGTCTGGGCAACAGCGGCTTAGAATGTGGCAGTTTTTGCTGGAACGATGGGGAGTAGCCAAGTGGTAAGGCAACGGACTTTGACTCCGTCACGCGAAGGTTCGAACCCTTCCTTCCCAGCCATGGCACCATAAGCATTCGCAAGCTGCCTTGCACAATTTGGGTTGTCGGGGTGCCTGGCAACCCGCCTACCGTGCTCCCATAGCTCAGTCGGCAGAGCGCATCCATGGTAAGGATGAGGTCACCAGTTCGAATCTGGTTGGGAGCTCCAAATGTCGTTTTCCTCTTCATACCTTTAGGGGCCATTAGCTCAATTGGCAGAGCATCCGACTCTTAATCGGCAGGTTGAAGGTTCGATTCCTTCATGGCCCACCACGGACTTATACATTTTGCATCTATGTGTCATCCAATCCCATTCTTCAACCACCTGCTTTATCGAACCCAATTCCTATTGTCCGATTCTTACGATTATGCGGCCTATCATGCGGCGCCGATGTTACGGCGGAGAGCGCTGACGCCAAGTTCTGCCCTAGTGCGACTCCTGCCAACCGGTTTTGTTTGCGCGATGGACATTGCAGTGTCTACGGGTCCCCTACAGCCGACGGCCCTCTCCCACATATATGCAATGGATCTATTAAATGATCCTATTATTTTGTTTTCATTCTGCGCTATGATGTATGTAATTTCATGGGCTCGCCGGACTTGTCTGTTTTCCTAAGACTTCAATACATATGTGGACGTTTTTTGCGCGTACCATTGCATCGCAGAATAGTCGTATTGTGTGTCAGGCCGCTACTAGGTGTTGCTCGGATACAAGGGAAGGGGGGCCTTTCCTTGTTTAAGCAGCAAGCAGCAGAAACTTTCCCTCGACCGATGGGTGGCTGCCCAGCAGCTTAGCGGCGCGGCGGGTTGTAAGGAGGAGCATTGTGCTGTTTCAAATCGGGAAAATCCAAGTAAGTCAAGATATTTTGCAGGATCCAACTATAACAGCACAGGACCTCATTTCCGCCTTTGAACGGTATATCAAAGGAGATTGGGGTTATACAGAGGAATACGAGAATCTCAGAAACGACGTTGCACTTACAAGCGGAGAAGAAATTCGGGCGTGTTACAGGTCTACGGAAGGGACCGAGTTTCACATGATCACGCACGACGGCAAAACCTACATCGTGTTGCCCGGCGGCAGCTGTCAACCCCCGTTCCGCCACTTTCAACCGCGGCGTTCCATGAGGGAATAGAAGAGAAACAGCCCCAAGTAAAGCGGCAGGCCATTGGCTGCCGCCCTGGCTCGTCGACCCTGGCTTAGCGGGCGTGCCGGGGCCAAATTTGGATGAATTCCCCCTCGTTACGCCATCCTATGGTTAAGCGAGGTGACAGCATGAGGGCCGTTACGTATCAAGGTATGAGAAGGGTCGAAGTGAAGGAAGTGGAAGACCCGACGATCGAGAAAAGCGACGACGTACTGGTCCGGATCACATCTACGGCGATTTGCGGTTCGGACCTCCATCTGATTCACGGCATGATTCCCAACATGGAAACAGACTACGTGATTGGTCATGAACCCATGGGCATTGTCGAAGAGGTTGGAAGGGACGTGCACGCCGTCAAAAAGGGAGACCGCGTCGTTGTCCCGTTCAACATCGCTTGCGGACAGTGCCAGTACTGTAAAAGCAACCTCGAAAGCCAGTGTGACAATTCCAATCCGCACGGCGACGCAGGGGCTTACTTTGGCTACTCTGCAACATTTGGAGGATACCCCGGCGGGCAAGCAGAGTACTTGAGGGTTCCGTTCGGAAATTTTACCCCGTTTGTGATTCCCCAAGAATCAGAGTTGACGGACGAGCAGGTTTTGTTCCTGTCGGATATCCTTCCGACGGCTTTTTGGGGTGTGGACAACGGAGGTGTGAAGCAAGGCGATACAGTCATTGTGTTAGGGTGCGGACCTGTCGGGCTGCTGACGCAAAAATTTGCGTGGATGAAGGGCGCAGAGCGCGTCATTGCGGTAGACTACTTGCCGTACCGCATAGATCACGCGAAGCGCACCAACCACGTCGAAGTATTTGACTTCACAGAGCAAGAAAACATTGGCATGTACCTAAAAGAACTTACGGGCGGTGGAGCAGACGTCGTCATCGACTGCGTTGGCATGGATGGCAAGAAAACCATTGTCGAGCAAATCGAGTCGACGTTGAAGCTCCAAGGCGGCACCTTAGGCGCGATTCAAATCGCGAGCCAAGCCGTCCGTAAAGGGGGAACGGTCCAACTGGTCGGAGTGTACGGGATGCGTTATAACGCATTTCCGCTTGGAGACTTGTTTAGCCGCAATATCACCGTCAAAATGGGGCAAGCTCCGGTCATTCACTACATGCCATATCTGTACCAATTAGTTGAATCCGGTCAAATCGACCCGACCGACATCATTACCCACCGCCTGTCACTGGATGAGGCTGAAAATGGGTACGAGTGGTTTGACACCAAAACAGACGATTGCATCAAGGTGGTCCTGAAACCCTAACTGAAGTCAATCAACTGCTGGTGTTCGTTGAACAGTACAGGATAGGTAAGAAACCCTAATAGGATGCTGGTCAGTGCCGCAGCAGCCATGATGGAGAACACGATGAGCAGCTGATAGCGGACCGCGTCAATCGGGTCGGCTCCGGCAATGATGAGGCCGGTCATCATGCCGGGAAGCTGTACTAAGCCAATCGTTTTATTGCTGTCGATAGTTGGAATCATGCTCGCCCGGATGGAAGCTTTCAAAACATCGCGAATCGCTTGTTTGGGTGTGCCGCCCAGCGCCAGGAGGACCAGCACTTCCGCTTTGCGCTGGGCCGTTTCTGCTTTGAGCCGGTTGAGAAACAAACCTCCGTTAATCATGGAGTTCCCGATGATCATTCCGCTGATCGGAATGACGTAACGAGGCGTGGGTTGAATCATGTGCAATCCCAGCAGCAAAGCGAGGGAAATGGCCTCCGTGATCCCGATGGATACCAGGATGCGCCAGGCAATCCCTCGCAGCGGCGCACCGCGTTTTCGCGCATTTTGCGTGGCTGCTGCAAGCATCAGCAAGATCATCAGAGAAACTAAAACGGGGCCCTTGACGTCAAACACCGCTTTCAACACGTAACCGACAATCAGCAGCTGGATGGTCGCCCGGACCGTTGCCACGAGCATGTCCCGTTCCAACCCGAGTTTCAAGGCGTAAGACAGCGCCATCGCAAGGGCCACAAAACCCAGGGTCAGCGACAAGGTAAACAAGCTCATTAGACATCCCTCCCGGAAAGTTCTCCCCGCAAAAATCGCCGGGTTTCATCGCGCTGCGGGTTTTCAAAAAACGCCTCCGTCGCACCTGACTCCACCAGCCGTCCGCCGACTAAAAGCCACGTCAGGTCGCCGACGCGCCGGGCTTGTTCCAAATGGTGAGTGACCCAGATAACCGAAGTGTTTTGTTCTCTGCGAAGACCCAAAATCAGTTCCTCCACGTCTTTGGCCGCCGCAGGGTCGAGTGCCGACGTAATTTCGTCGAGCAGCAGCACCTTGGGCTCATTGGCCAGAGCCCTGGCCAAGGCGACCCGCTGTTTCTGGCCTCCCGACAGGTCTTGGGCGGCGCGGTTTAGCAGGTCCGGCTCCAACCCGACTCTGGCAAGAAGCTCACGGGCATTAGACAATGGGTGTCCGTGGATTTTCGACGCAAGGGATAGGTTTTCCAAAACCGTTCCTGGAAACATCGTGGGGGTCTGAAAGACAAGTCCGACGGTTTTGCGCAGCATCGGCGTCTGCCAGTCTCGGATTTCGCGGCCGAGCACCCGTACCTCGCCTTCATCGGGAGTGAGAAACAGGTTGCAAAGGCCAAGCAGGGTGCTTTTCCCGGAACCGGAAGGTCCCACAAGCGTTAAAACCTTTCCTTCGGGAACTTCGCCGTTGATGTCGCTGAGGCGAAACGGTTCGTCTTCCGGCTTCGCAGCAAAGTTTTTGTGAACTCCGTGAAAAGAGACAGCCGCGACAAGCGGCTGCGGGTCGGTCGTCGTCGCTAACGTCTGTATGGCAGTCACCTCCATTCGAACCTGCTGTAATGACTATACATGATTGAAGATGCCAAGTTCACCGCGATCCATTTACAGACCGGTTTTTGGAGAATAAATTAGAGTCTGTCAAATACACCGTGAGAAGAGGGATGGTATGCAGGCGGAATCTGTAAGTGCCCTGTCGCAGCAGGGGATACAGCCTCAACGCGGTTTGAAAAAAGACGCCATCTGGACCTTGAGCGCAGCACACCTCATGAACGACCTAGTGACCGTGGGCATTGTGCCTGCACTGCTCCCGTTGTACAAGGCTGCATTTCACTTATCGTATACACAAGCCGGGCTGATTGTGCTGTTTTCCTATCTGACTTCTTCCGTGATGCAGCCGTTTATCGGAATGGCGACAGATAAAAAGCCGTACGTTTGGTTCCTGCCTTTCGGAGTGGCTCTCTCTACGGCAGGCCTCGCTTTGACCGGAGCCGCACGGTCGTTTCCGCTGTTGTTGCTCTTTATTTCCTTTTCGGGCCTGGGTTCCGGGGCATTTCACCCGGAAGCTTCGCGGGGAGCTCACATGGCTGCTGGGGGCGCCAAAGGCTTGGCGCAAGCCATTTTTCAAGTGGGAGGCAATGCTGGACAGGCCTTGGGACCGTTAATGATTCCATTGTTTGTACTCGCGACCGGTATCCACGGCCTTTTGTGGTTTTTGGTTTTGTCGGTGGTTGCCTTTGGTTTGACAGCTCGCATGCTGCCTTGGTATAAAGTCCAAATTGCCAACAACCACAAAGCAAAGCGCCAAATTCAAGGGCGAAATCGCATTGGCGCTGTCGCGCTGCTCGTTGTCATCGTCGTCTTGCGTTCGTGGGTTCAAATTGGGGGAGCAGGGTTTCTTCCCTTTTACTTGGTTCACCAGCACATCCCTTTATCCCAAGCGGAGCTTTACGACTTTTTGTTTCTGGGTGCCGGGGCTGTAGGAACCTTTATCGGCGGGATTCTCTCCGACAAACTCGGCAAGAAGTGGATTCTATTCACTTCTATGCTGCTCTCAATTCCGTTTGCCGGGCTTTTGCCTCACACTGCAGGGGGAGTTTGGGGCATCGTTGTGCTGATCGCGTTCGGCTTGTCGGTGTTGTCCTCTTTCGCCGTCACTGTGGTCTACTGCCAACAGCTGCTCCCGCGCAACCTCGCACTGGCTTCTGGACTCATGATTGGTTTTGGAGTAGGAGCGGGTGGAATTGGAGCGACAATGATGGGCTCCTTAGCAGACAGTTATGGGGTTTCGACGATTTTTAACCTCTTGGTGTTTTTGCCCATTGCGGCGACAATCCTTTCCATATTCCTGCCAAGCGACAAAAAACTGGCCGCGTAGTGGCCAGTTTTTTGCAGCGCCATCACTGCGAGAATCCATTCGAAATCGCGCGGATTTGGGCAAGGTGATGGTATAAATGGCCAGAAACCTTATCCACTAAGGCGTACAAGCTCACTTCCCCGTCCAGCTCGTGCGTGCCGGTCAGTTGGTAACTTTCAATCGGCAGCCGGCGGAGCAAAAACGCTTGCCAACGCCTCGTTGCACCGATGAGATCGACAGCAAGCCGGATGGGGAGGTCTTCGGCCCCAAGCCGGTCAACCCACTCGTCTTGCTCAAAATTGACAAGAAGCCCCGAGTGCTCTGCGGCGATTTTGCGGATGCGCGAAGTGTACATGAGTTCTGTATCCGCAAGGTGCGCTGTAATCTGGCGAATGGACCATTTGCCAGGAAGAGGATGAAAGTCCAGTTGGTCCGGGGTTAGACCGGATACGGCTTCTTCTAACGCTAGCGCGCCAGCTTCGTACTGTTGCAGCAGCGAATTTAGCTGCTCGTGAAAACCGCTGGAATCCACAAATCCACGCTCCTTGTGACCATATCGATGCGAAGCCAGAACATGGGGAGAACGAGCGCTTCGAATTCAGTTCGCCCGCCTTCGCACCGGACAACATCACCTCCACTGTAACCTTATCCCGTGTAAATTGGAAGAGTAACACCCAACCGGGAAGTACGTGACCAATTGTGCGCTCAAGTTCTGCTTAGGAAGTCCTTCTCATGCCTCGTCTGCTTGCGAATTTTTGGATAAAGTTTGCGGTTTCTTTCATCCCGACGGCGTGAGAGCCTTTGACCAGAACGGTGGTGTTCGGCTTTAATCGCAGCGCCAAACTCCGGTGCAGTGCAGGGCGCTGTACAAAGTGCTTCACCCGGCTCGCAGGGAGTCCTGCACGAACGGCGGCCGTTCCGATTTGTTTGGCCAACGACCCATACGTAAACAGGTAATCCACTTTCTTGTTTGCCACGTGTTTTCCCACGTCTCGATGCCCCTTGGCAGAATACTTGCCCATTGCCAACATGCTGCCTAAAACGGCAATCTTGGGCCCCTTGCCAATGCGCTTGAGCACATTGACGGCCGCAATGGTGGCGTGAGGATTTGCGCTGAACGAATCGTCAATCAAGACGATGTTGTTCTTCAGCCGATGCACCGTCAACCTGCGCGACGGTCGGATGTAGCGACGAAGTCCAAGCCGCATCTGGTTCGCGGAAAAGCCCAGGTGGTCCGCGACAGCAATCGCAGCGAGTGCGTTGTAAACTTGGTGTTCACCGTAGGTTGGGATGAAAAACGACTGCGTTTTTCCTTTGAGTTGAACTTGAAAGCTCATTCCGCCGCCGGCGTAGTGGATGTTGTGCGCGCGGTACGATGCCGGCTGCGTCGTAGACACCGTCAAGAGCTTTCCTTTAAAACCGTGCCTGGGCATCAACTTCGAACCCGCGTCGTCTTTGTTTAAAACGAGCACTCCGGACGGCTTCATGAACTCAATCAATTCGGACTTCGCCCTAGCCAACTTCCGGATGTCTCCGCCGAAGCTCCCGATGTGGGCAGAACCTACGTTCGTCACAATGCTGATGTTGGGCTGAATAATGCTGCAATGGCGTTTGATGTGACCTCTGGCGGACATCCCGTACTCCAGCACGACGGCTCTGTGACTGGCGTTAATTTGTTTGGCGTATGTCGCAGTGTGGTTGATAAAGTTCAGGTTGCTGGCAGACTTAAAGATCTTCCATCGAGTCTGTAAAATCGACGCCAACATCTCTTTGGTTGTAGTTTTTCCGGCACTCCCCGTAATGGCAATCACAGGTCTGGCCAGGATCAGTGTTTTTGCCAAATTGCATCGTCTCCACCCTGATGGATTCTCGAAAAAACCCGTACACCTGAGTCTATGGCAGTCAACCCGTACAGTGTATGGGTGATAACCTACCTTTTCCAAATTCGATTGGAAAAGTTTTACCAACCTATCCCTGTCCGCAGGGACAGGGGAACCAATTCGTGAACCCCTCCGCTTGCGCGGGAATATGCTAAACGACCACTACCAACAAGGGAAGAGCAAACATGACGACAACCATTCGAATTTCTGCGGTTGGGGACGTTTTGATGTGGCATAGGCAAATTGCGTCCGCAAAAAGGGCAGACGGCACGTTTTCTTTCGACGCCATGTTCCGCGATGTGGCGCCTGTGTTAAGGAATGCGGACCTCACCATTGGAAATCTGGAAACGACCTTGTCTGGGCGGGAAGCCCAGTACCAAAAACGCAACCCTAAAAACCACTTTCCCATGTTCAACTGTCCAGATGAACTGGCGGGAGCCTTAAAGCGAAGCGGGTTTAACGTTCTGACAACCGCAAACAACCACTGCCTTGACCGGGGAGAGCGGGGACTTTTGCGCACACTCCGGGTCTTGGACCATTACCATTTAGCCCACACGGGGACGTTCCGCACGTTCGACGAATCCCGGCGGTTGCTGATACGCAACGTAAAAGGCATCAAGGTGGGAATTCTCTCATACACGTACGGGACAAACGGCAACCCCATCCCCAAGGGAAAACCATATCTGGTGAACCTGATTTCAACGGCCAAGATGCACTACGACATCCGGCGCGTGCGGTCTGCAGCCGACCTCGTGATTGTCGCCCTTCACTTCGGACAGGAATTTCACCGATATCCAAACGCACGGCAAAAATCTCTCGTCAACTCGGCGTTTTTGTACGGCGCAGACGTCGTTTTAGGGGCGCATCCCCACGTTTTGCAGCCGATGCAAGTTCGAATGGTCAAGGACGAAACCGGAGCGTCTAAAAAGAGGTTTGTAATTTACTCCTTAGGTAATTTTATTTCCGACCGGATGTTCAACAGCTTGCATTCCGACAGCGGCGTCATCGTAAATTTGACGGTGCAGAAAAATGCCGCCGGTCAGACGAGCATCGCCCGAATCGGTTACGTTCCAACCTGGGTGCATCGCCGGCCCATTGGCCAAAGACTTCACTTTCGCGTCGTCCCCGTACGTAAAGCATTAAGCAGCAAAGACAGTCGGTTTACAAAACGGGACCTGCAAACCATGCAAACGGTCCTTAGAAACACCACGAGCCACTTGCACCTGTAAGTGACAGACGACTCAAACGCTGTGTGCTTGACACAGTTGTTTGAGTGGTTAACACTGGAGAAAACAGGTGGATGAGGGATGACGATGTCCGATTCGCTGCGAGTGGCTTTGTCTCAGCTTGCCATTGCCGATGGAGACAAAGAGACAAACCTGCGGGCCATTGAAGACTCGATTCAACAGGCTTTTGCACAACAGGCAGACATTCTCGTCCTGCCTGAACTGAGCTTAACTGGGCTGACTGCCAAAGACGAGATGACGTCTCTCGCCGAAGAAAGCGACGGTCCAAGTTTACAAAAGATTCGGTCCATGTTGCGGGATTGCCCGGTAAACCTCGTCGTATCTTTTCCTGAACGCGGCCCAGACGGTGAAATTTACATCGCGACCAGCCTGTTGACGAGCACCGGCGCGGTAGCGGCGCATTACCGGAAAACCCACTTGTTTCAAGAAGAAAACCTGATTTTTACGCCGGGGAATGAACTGGTGGATACAAGGTTTAAGAGTTTAAAGTTGGGGTTGTTGACCTGTTACGACCTCGAGTTTCCCGAAGCTTCCAGGGTTTTGGCACTGCGCGGCAGCCAGTTATTGGTCGTCAATTCTGCGAACATGACGCCGTATGAATCCGTTCACAGGTTGTTGGTCCAAGCCCGGGCCATGGAAAACCAGTGTTTTGTGGCGTATTGCAACCGGGTCGGCGCCAATGACGCCTACCATTATCCTGGGCAAAGCTGCGTGGCTGGTCCATTCGGGGAAATTTTGCTGGCGATGGACGAGGACGCACAGCGCCTTCAGGTGGTGGACTTGCCGTTGATCAGACTGCAAGAAGCCCGGCAGGCATTTGATTACCTAAAGGAACGCCGGAGTGGATTATACGATTTAGACGCTACTGTGTAACGCGAAAACAACACGCCATACACTACAGGAAAGGGATGTGATGACCGTCGAACCGTCAGACTTGCGAACCCTAAAAATTGCGACCATCAAGTCAGTCCTTAAAGACAGACCGCGCAAACTGTTGGGGGAAGAGGGGTGGACAAAAACAGCCGTCCTGGTGCCCCTGGTCAAGCAAGCGGGCCATTGGACCATTCTGTTTGAGGAGCGGGCGCACACCCTCAAACGTCAGCCTGGAGAAATTTCATTTCCGGGCGGACACTGCGATCCAGGAGACCCAGACGAGCAAAGCACTGCCATCCGGGAAACCAGCGAGGAACTCGGGGTTTTGGAAAAGGACATTGAAGTCATTGGCGATCTCGACGTACTGGTAACGGGCGCAGGTCTGATGGTGTTTCCGTTCGCCGGGGTATTGCCGCAAGACGTCCGGCTGCAACCGAACCCACACGAGGTCGCAACCGCATTTTCAGTGTCGCTTGCTGAACTCCTAAGTACTCAGCCGCTCGTCTACGAGGTGACCATGAAGGCGGACCCTCCCGACGATTACCCTTACCACCTAATTCCGGGAGGTCGCAGTTACCCGTTTCGAAAAAGCCGTACAATCCAATACTTCTATCAAGTGAACGGATACGTCATTTGGGGGCTGACAGCCCGCATCTTGACTCACTTCCTGGACGTCATTCGAGACAAGTGGGTCTAAAACGACCTAAAGCACCTATCCGGAACCCACCGGCCAAGTGCAAGTCCAAGCAATTTCAATCGAAGTCAAAAAACTCACCTCTTGATTGCACGGACGACAGGAGGTATCTTTTACCTGTAGTGATCGGATGACTGAGTGACTTTAGGTTTGAGGAGAGAAAGCGATGGGTCTGGCTCCTGTCAAACGTACCAAAACCTACGAAGCTGTTGCCGACCAAATCAAGGCGGGAATCGCCAGCGGGGAATTCCCGCCCGGGTCTAAACTGCCATCGGTGCGGGCGTTGAGCCAGCAACTGTCCGTGGGGCAAGCGGCAGTGCGGGAAGCACTGACAGCCCTGCGCGCGATGAACCTGGTGACGATGAGACAAGGGGAGGGCACCTTTGTCAATCAGTATGACCCAGCCGATATTGCCAGGACGCTGGAGACAACGGTGTTGATGGGGACCGACGATGTCGCCCATCTGCTCGAACTGCGCAAAATCGTTGAAACGGGCAATGCGAGACTGGCAGCACAGCGAAGAACGCAAGAAAACCTCGCGCATCTTCGCGGCATCCTGGCTTCTATGGAGGCTGACGTTGCATCGTTTGTTTTGGGTGAGCGTGCAGATTGGGAGTTTCATTACGAAGTGGCACGAGCGGCGCAAAACCCGTTTTTGGTCTCGCTGATGGAGTCGATTGCCGGTACGATTCAGTCCGCCTTGATCTCCAGTCGGCGTGCATTGTACCAAGTACCTGGGGAACCGCAACGTCTGCTCGCTCAACACCTGAAAATTTTTCAAGCCCTTGAGCGCCAACAAGCACAACAGGCTGAGGATGCCATGCGCGAACACCTAAGTCACGTAGAAATGGCCTTGGACTCAAACGCTTTCTAATTCCAGTGTGTTTTTGCCTTTGTGTTAAAACCGTCCGACCACGCAATTTTGCAAGGGGTGATGTCGTGAAAGTGTCTTTGTTTGTTACCTGTCTCGTGGACAACTTTTTTCCGGATGTGGCAGAGGCCATGGTGCGCGTGTTAAACCGCTATGGCGTCGAAGTCGACCTGCCGCAGGCGCAGACGTGCTGCGGGCAGCCGGCGTTTAACAGCGGCTACGTCGACGAAGCGCGTGCCGCGGCGACGACGCTCCTGGAAGCGTTTGAAGACTCCGATTACGTCGTTTCTCCATCGGGATCGTGTACGGGAATGGTTCACCACTACTATCCCGAGCTGTTTGGGCACGATGCCCACTTGGTCAAATCTGCTGAATCGCTCACTCGCAAAACCTATGAATTCTCTCAATTTCTCGTGAATGTGCTCGGTGTCGAGGACGTGGAGGCATCCTTTCCGCACAAAGTGACGTACCACCCGTCTTGTCACGGAGCCAGACTTTTAGGCGTGAAAGACGAACCGCTTCGCCTGTTACAGCACGTGCGCAGCATGGAACTGGTGGACCTTCCCCACGCGCAGGACTGCTGCGGATTCGGCGGCACCTTTGCAGTTAAGATGCACGAGGTGTCTGGTGCCATGGTTTCCGAGAAAGCCGATCACGTCCTGGAAACCGGAGCTGAAGTCCTCGTCGGGACCGACATGGGATGCATGATGAACATCGGCGGAAGACTCCGCCACGAGGGCAAGGCAGTGCGTGTCATGCACATTGCACAGTTGCTCGACGAAGGCATTGAAATCGGAAAGGCGGGAGTGCGATGAGTCACGAAGGAGCGGCGGGCACGGCACTGACCGAACGCACCCACGAAGCGCTGCAGGACGACTTTTTGCGGGCCGCAGTGCGCTTCACCACCGACCGGTTAAAGGCGCGCAAACGCCTCGCCACCGATGAATTGGGGCACTGGGAACAGTGGCGAGAACGCGGCAGTCAGATCCGGTCCCATACGGTGGCCCACTTGGATTTTTACCTCAAACAGTTTGTCGATAACGTTCGCCGGTTAGGCGGGCACGTATACTTTGCCCAGGATGCGCGGGAAGCGGCGGACACCGTGGCTCAGATTGTTGCCAAAAAACAGGCGCGATTGGTCGTGAAGTCCAAGTCGATGGTGTCCGAAGAAATTCACGTCAACGAACACCTCCAGAAAAACGGCGTCGAAGTCGTGGAGAGCGACTTAGGTGAATACATTATTCAATTAGCAAAAGAACCGCCATCGCACATCATCATTCCAGCCATCCACAAAAATCGCGCGCAAATTAAAGACCTGTTTACCGCTGCGGGGGGCAAAGACCTGACGACGGAAACGAAGAACTTAACCGCGTTTGCAAGGCGCACCCTCCGGAACAAGTTCATCGAGGCGGACATCGGAATGACGGGTTGTAACTTTGCAATTGCTAAATCCGGTTCCATCGTGTTGTTCACCAACGAAGGCAACGGCCGCATGGTAAGTACACTGCCGAAAACCCACATCGTGACGATGGGGATGGAGCGTATCCTCCCATCCTTCGCCGATCTGGAAGTGATGGCGAATCTGCTGCCGCGTTCGGCAACCGGCCAAAAGCTGACGGCTTACATGAGCGTGGTAACTGGTCCGAGAAGGCAAGGGGAAGGCGACGGCCCGGACGACCTGCACATCGTGATCGTCGACAACGGCCGCTCTTCACAGCTTGGAGACGACGAATTCCAGGAAGTGCTCAACTGTATCCGCTGCGGCGCCTGTTTAAATGTATGCCCTGTCTACCGCCACGTCGGGGGACATGCCTATGGCTCCGTCTACCCGGGTCCGATTGGTGCCGTTTTGACGCCCTTGCTGAACCAGGGGCCGGAATACGCCGACTTGCCATACGCTTCCAGTCTGTGCGGAGCCTGCTACGAAGCCTGTCCCGTTCGAATCCCCCTGCACGACATGCTGGTTCACCTGCGGCGCCGGAACGTAGAAATGGGGCGGACAAAACCCGGGGAACGATTGGCGTTCAAAGGCTACAAGCACGCATTCGCTAAGGTCGGCCGCTACAAATTGGCCATGCAATTGGCTCGCATCGGGCAGACTCCACTGGCCAAGGACGGTTACATCGAGTCCACCTTTGGCCCTTTAATGGGTTGGACGAGTGCCCGTCATGCACCGGCGCTGGCCTCTGAATCGTTCCGCGATCGGTTTAAACGCATGCAGCAGGACATTGGGACTAAGCCTTCACCTGGAAGCGGAGAGAGGGGGGCGCAGCAATGAAAGAAGAGGACTTCTTTGCCAACATTGCGCGCCGGCTGGGCAGACCTCAGCCATTGGCGTCCGCACCTTCTCGCGATGTCGTGGGGGCTCCGGGGTTTTGGCAGGACTATCGCCTGGCCGATGTTCAGCAGAGGATCGCCAAGTTTCAAGAGGAACTCGAAAAACTCGGAGGACAGGCCAAGGTCTACGTGTCGCTGGAATCCATGCAAGAAGGCCTCGCAGACTTGCTGGAACAGCTGCAGCCCGAAAAAATTGGGTGTTGGAACGAACGGGCTTTGGAAGAGTTCCAGTTGAGCAGTGTTCTTGCAGGGCGGCAGACCCAGTATTGGGACGGTGCTAAGGACCCATCTGCTTTGGTGTCCGAGTTTGCCAGTGTGGACGTCGGCATTACGGGAGCGGACTTTGCCATCGCCGATACGGGGACAATTGCGGTGGTCGCCAACGGCAATCAAGGGCGCTCCGTCAGTCTGCTGCCAAGCGTTCACATCGCCATTGTGAAATCCAGCTCCATTTGCACCCGAATGGGCGAGGTCCTGGCGGAGGTGGCGAAGATGCAGGCAGACGACAGCACGCGCTCGTCTTCCATTAACTTTATCACAGGGCCGAGCCGTTCATCGGACATTGAGAACGACCTCTCGATTGGCGTCCACGGGCCTGCAGCAGTTTTTGCCTTGGTTTTGCGGGACGAGTAAATCGAAGGCGCGGTTCTCATCTGCTCTTGCCGACCCTATTGTTTGTTCAACTGCGAGCATTCGATGAGGAACGCCTTAAGACAAAGAACGGCCCCGCCTTGCTCGGTAGACCTGTTTGGGGCGAGCAGGCGGGGGCCGTGTTTCGCGTTGCGTTTTTCCTGAAATTTAGGCTGTACGGGGAATGCAATTCATGCTAACATATTTGTCGTTCATATTTCGTATAACGAAATTTTTGTGTGGGGGATTATTCATGACAAAACGGTTTCCGCTCGCGGTGTGGGCCACGGCTTTTGCGGCATTGATTGCCTTCATGGGAATCGGCATCGTCGACCCATTACTTCCGCTCATCGGGAAGGCGATGGGAGCCTCACCCGTTCAGGTCGAATGGCTATTCACGAGTTACATTGCCGTCATGGCGATTGCCATGCTGCTGTCCGGCGTGCTGTCAACGCGGTTTGGCGGCCGGCGCGTGATGTTGATTGGCCTCTCACTGGTGGTGGTTTTCGCCAGTTTGAGTGGTCTGGCTCCAAGTATTGGATTCCTGGCCACGGTGCGGGCCGGCTGGGGATTGGGTAACGCGTTTTTCACTTCCACCGCTTTATCGATTATCGTGGGGGCATCCACCGGTGGAATGGGGGCAGCCATCACTTTATACGAGGCGGCTTTGGGACTCGGTATCGCGTCCGGTCCGCTGATTGGCGGGGCTTTGGGGAGCATTACCTGGCGCTTGCCCTTTTTCGGGACCGCTGTGTTGATGGCCATTGCTGTAATCTTTACCTTTGCGCTGGTCAAAGAACCCAAAACCAAGGAACCTCCAAGAAGGGCGCGCGATGTTTTTGTCGCGATGAAACACCCTGCAGTGCTTTCCAATGCGTTGATTGGGTTGGTATACAGTTTTTCATTTTTTACCATCTTGGCATACTCCCCGTTGACACTCAAAGGCCTGAGCAGTATGTCGCTGGGCTGGACGTATTTTGCCTGGGGTATTTTAGTGGGGATTTCTTCGGTGTTTGTCGTAAACTGGTTAAGGCCTTTGTTCGGACCCATCCGGCTGTTGGAGTTTAACATGGTTGGTTTGATCGCGATTTTTGTCGCAGCCGGCTTGGTTCATGGCTCGGGGTTGTTGTTGGTCATCGTTCTTTCAGGGTTCTTTTGCGGAATTGCCAATGCCTTGTTCACGACTCTGGCGATGGAGGTATCTCCCTTTTCCCGCTCCATTTCCTCTGGGACTTACAACTTCGTGCGTTGGTCTGGAGCGGCGTTGGCACCCGTGTTGTCCGGTTGGATTGGGTCTTCGTTTGGGATGTCGGCACCGTTTTGGATAGCGGCTGTTCTTCTGTTTATGGGTTTGATTGCCCTGATTTTCACGTCGCCCATTTTGAAAGCGGGCCTAGAGGCCAACGGGCAGTCAGAAGGACTGCACGGAGGCCACGGGCATACCGGGCATACCGTTCCATCTGCTGAGCAAAGCGCTGAACAGGTGTAAGGTATCCATGAACTTTGGAGACTTTGGGGTTCCAACTGCAATGCGCTCTCCGCGATAAGACCGCGATCCCCTGGAAAGACGTAAGAGGCTGTCTTTTGGGTGCTGAACCCAACCGGACAGCCTCTTTGTACGTAATCCAGTACTCTTTTCTTGCAAAAACTACTTGTGATGGACACGCGCTATCAAGCAGATGTATGCCAACTACTGAGACCGCCGCGCAACGACATGACGTTAAAGCCGCGTTGTCTCAACATCTCACAGGCTTCTTTGCTCCGGTTTCCACTCCGGCATACGACAACCACTGGTTTGTCTTTGGCAATGGCGTCGGTGCGGTGCGGAAGGATTCCCAACGGAATAAGCGTTGACCCTTCGATGTGGCCCTCGCGGTATTCGTTCACTTCCCGAACGTCGACAATCTGCACATCTTCGTAGTCAAACAACATGCGTTTCATGTCCACCGTTGAAATTTCCTTGCAGGCCATCGAGTTCCCCTCCAATTCCACTCTGTTGTACATACCCATATTGGTATTTTACAAAGTTCCAGTGCCGACATCAAGGAGGTGTTACTTCCAATCGCAGAATGTTACTTCAAGTTACTTCAAGTTACTTCAAGTTACTTCAAGTTACTTCAAGTTACTTCAAGTTACTTCAATCTCAGTGGTGATACTCAATCGAGCGATGGAACAATGCGCAGCGGCGCAGCGCCTCTAAAACGTTCGGATGGGCCAAGTCGTTTGAGTGTGACCTTTTGCACAATGCTCACCCGCGTTCTGGGAGACAATAGCGTAGATGGACTGAGTTACTGAAATGGACTGAGTTACTGAAATGGACTGAGTTACTGAAATGGACTGAGTTACTGAATACGCCCTGCGAGACGCCGCAAAAAAGTGTGCTTACTGGCCGTTGACCATGGGGTGGAGTAAAGGAGAATGACCAATTATGAGTGCACAAACGGAGTCGCTTTTAAAATACGCGGCAGTGCTGGACGTTCGGCAGTTTCCTTCTGCAGTGAAACACCGGACGATTTTTACGGTCTTTGACGCGTTGCCAAGCGGTGCAAAAATGGTCTTGATCAACGACCACGACCCGAAACCCCTCTACTACCAACTGGCTGCTGAACAACCAGATCGCTTTTCCTGGAACTACCTCGAAGAAGGACCGGAAGTTTGGCAGGTGGAAATTGGTAAGGTTTAAAGAAAACCGTTAAAATAGGAACGCAAGAAAGAAACGCAAGACAGCAAAGCCAGGCCTGCAGGAAGGGTGTGGAGTCGATGACGCAAGAGAAATCGGCAGTGTTGAGAGGAATTGGATTGTTCCAGGAGTTAACTGCAGAGGAACTGGGCCATATTGAGGCACTTGCCGTGGAACGAAACTATCCACGAGGCTCCTACGTCTTTATGGAAGGACAAACGCGGGAAGCTGTGTATTTCGTTCGCCGGGGCCTCATTAAGGTTTTCAAAGTCGATGGCGAGGGCAGGGAGCACATCGTCAACATTCTGGGTTCTGGACAAATGTTTCCACATGTCGGGTTTTTCGACGACAGTCCGTACCCGGGTACTGCAGAAGCTCTGGAAAACAGCGTCTTGCTGTCTATCCGCAGTTCGGCGTTTGAGTCGCTGTTGACCGACTACCCTGATATTGCTCGAAAAGTGATGCGGGTCATGGGAAAGCGAATTTTGCAGCTGCAGTCTAAACTTCAAGAAATCGCGCTGTTTGATGCGCACGACCGGGTGGTGGCCTTGCTGAGACACTTGGCCGATGAGCACGGCATCAAGCGCACCGACGGAATACATGTGAAGTTGCCTGTCACTCACTCCGAAATGGCGCGAATGATTGGCATGACTCGCGAGTCCGTTAACCGCGTCTGGAATCAATTGCGCCGGGACGGCGTGCTGGAAGGCGACAAAGACGAGTGGGTTTTTCACTTTGATCGGTTCCAGCAGGGGTGAGCCCATGGATGTTTCGGAGGAACGCCTGTCTGTTACCGTATACGTCATTTTTCTCTCCCTGTTGTTTTTGATGGCGGCCTTTTGTTTTGAAGTGCGCGCCCTGCCGCTCGTTGTGACGGGGCAAGTGCAACGTCCGGCCGTGCTTGGTTTTGTGCACTTGGTTGTGGTTGGATTTGTACTGCAAATGATGTTTGGCGTATTGATTAAAATTGTCCCCATCGCGTTCTCTGGCACGCTTCATTCCCGCCCATTGGCGCTCGTCCACCCTCCTTTGCTGGCCCTCGGAGCGGCAGGGCTGGCGACTGGATTTTTCAGCAGTCGCGTATCGCTGGTCATTGCAGGCGGCATCCTGATTGTATTGGCAGCGGCTGCGGTGTTGTACAACCTCATGCGCACCTTTGCGACACTGCGAAAGCCGACAGCTGTGGTATTTGGCGTCCAAAACGCCCTGTTTTACATCGCCGTCGCGCTGCTTTTGGGACTCACGATGGCATTGAACTTCCGTTGGACCTTTATCCCGGACTTGAATACCTTCATACAGTTGCATATCGAAGTTGCCTTGTTTGCTGGGTTCACCCTGCTGGTCTCATCTATTTCTTACAAGTTACTGCCGATGTTTCTGCTGGCCATTAAGCCCAAAATTCACCCCTATGCGAATTACAGCTTTTTGAACGCCGGAATCCTTTTGGCCGCAGCGGCGCTGCTCATTCATTCGCCGTCCATGTCGACTATCGCGAAATGGCTGGCTGCTGCCATGTGGGTCATTGGGTTTGCCGTCCATGTCTACGACGCGTTTGTCATCGCGAAGTCGAGGCACCGTAAAACCATCGCGATCCCGATTTACGCCGTCCTCAGCGCCTACTCGGTATGGGTGGGTGCCAGCGTCGCCCTAGCGCTGTTGTGGGCCGGGCAACGGTTGACCCGAGCTTCGGCGGGTTTTGGATTCTTTACATTGGTGATGGCCGGACTCGTCCCGATGATCCTCGGATACCTGTTAAAAATGATTCCATTCATGTGGTTTCAATACCGGTACAGCCATGCCCCAGACCGGCGCTCGGCTCCTCCGTTGAATTTGCTGGTCAAAGAAGTCCAAGGCGTATGGGCGATTGCCGGGTATGGCGCCGGGGTTGCAGCGTCTCTGGCTGGAGCGGTCGGCGGGCTTATCGGCACGGCAGCCTCCAATGGGGCTTGGACAGACTCGTCGACGGTGATTGCCATTGGCGTCGTTTTGCAGTTTTGCAGCGTAGCCTACCTGACGTACCTGCTGACCCTGGTGCCAAGAAAACACCCGAAGCGACCCAGCGTGTCGCCGTGGGAGTTTCAGAGTCCTCCGTCGAATGAGCCTTCCAAAGAGCCTTGACGCGGCTCAAAGCCTAGGTTTGTTCCTACATAGAACGTTTGCGAAGGGATTTGTTGAAGTTTTGCCAAGTGTTGTTCAAGTTGCAAAGACATTTGTTAAAAATCCCCGTTCAAGCTATCATGAGCTCGAGTCCACAGACGGGGAGATGAACAGTATATGGTGAAACGGACGCGGCTTGGAAAGACCGATTTGCTGGTAAATCCGATTGGACTGGGCACAAACGCGGTGGGAGGACACAACCTCTATCCAAATCTCGATGAAGACATGGGTAAAGATTTAGTGCGCACTGCCCTCAACTCCGGAATGAATTTCTTGGATACCGCTTTTATTTACGGACCGGAGCGTTCAGAAGAGTTAGTCGGTGAGGTGCTTCAAGAGACAGGCAAACGCAAGGACGTTGTTCTGGCCACAAAAGGTGCGCACAAGTTTGTCGGTAAAGACGTGGTGTTTGACAACTCTCCTGCATTCCTGAAGCAAGCGGTTGAAGGGAGTTTAAAGCGGCTTCAAACCGATTACATCGATTTGTTTTACATTCACTTTCCGGATGAACAGACTCCAAAAGACGAAGCTGTAGGCGCACTGCAACGACTTAAGGAAGAGGGGAAAATTCGCGCCATCGGCGTGTCGAACTTTTCTATGGATCAGTTGAGGGAAGCCAACAAGGACGGCTACGTAGATGTATACCAGGGTGAATACAATCTGCTGCAGCGCAATGCCGAAAAAGAATTGCTTCCGTATGCCAAGGAGCGGCAGATCTCGTTTGTTCCCTATTTTCCTCTAGCATCGGGCCTGCTTGCCGGCAAGTACACCAAAGATATGGTTTTTAACGATTTGCGCGCGAAAATGCCTCATTTCCAAGGAGAAACATTCGCGAAAAACTTGGAAAAGGTGGAGCACATCCGGCAAATTGCGGAGACCCACGATGCCGAAGTGGCCCATGTCGTTTTGGCCTGGTACTTAACCCGAGATGCGATTGATTCGTTAATTCCAGGTGCAAAACGTTCCGAGCAGGTGTTGGACAATTTGAAGACACTGGACGTTCACTTAACAGATGCCGATATTCAGGAAATCGATCGCATTTTCCGCTGATTGAACGGCAATCGAGGCAAACAAGGGTCGAAAGCTGGTCTATAGGCCATCGAAACGCGATCGTGCAAGGCAGTGGAACCCCACACCACTGCCTTCTTTTCTCCTCGTTTTAACACTTCACTTATAAGCGCCGAAACGCACCTTCCATTTTCCTGGGTCGCAACAATGGGATGGCGACGAATAAGGCCACGACCGCCAACACAATCCCGGCTGCTAAAGGCGGCGAGAAGTCTCGAGCAAAGCGCCAGTGACTCCACGGGGACGACACCGGGATCATGACGATTGCAGCAACCAGTCCAACGATGAGGGAAAGGACATTTAGTGCGATACGACCGTTCCGGCCCGATACGTGGAAACCGGGTTGCTTTGTCAAATCGTGGACGACGAGGCGAGGTACCTTGCGGAAATGGGCGTAGACGTGCACCGCAGTCAGCGGAATCCACAACGCCACACTGGCCGCATGGACCTCAAAGAAAATCCCCATGTGGTTTGGGCCTAAAAACGCCAACGCAAAGCCGCTGATAAAGACGAGCAGTGTGAGAAAAACCAGGAATGGGGCAGCCAGTCGAAGCAGCCAATGAGGAGGTCCCTTTTCTACAAACACAGGGGAACCCGTATAGTAACGAACAAAGCGGTAACCGGTACTTAACATCTTCACAACCAGCGGGCCTGACAAAACCACACCGACGAATATATGTACCGAGAGCAAATGGTGCAAATTCGCCGTGACCAGGAGTTCAACCAAGATCAAAACAAAAAGCACAAGACCTGCGACAGCAGTCAGTCGTTCATTGCGCAAAATAGGCAACTGCCTTCGGGAATGCGCCTCTTTCCGCGTATGTCGAGTTTGTTGATGGATCAATGTACTTCGCTCCGCTCTGTCCTTTTGTCGTTTTAAGAGAATACCGCCCGAACGTCCAAAGAAAATTGAAAGGTCACTAAGAAACGGTGACAGTTTTGAATTCTGACTCTCAATCTGGTCGGGATGCCGGATGTTTGAGCAGAGCATCTGTTTTTGATTTTCAGGAATTGTGGTTCAGCGTCCGTCTAAGCTAATTTCAACGCGATCTCGATTTAGAATTTCAATTGCTGGCGTTGTGCTAAACACCTTTGCGTCCAATCGGCAAGCATGTCCACCTCGCCAGTTCAAGCAGCGTCAGGCCGCCATCCCGGCAGCCTGACGCTGTTCTAGATTACACGAGTTCGACGCTGTATTCCCGAAGCCATTTGTCGACTTGGATGAGGTAGTGAAACATCTGTGCGGTCGCCATAATCTGCCCGAACCAAGGGCGGTGCTCGGCAGGATTGTAGCTTTGCTCTGCCAGGTCCCGGACAGCCTGCTGGTCGATCAGAGGCAGCAGCGGAGAGGACCCTTCGTCTAAAATCTGCAGTGCCCGGCTTCGCGTCGCTTGCAGATACGCCGGATCCGGAGAGGAAGGATACGGGCTTTTCTTTCGCCGCAAAACGTCGTCAGGCAGATAGCCTTGCATCGCTTGACGCAAAATCCCCTTGGTCTCATTACCGGCCGTCTTCATCGACCAGGGGATGTTAAAAACATAGTCGACCAAGCGGTGGTCGCAAAACGGAACCCGGACTTCGAGACCGCTGGCCATGCTGGTGCGGTCTTTTCGATCCAGCAGGGTGGGCAGGAACCGCGTGATGCTGAGATACGAAATCTCGCGAATTCGGGCGTCCTTTGCTGACTCTCCGGGCAGTACCGGAACTTCTGCAAGCGCTTCTTGGTAACGGTTTGACACGTACTCTTCAGGATGGGTCAAGTCCCGGACTTCGGGGGATAAGATCTTCACCCGTTCTGCCAGTTTCAGGGACCACGGAAACGTATTGGCCTTGAGGGATTCTTCCCGATGAAACCAGGGGTATCCTCCAAAGACTTCGTCGGCTGCTTCGCCGGATAAGGCCACCGTGGCGTTTCGCTTTATTTCGCGGCAAAACAGCAAAAGCGAGGTGTCGATGTCCGCCATACCGGGCAAATCCCGGGCAGCCAGCGGCGTGTTGAGGTGCTCAATCAGTTCATCCATGCCAAACACAACGGGGTGGTGCTGTGTGCCCAAGAACTCGGCGACCCTTTTCGCCCATGGACCATCTAAACTAGTCTGAAAGCTGTTCGCTTGAAAGTGTTTCGCCATGTCTACGAAGTCGATGGAGTAGGTGTGAAGTGCCGGTTTGCCGCTGCTTTGATAAGACCTTGCTGCAATGGCGGAAACGGCACTGGAGTCCAGTCCCCCCGACAAAAATGTGCAAACTGGAACATCGGAAACAAGTTGCCGTGTTACCGTATCCACCAGCAACTCCCGAACCTTGTCGATGGTCGTCTCCAAGTCGTCTTCGTGCGGACGGCTCTCTAGTTTCCAATACGGATAGACGCGAAGGTTGTCGCGGGTGGCGATCAGCGAGTATCCCGCGCGCAGTTCGGAAATGTCCCGAAACACTCCGTGGCCTGGGGTTCTGGCCGGGCCGATCGAAAAAATTTCGGCCAATCCGTCAGCGTCCACGGCGTGGGAGACGTCCGGGTGCGCAAGCAGCGCTTTGAGTTCGGAACCAAAGACGAAAGAACTGCCCTTTCGGGAGTAAAACAAGGGTTTGACGCCGAGTCGATCGCGGCTCATGAAGAGTGTGCGTTTGGCTTCATCCCAAATCGCAAACGCGAAGATTCCGTTGAAGTGCTCCACGCAGTCTGGACCCCACTCGACGTAAGACATGAGCAGGACTTCGGTGTCTGAATACGACCGAAAGGTGTGGCCTCTCTCCAGCAGTTTTTTGCGGATGTCTTCTGTATTGTACAATTCACCGTTGTAAACGATGGTGTAGACTCTTTCTCCCAGCTTACGAGTCATGGGTTGGGCTCCTCCGCTTGGGTCCACGACAATGAGGCGGCGATGGGCAAATGCAGCGGAACCCGACAGCCAGCTTCCGTCAGCATCTGGGCCGCGGCAGACAAGGGTTGCCCCCATGGCCTCCACCGTTGCCTTTTCCTGTGTCAGATCCCGTTCCCAGTCAACCCAACCTGCGATTCCACACATAGGGTCAAGCCTCCCAATCTTTTTTGAATGTTTGTCGCAGACGCATCCGCGCCAAGGCTCACCTAGTACGGTATGCCTTGAGCCCAGATTGTGTGAGTTGAACAAAAAAGCGCACGGATACGCGACTGGCAATCTCCAGTTCTGCATCCGCGCGCTCTTCGCACACGACCTTATATGCTGCATTTGCACTTCGTATTGCTTCCATTTGTATTTCGCATTGCTTACATGTGCACTTCGCATTGCTTCCATGTGCGATATGGGTCGTTGCCATTTGACGTACGACTGGCAACCCTTGTTAGGACTGCAGTTTGTTAGGACTGCTGCTTGCCAAGCGCCGCGAAACTCTGTTCAAACGCGTCCAATGTGGACGCGAGCGCTTTGTCGTCGTGAGCGGTAGACATGGAAAAGCGGTTGTACGGTTTCGAAAATACGCCGTGTTTCATCAAAAGGAAATCCAAGTCTTTGCGCAACGTGCGGTGGCGGGCAGACATTTCGGCCGCGATCACGTCGGAAGGCTTGCTCATACGCCCGACCTCGTCACTTGGGAATACGACGTTGAAGATGGTTCCTTCGCCGACCGTTTGCACGGGCAACCCGTAATGAGCGCTGATCTGCTCGATGTTTTCTCGAAGCTGACGGGTGGTATCCAGCAACGTTTCGTATACGCCCGGCGTCTCTAAAAATTCGAGGGTGCGCAGGCCGGCTAAGAGGGAAACCGGGTTCCCGTTAAAGGTCCCGCTGTGAAAGACGACTTCATGGTTTGGCAGGTTGCGTTCCGGCGAAGCCAACTCCAGGATCTCCTGTCTGCCCCCGACAGCCCCAACCGGGAACCCTCCCCCTAAAACCTTGCCAAGAGCCGTCAAATCCGGCCGAACTCCGTAAAACGCCTGAGCTCCGCCAAGCCGGATGCGAAAACCGGTTTTGACTTCGTCGAACAGCAGCACCATGCCGAGCTCCTGCGTGATCAGGCGAAGGCGTTGCATGAAATCGCGATCGACAGGGATATAACCGCTCTGGAAGGGTTCCACAACGACGACGCCAACCTCTTCCCGGTGTTGGCGCAATAAAGCTTCACACCGGTCGATGTCGTCAAACGGAAGAACCTCTGTGTGTTCGACGTAGTAGTCGGGCAAGGCCAAGGATTCGCTGGTTTTCGCAATGGGCCCGTCACTGGTAACCACGGGGTGAGTACTCACCAATACGTGTTCATGCCCTCCGTGGTAGTGGCCGGCGAACTTCGCGATTCCAGGGCGGCGAGTATAGGCCATTCCCAGCCGGATGGCTAGCAAAGTGGCTTCCAAACCGGAGTTGGTAAAACGGACTTGTTCAATACTGGGCACCAATGAACAAACCTTTTTGACCATGGCAGCTTCCAACGGATAAGGCACGCCAAAGGAAGAGGTTCCGTAGGTTTCCCAGACGTCGGTTAAGGCTTGTTTCACAACAGGGTGGCCGTGCCCAAGAATCAGTGCCCCGAACGACAGCAAGTAGTCGACGTACTTGTGGCCATCGACATCCGTCATCCAAGCACCCGCCGCGCTGCGAAACGAAAGCGGGTAGGGGGCGTAGTACTTGATGTTTCCCTGCACGCCGCCGGGAATGAGATTTTTTGCTTCGCTGTATGCCGCTTGAGAAGCCGGCGTTTCATGCAAATACTGGGTGATCTTTTCGGCCATCGCAGATTCTCCTTTTACCATGCTGGCTTTATTATGGCACGATGTGGCATCTGCGGGATGGGCATTGCTTGAACGTGGGCGCCAAAGCTGTTCCGGCTTGCATTTACCCGATGCTTCGCCGTCATCCGCTTTTTTTACACTCCAATCTGCATTGTAGAAATTTGATATTTGCGAAAAGTTGTTCTTCATAATACGATGGCTTCATAATAAAATGAATGTCCAAGTGGATTTACAAATCCCGGGGGTGACGCGTTTGTCCAATGAAAGCGCTCTCAATATGATTGAGTCCAGTAAGTCCATTCAACCGCCGCAAAGCTATCGGGAAAAGTCGTACGTTCCTTCTGTCGAGAAGTACATGGACGCCTACGAAAAATCCATTTTGCATCCAGAACAGTTTTGGAACCACTTGGCGGACGAGTTGGTTTGGCATGAACGCAAAGAGACCGCGATTTCCGGGCAAATGCCGGATTTCGCCTTTTTCCCTGGGAGTCAGCTCAACGTGTGCGAGAACTGCGTCGATCGTCACGCAAAAAACGCCGCAACCAGAAACAAAGTGGCGCTGTTTTTCGAGGGAGAAAACCATGAGCGAAAGGCTGTCACGTACCTGCAGTTGTACGACGAAGTGCAGAAGTTCGCGAATGTACTCACCAGCCTCGGGCTGCAAAAGGGCGACGTTGTCAGTGTGTATATGCAAAACCTGATTGAAACCTATGTCGTCCTCCTAGCTTGCTTTAGGACGGGCATTATCTACAACACCGTGTTTGCGGGATTTTCTCCAGAGGCCCTGCGAGAGCGCATTGTGAGTTCCAATGCCAAAGCCGTCATCTGCAGCAACGGCAGCCTGCGTCGCGGAAAGGCTTTAAAATTGAAAGAGACCGTAGACGAGGCGCTCAAAGGGGTCGATTCCGTAGATCACGTCGTTGTTTACAACCGGCTGCCCAGCCTTGAGACGCCGATGACTCCGGGCCGCGATTTGGATTACGATGAGTTGATGGCCAAGCAACGGCCGGATTTCCCTCCGGTTGCTCTCGACGCCAACGATCCCGGCCTGCTCATTTTCACCAGCGGAACCAGCGGCAAGCCCAAGGGCATCGTCCACGCAGGCGGAGGATTCTTGCTGGGGACATACGCCTATACAAAATACCAGTTGGACATCCGGCCTGAGGATGTGTATTGGAACACGGCGGACATCGGTTGGTTGACTTCCCACATCTTTGTACTCGTTGGGGGGCTGGCTCTTGGCGTGACGACGATTTTATACGAAGGAGCCATCGATTATCCGGTTGCTGGCCGTCTGTACGAGGTGATTGAGCGGTACCGGGTCAACAAGTTGTTCTCAGCACCCACAGCGTACCGCATGATGATGAAGCACGGCGAAGAAGTGATTTCCAAGTACGATTTGTCATCGCTCGAATTGCTGGTGTCGGTCGGTGAGCCGCTGAATCCGGAAGCCTGGCACTGGATTCGGCGCGTCGTCGGGCAAGGCAAAGTCCTCATCAACAACACTTGGGGGCAAACGGAGACCGGAGGCACGCCCTTGGCTTCCCTGCCGGGTGCAACTCCGATGAAGCCAGGTTCCTGTGGAGTTCCGTTTTTCGGGCACCAACTGGAAGTCGTGGATGCCAAAGGGAACCCAGTCGCAGATGGGACCCCTGGGTACCTGGTCATCAAAAACGCATTTCCTTCGTTGGCTCGCGACGTATACGGCGACAGACCCCGCTATCTCCGTTCCTACTTCTCGCAAGTTCCCGGCACGTACTTTACCGGAGACAGCGCCGTGCGCGACCAAGATGGGCAGTTTTGGGTGCTCGGCCGCGTTGACGACGTCATCAACGTATCCGGTCACCGCATCAGCACTATGGAGATGGAAAGTTCTTTAATTCAACACCCAGCCGTTGTAGAAGCGGCCGTCGTGGGGCAGCCCGACGAAGTGAAGGGCGCGGTCCCCATCGCGTTCGCAACCTTGGAAAAAGGCTATACTCCTTCTCCTGAACTGGAGGATTCACTCCGGCAGCAAATTGTTCGCGACATCGGCAGCTTTGCCCGGCCAGAAAAGGTATATTTTGTTGAAGCCATGCCAAAAACCAGATCGGGGAAGATCATCCGGAGGATGTTGCGAGAAATCATTCGAGACGGTCAGGTTTCAGGCGATGTGACTGGACTCGAGGACCTCGATATTGTCGACAAACTGGTAGCGGACATCACCAAAGAGACAGCCGGTTGAACCAAGCGTTTAGTGTTGACTAGGTTTGGCAATTTTGCCATACTCACGAGGGTGCGATGAAGGGGGAAGAACCATGGCATTGCACAATGTGACGGAAGAGTTGGTCAAGAGCCTGTTCGCGAATGAATTTCTGGAGCGGCGCAAGCTCGAGTGCTCCTGTCAACAGTGTAAAGACGACATTTTGGCGATCGCGTTGAACCGTTTGCCTCCACGTTACGTCGTGACGGAACAGGGGGGTGCGTACGTCAAGGCCCAATATCTTGAACGTCAGCTGCAGTTAGACATCGTTCGAGAATTGGAGATGGCATCCGAACAGGTGGCCAAACACCCTCGCCACAGCGTCGAGATGAAAGGTTAGGGGGAGGCACTACGCAAGAGCAAGTGGAGCAGCAGGAAAGCTTTATGAGGATGGCTCTCGCTCAGGCACGTCTCGCGGCCAGTCAGGGGGAAGTCCCGATTGGAGCAGTCGTGGTGTACAACGGTCAGGTCGTATCCGCAGCTCACAATCAGCGCGAGACGTGGAAAGACCCGACGGCTCACGCCGAGATCATCGCGATTTCTGAGGCGAGCCGCAGATTGGGCGGGTGGCGCTTGACCGAATGCGACTTATATGTAACACTGGAACCCTGTCCGATGTGCGCCGGCGCGATTATGCTTTCGCGAATCCAGCACCTCGTATACGGCGCTTCGGACGCGAAGGGCGGTGCGGTGGAATCCAAAACCGAGCTGCTCAAATCCGGATTGTGGAATCATCAACCAAAGATTACTGCTGGCATTTTGGCGGACGAGTGTGGTATGATACTAAAGGATTTTTTCCGCGCCATACGCGCGCTTGAAACGACACGGAGAGATGTCTGAGTGGTCGAAAGAGCTCGCCTCGAAAGCGAGTAGCCCTGCAAGGGGCTCGTGGGTTCGAATCCCACTCTCTCCGCCATCCATTGCATCCTGCGACCAAGGACCGAGCTTGGTCCTACGCGACAAGAACTCCCGAACCGTGTCAGGTCCTGACGGAAGCAGCACTAAGAGAGACCTCTTGGGCGCCGTAGGGCAACCTGGCTTGGTTCTTGGTCGGAAGATTGCAGATGGGTTGTTGTTGTTCATTCTCAATTTCCTTGTATCGGCACCGGCTGAGGCCGGTTTTTTTTGTTTTCGTGCCGTTTTTTGCGCTGCAGGCAGAGGTTTTTTTGTCATCGAGTGTCGGATTGACAGAGCTTTTGTCACCCGGCAGGAACTTTAAAAGCGTCCGCGAATTACCCCCAAAAGCAAGCCAAATAATGGGGGTCTTAAGCATGACTACTCAGCCGGTAGATGCAGCAGGTCAGCATGCAGCCAATTGGCCAGGATTGGAGTGGCTCAACTCAGGCGTTTTTTTTATCAGTAAGTCTCTGCAGATTACCTTGTATAATGCACAGGCTTGCCGATTGCTGGACACGACAATCCCTGCCGGTCAGACGGTCGCAATGGAAGCTTGTTTGAACAGCGACAGTGAAGAGTATCAAATGCTTCAGACGATGGTCTCCATGTGGAGAGAATACCGCGATTTCGTCGTGACGTGGGAAACGGACGGCCGAACGCGTCACGTACTACTGGACTCGTATAAAGCAATAGACGACGCTGGAAATTTGCTCGGCATGCACGTGGTGATGAAGGACCTGGGGAATTTCATGACACTGGATCAACAAATGCAAAAGACCGACAAATTGGCCACCGTCGGCAAGGTAGCTGCCGGAGTTGCGCACGAGATTCGAAACCCGCTGACGACGGTAAAAGGTTTTTTGCAAATGTTTGAACGGCGCTTTGCGCAGCAAAACCGCAGTGACGAATTGGATTATGTCAAAGTCATGCTAGAAGAGATTGGCAGTGTAGAAAACCTTGTCAGTGAGCTGTTATTTCTGTCGAAACCGCAAAAAGTCGCCCGGTCCGCCTGTTCCATGGGCCGACTCATCGAAGAAGTGGGCCAGACGGTCAAACAACAAGCAGAGGCGCGAAAGATCGAGTGCAGTTGTACCGTCGACTCTTTGCCGGATTTAGTCGTAGATGAGGCGCTCATCAAGCAGGCTCTTTTACATTTGACCGATAACGCCTTAGAGGCCATGGAAGCCGGGGGCGCACTTCGGATCCATGCTTACACAGCGGGAGGGTGGCTGAAGATCGACATCTCCGATACCGGTCCTGGCATCCCCTACTACTTAATGGACAAGATTTTTGACGCGTTTTTCACGACCAAAGAGCATGGAGCCGGCCTAGGGTTGCCCATTTGCCAACGCATTATTGCCGATCACGGCGGGGAGATCCGGGTTTCATCCAAGGGCTTTGGCACGACGTTTTCAATGAGTCTTCCAGTCCAACAGTCTTTAGGCGCGCTTTCCGGATAATTTCGCATTTGTTCCCCTTGTTTCCCTGTGTTACTTTAAAGGGAAGGAGGGGCTAAGGTGTCATACCAAGCTTTATACCGTTCGTGGCGGCCGCAAACCTTTGCCGATCTCGTCGGCCAGCCCCACGTTAAACGCACGTTGATGCATGCCATTTTGCGCGGACAGGTCGCCCATGCTTATTTGTTTAGCGGACCGCGCGGAACGGGAAAAACCAGCACAGCCAAAATCCTCGCCCGGGCAGTCAACTGTCCCCATCGACAAGGCGCAGAACCGTGCAACGAGTGCGCATCCTGCCGGAGCATCGCGGCTGGAACAAACGTCGATGTCGAGGAAATTGACGCGGCCTCCAACCGCGGCGTTGACGAAATTCGGCAGCTGCGGGAAAAGGTGCAGTATGCACCGACCGGGATCGACCGCAAAGTTTACATTATTGACGAAGTACACATGCTGACCCCCGAGGCATTCAACGCCTTGCTCAAGACTTTGGAAGAACCTCCTTCTCATACCTTGTTTGTGCTGGCTACGACAGAACCGCATAAGATCCCTGGAACCATCCTGTCGCGCTGTCAGCGCTTTGATTTTCGGCGCATTGGCGAAGAAGTCATTGTCGAGCGTTTAAAGGAGATTTGTCTAGCTAAAGAGTGGCAGTGGGAAGACGAGGCACTGCTTAAAATTGCCGCTGCTGCAGACGGAGGTATGCGCGACGCGCTCGGTTTGTTGGA
This sequence comes from Alicyclobacillus tolerans, assembly GCF_021739485.1. Lineage (GTDB taxonomy): Bacteria > Bacillota > Bacilli > Alicyclobacillales > Alicyclobacillaceae > Alicyclobacillus_K > Alicyclobacillus_K tolerans_A. The sequence continues at coordinate 32,723 of NZ_JAJFNK010000021.1, forward strand.
ACAGACTGCGGCTTTTTCAGAAGGAACCATCAGTGCCGAAAACGCGGCTCACGTGGTGGGAGGAGTTCAGTCTTCGGCATTGCTCCAACTGGTTCGGGCACTTTTAGACAGGCAATTGCTGCCGGCTATGAACCTTTTGATGGACTGGTATGCTGCCGGCAAAGACAGTTCCCGGATTGTTTCCGAATTGTTGCAACTGATGCGGGATTTGTTTATTGTCAAGCTATCTGCGCACGACCTTGGCAAAGTACCTGCATTTCAACAAGGCTACTTGGAAGTTGCAAAGGACTGTCCAGCGGATTGGCTGATGGAATCCATGAGGCAACTAGGGGAAGTGTACACGAACCTGCGCTACGTGGACCAACCGCGGTTGGCGCTGGAAGCGGCGCTTTTCCGCCTCGTACCCAGTGAGGCCCGGCCGGAAAATCCACCTGCAGAGGCGGTGAATCGGCGGCACAGCAACAAGGCACAAGTGTCGCCCCGCGACGCTGGAGATGCTTTAGTCTCCACCGAGGCGGAACCGCAAGGTCAACTGGAGAACGTCCAGCCTGCGGAGCCGCAGGTTTCTGGACCCGCGCAGTCTGCCTTTGACGATGCCGACGCTCGGACAACTGCGAATTTGCCGAAAAGGACCGGGACCCGGAATTCAGCAAAGCGGAAAATGGAAGTTCTTAAACAGCTTCACGAGCGGGCCCGGCCAGATGTCCTGCAAGCTGCGCTTGACCGCTGGAACGATGTTTTGGACGATGTACGCGGACAACGGATCCAGACGCACGCGTGGTTGATGAACGGCACAGCCGTACTCGCGACTGAAAACGCGCTGGTCTTGTCTTTTTCCAGCCGGATACATCGCGACGCAGTGATGAAACCGGACGAGCGAGCGGCGATTGAAGAATCTCTAAACAGGGTATTGGGCAGACCGATGCAGATTATGGCCTTGCTGCACAGCGACTGGGAGACGTATAACCAGGGCAGCCCAGGCGGCGAATCTGTGAAGCCTGAGACGGATTTAGCCCAACGCGCAATGGCGTTATTCGGCAGGGAGATCGTAGAAATTCGAGACGGAGAGTGAACCCTTGTGAAAAATATGAACCAACTTATGAGACAAGCCAAAAAAATGCAGGAGGAACTGACCAAGGCCCAGGAAGAACTGGCTCAGCGCACGATTGAGGGCAGTGCCGGAGGCGGTGCAGTGAAGGTCAAGGTCTCTGGGCAAAAGGAGATTCTCGGGATTGAAATCGACAAAGAAGTCGTCAATCCGGAGGAAGTAGAAATGCTTCAGGACTTGATTGTTGCGGCCCTTCAAGACGCGTTGAAACAAGTCGACGATATGACGTCGTCGGAACTCGGGAAGTACACTCGCGGGTTGAACATACCGGGTTTGTTCTAAACCATGTGGGGATATCCAGAGCCAATCACCCGCCTGATTGAGCAGTTTATGAAACTGCCCGGAATTGGGCCGAAGACGGCTCAGCGCTTGGCTTTTCACGTGCTTACGATGACCCAGCAGGATGTCACTGAGTTTGCGCGCGCGCTGGAGGACGTCAAAACCAAATTGACCGAATGCACCGTTTGCTGCAACATCACCGATCGCAACCCGTGTTCCATTTGTGCGGATTCTTCCCGCGAAGACTCGGTGTTGTGCGTGGTCCAGGACAGTAAAGACGTTGCTGCGATGGAGAGGACCCACGAATTTAATGGGAAATACCACGTTTTACACGGGGCCATTTCCCCCATGGAAGGGATTGGACCCAACGACATCCGGATTCGGGAATTAGTGACGCGCATTGGCAGCACAGATGTCAAAGAAGTCATCGTCGCGACGAATCCCAACGTCGAAGGGGAGGCTACGGCAATGTACATTTCACGATTGCTCAAGCCGTTTTCTCTCTCCGTCACGCGCATCGCACACGGACTGCCTGTAGGCGGAGATTTGGAGTACGCCGACGAAGTGACCTTGGCGAAGGCATTGGAAGGCCGCCGTCAAATTTAGAACTACGCTGTCTTATGGGATGAATTTTTGATGGATACAGGGTCTTTCGCATTTTTTGCGGAAGACCCTTTGTTGTTGTCATATTCCCCCTATAGCTCGTCTATGATCTATTAACCAATGACGGGAGGGTGAGGGAGCATGTCGCAGCAGAATCCTTTGCAACAGCGAAATCACAGTAACGCCCTCGGCGTATACAGTGCGGTCACTGTATCGTTTACGGATACATCCGAGGTGGACGTTGAAATCTTTCTTGAGGAGTTGCGTCAATCGAAACGGGAAGTGGAGATAGCGAGGAAGCAGTTTGACCTCGTCAGCGACCCTTTGTTGATAGACCATGCCATCTTTCGCCTGGGAGCGGCCGAAAAACAGTTGGGTTACTTGTACCAGATGGCGCGAAAGATGAATATCGTCATCGATGACAACGACTATGAGTACGACCGCGAGCGCACATAGGTCGCAATAGCGTCAGCGAACCGTCGCAGGCTGCTAGACTTACTTGAGTACGGATTTACAGGGCTAAGGGTTTACAGGAATACGGGTTTACAGGTTTGAGTCGACCGTTCAGGCAGCCAACAAATCAAGGCGGAAGGAGGCAGACTAGCAGTGGGCAAAGAGCAATTGTATCTGCTGATTGGCGGTGGGTTGGTAGGGGTCTTTATTCTGACTCAGGTGATTGAGCATCCCAAAAAGATCGCCTGGACGCTTGTCAAAAGTGCAGTGATGGGCTGCTTATTTGTATTTGCGGTGAACTGGGTTGGACAATACTTTCACTATCACATGCCGTTTAATCCGTTCACCGCCCTAACGGCAGGACTCCTCGGGTTGCCCGGCGTCGCGGCCTTAATTGCAACTCAATTGCTGTTGTTTCACGGTTAGGCAAAACCCACGAGGGGAAAACCCACAAGCGGCCGTTCCGAGAGCAGTCTGACTGCTGACGGGACGGCCCTTCGTTTTTGTCTGTGTCTTGTTTTGCAATCCGATTTCAGCTCAATAAGCTCCGCCTTGAACCCGGCCCGCAAAGCGTGACAGGCGCGTCCCGACAACAGGCACCCGCCGCAGCTCGTTGGCGGATACGGCTTTGAGGCGGATGGACGCCACGATATAGACGACCGCTCCAATTCCAATCGACCACAAAAGCTGCCATGCCCGCAGCCAGAACGCGGAATGGATGATGTAGACTCCCGTGTGGTAGGCGGCGTAATTGCATAGGGCCAAAGACACCCCAAGCACGACAGAAGCCAACAAGGACGGTGCAGCCAGTCTCCAAACCGAGAACTGCACGCGCCCGTACTTCTTCACGGCCAGGACGTTCAAGGTCGACGAAAACAAGTAGCCAATGGTCGTAGCAATGGCGGCACCCATGATCCCAAACGGGAGAATTAAAACCACGTTTAAAACGACTTTGACAAAGATCCCGATGAACATGTTGCGCACGGGCCGGTACATCTTTCCAAGCCCCTGCAGCATATAGGTAGACACAAGTTCCAAACCACTAAAGATGCCCATGAACGAAACGCTGGAAATAATGGGCGCCCCTTCGGTTTTTCCGAACAGGACCAAGTCGATGGGGACGGCGAGCAAAAGCAGTGCGGCGGCGACGGGAAAAGTCATGAAGAACATCGAACGGATGGTGCCTGAAATGTTCGTCTCAATGGTCTTCTGGTCCCGCAGCGCTTGCGCATGGGCGATGGACGGCAGGACGGAAGCTCCAATGGCCATGGCGAAAGCGAGGGGAAGCTGAATGAGCTGCATGGCCTGCCGCGACAAAATGCCGTACTGGGCAATCGCTTGACTGAGGCTGTATCCGGCAAGCATGAGAAAGTTTTGCACCGTCAACGAATCCGACAGACCGGAGATCGGAACGACCAATGCCCCTAAACTGACTGGTATCGCAACGGCGTTGAGTGCCCTTATAGCCTCCCTGGGACTCATCGCATTGCGCATATCGAACCGCTTGGATTTGAACTGCCGTCGCAGCGGGATCACAGAAAAGACCAACACCACCAAGGCTACCAGTGCTCCGGGGAAGGCAGCGAAGGTGGCCGCGGCAGCCCCTGCGGCTACGCCCTCGTGCAAAACCCGCGTGACGAGATATGCGCCGGCGACGATCGCGACTACCCGGACCACCTGCTCGATGGCCTGCGAGTAGGCAGACGGTTCAAGTTGTTGGAAACCTTGCAGATAGCCCCGAAACCCGCTTAACAACGGTACGACGAGCAGGCTTGGGGCGACGGCCCGTACGGACCACGTCAAGTACTGCTGGGAGCCTTTAGGGTCCTTAATGGCGACAAGGTGGCTGTACAGCGGCGCTCCATACCACATTCCAAAGAACAAAAGGACACTGAGTATTGTCAAGCTCCACATCGTATACCGGTAGATCTGTTCGACGTCGGCATATTTGTGGAGTGCGAGGCGTTCGGACACCAGTTTTCCCATGGCGGTTGGAAATCCGGCCGTCGAAAGCGTCAAAAAGATGATGTAGAGATTATAAGCGTTGGAGTAAATACCAATGCCCGTGTCGTGGATGAGGCGGGTCAAAGGAAAGATATAAACGAGTCCCAAAACTTTCGCGAGCGTCACAGAGATGACCATGATGGACGCGCCGCGGGTGAGGTTTGAGTTTTGCGTCGAACCCACCTCCAAAGTCTTCGCTAAAGCAACTGAATTATAGCATATGAGCTTGGCCTGTTTACTTTTCCGTCCCACTTATAAACAAGGATAAGCGCAGCTTCATAAGGTGTATGGAGTCAGCCGGGAGGTGGGCGGTTTCATGTGGTCAGCAGCAGCAACCATTGTCGCTATAGGCATTGCGTCGAACCTAGACAACGCTGGGGTCGGAATAGCTTATGGCGTACGCAAAGTCCATATTTCATGGTTGGCAAACTTAATCATTGCCGCAATATCTTGGATCGCAACCTTTCTATCCGGCATTGTGGGAGACACCATAACCCGGTACGTGCCGGCGCAAGCGGCCACTTGGACCGGAGCTTGTGTGGTTGTTCTGGTTGGACTGTGGGTGTTTACAGAACCTTGGCGCAAACAGCGAAGGCTGAAGCAGCAGAGGTACAACCAGGATTCGGCAAATGTAGTCTCTCGAATTCTTAGGGACCCCATGGAAGCAGACTTTGACAAGTCTCAGACAATCAGTTTGAAAGAAGCCGTGGTCTTAGGCGTGGCCCTGGCCCTGAACGCCCTGGTTGGGGGATTTGACGCTGGAGTCGTGCACATCGGTATTGTTTGGACGTCACTTGTGGTCGGGGTTTTTAGCTTTGTCCTATTAGGACTCAGTGAGTATCTCGGACGGCGCTACGCCGCCGAATCGCTGGGTGACAAGGCGACGTATGTGGCAGGACTACTACTGATTCTCATTGGCATTCACCAGTTGTGGTAGGTGGTATAGTCGGGAGAAAAGAGAGACATACTGACTATTATTCAGGAACCGGACAAATCGGCCCCGGAGGCCTTTTCGCAGACAACGCAGAAAAGGGGCGTAGGCAAGGTTGGTGACGACTATGGAAAATCAAGCTGCGCAGTGCATTGTCTGCAATGAACCGAAGCCGCGTGGCATTACCATCTTCGGGCAATTTATCTGCGACCGTTGCGAGCAAGAGATTGTGAACACGGAAGTCAGCGATGAGCGGTATCGTTTTTTTATTGAGCGCATGAAACGCATTTGGCTAGCCGCTTTGTCATAGGAAGGGACCCGCATCGAAGACCCGCTGAAACAGGCCAATGTTGAGGCCTGTTTTTCCGCGTTTGAGGCCTTCCTCCTTTCTGGCGCGCGCGTGGACATGTATCATAGAAGTAACAAACGGTTGAGGCAAGCATGGGCTTTTGGAGGTTGTTATGCTCGAGGAAATGCCGGTTTTAGCGTCTTTGATCCGCCATGTTCAAAAATCGAAGCTCCCGCTGCACGTTCCAGGGCACAAACAAGGGCGCATTTTGCCGGCTGAATTGGGACAGTGGCTGGGCCCAGCCGCCAAACTGGATTTGACGGAACTGCCGGGTTTGGACAACCTGCAGCAACCGGAAGGCTGCATCGCACAGTCTCAAGCGCTGGCTGCAAGCCACTACGGATCCGATTATTGTCTATACAGCGTCAACGGTTCGTCGGCCGCGGTCATGGCGGCGATCACTGCGGTGAGCGGGCCGGGGCACAAGGTTTTGTTTTTGAATCCGTTCCACCAAAGCGCGTGGCGAGGCCTCGTGTTTTCCGGCGCATTGCCAGTTTTTTCGAGCGTGGGCTTCAACGAAGTAAACTTGTGCTTTGACCCTCCTGGTGTCCAGCACGTTGAGGCGGCCTTGAAGCGCAACCCGGACGTACGGGCTGTCTATTTGACCTCACCGACTTATACCGGTCAAGTGGCAGAGGTTAAGTCCATTGCCAACGCGGTGCACGAATTTGGAATTCCATTGGTGGTAGACGAGGCTCACGGCCCCCATTTCGGGCTCGCGCCGGGGTTGCCTGTTCACAGTGTGCAGGCGGGTGCCGATGTCGTTGTTCACAGCGTACACAAAATGCTCCCCGGCCTGACGCAAGCGGCATGGGTACACGGGCAAGGCCCTCGAGTGACGCGCGCGGCGCTCAGCGAATCCTTAAAGATGCTGCAAACCACGAGCCCTTCCTATTTGTTAATGGCCTCGCTGGATGCGGCTCAAGCGTGGCTGAGGACGTTCGGGGCACAGTTTGCTCGCAGTGCTTTGCAGAGTTTGTCCGGTTTGGACTGGGGGAAACCATGTGCCGCCTCCCCGGTGACCGACCCGCTGCGCCACTTCATTCCTACCGGAGACCTGGACGCCAGCCGGAAATTGCAGTCCCTGTTTGAGACTCGCGGGGTCTATGTGGAATACGCTGATTTCATGGGGGTACTCAGCATTTTTGGATTAGCCGCTCGGGACCGGGACGTGGCGCTGTACCGCAGCATCCTTTGCGATTGGCTCAGCGATAATGCACAGACGGGAGCCATGCCAAAACGCAGCCTGTCCGAGGAGGCCAAGCAGGTTTTGAACCTGGCCCAACGGGCGCAGGAGCCAACGCTTGAGGTCAGTCCGAGAGACGCGTATTTTGCACCGCAAACGAAAGTGCCCGTAGAGGTCTGCGAAGGGCGGGTGTGTGCGCAAACGATCACGCCATATCCCCCGGGGGTGCCTCTGTTGTGGCCAGGGCAGAGAATTGACTCAGAGGCCGTCAGGGGGCTAAAGATTCTCCAGACAGGCCGTTACGAAGTTCACGGGATTGAAGCAGACGGGACAATCCCCGTGCTGGTTGGACACTGAGGTTCCTGATTCGAAAGGCGGCCCCCAGGCACCATCGGCCGCGCGTGGGTTCCCGCATGGTTCATTGGTTTATGCTTAAGTCAAAACACAAGGATGAGGGGCATGGGGCTGTTTATTACATTCGAGGGTTTGGACGGCGCAGGGAAGAGTACGCAGATTGAACGTCTGCACCGCCGCTTAACGGGGAACGGAAAACAGGTTGTTTTGACTCGGGAACCGGGAGGCACTCCCGTTGGAGATAGGCTAAGGGACATCCTGCTTGACCCAGACCAGACGAACCTGTCCATGGAGACAGAGGTTCTTTTGTACGCTGCATCCCGGGCTCAACTGCTGCACGAAGTCATTCGTCCAGCCCTCAAACAGAACAAGACCGTCCTATGCGATCGCTATGTCGACGCGAGTTTGGCCTACCAGGGTGCAGGTCTTGGCATCGGCGTCGACCGAGTCGGATCGATCAACGCGTTTGCTACGCAACAGTTGAAACCAGATTTGACGTTTTTGTTTGACTTGCCGGTCCAGTTGAGTCAAACGAGAGTCGCGTACAGCCGCGGGCGGGTTCAGCCGGACCGCATTGAACGCAGGGACGCTGAATATTTTAATCGTGTAAGAGACGAGTTTTTGGAAATCGCACGCCGTGACCCGGCGCGGGTTGTTGTCCTGAACGCCTCACGGCCCGTAGAGGACCTGGAGAAGGAAATCTGGGACGTCGTGCAGAAACACTTGGAACACATTGAAGGATCCATTGAAACGCATTGAAGGATCCATTGGAACGCGTGAAGGTGCAATTGGAACAAAGTGAAGGTTCAAAACGTAACTTGTGATTGACTGGAGGTGGCATGACATGAAGTTGGTAATGGCCGTCGTGCAAGACAAGGACAGCCCCCGTCTCGCTCAAAACCTGGTCAAACACCAAATCCGCGCAACCAAGTTGGCGAGTACAGGCGGATTCCTCCACGCAGGGAACACGACTTTTATGATTGGAACGGAAGATGATCAAATTCAGGAAGTTCTAGATGTCATCCGTACGAGTTGCCGTTCTCGCGAGCAAGTGGTTACGCCCATGTCACCGATGGGAAGTCAACTCGAATCGTATGTTCCATACCCAGTGACCGTGCAAGTTGGCGGAGCAACTGTTTTTGTGCTGGATATCGAGCGATTCGAACAATTTTAGGAGCCGTTCGTTCATGATTTTATCTCCTTTTTTAGGCTGGCCCGTGCAAACGGAACTGTTGCAAACGCTGTATAAAGACTTGTCGCGGGGGCATGTCCCTCACACCATGCTGTTCGTCGGTCCCATTGAACAAACCAGAGTCGTTACCGAGTTTTTAGCAAAGACCCTGCTGTGTTCTGGACCGAGCGCTCCTTGCGGATCGTGCGAATCGTGCAGGCAATTTGCTTCTGGGAACCACCCGGATTACCTGGTCGTGGATGCTCAGGGCAACGCGGCCATTAAAACCGGGCAAGTGGAGCAGGTCCAGGAACGATTGAAATTGCGGGCTCACTTTGGCGGACGCTTGATTTATGTCTTGCACCGGATGGATACAGCCACGCCGGTCGCCGCCAACCGCCTGCTAAAGACCTTAGAAGAGCCCTCGGCTCAAATCATTGCATTGCTGACGGCGACGAACGCAGGGCGGGTTTTGCCGACCATACGCTCGCGCTGTTTCTTATATCGCCTGGACGCCGACGATTCGCACCCGGCCGGAGCCGCTCAGGAAAACCCTGAACTTGCAGAACCCTCGCCGGATGCAGCTGCACAAACGTCTCAAAGTGAGGCAATTGCCACTGTCTCGGAGCGAGTGATACAATGGACACAGGAGTTGTTGTGTCAACCTGAACCACCTTTGCTGTTAGCGGATTCTTTCCTCAAGATCAGTTCGGCGCTCGAATTGTCAGAGGCGCTTGACATATTATCCTCGTGGCTGCGCGATGTGTTGCATTACCGGATTGGCGACTACGGTCAGGTGCGGCAAATGCGTCAAAAGGCGGAGTTAGAGAAACAGTCGGCATCGGCAACGCCAGTTCAGCTGGGCAAGATGATTGAGCTTGTGCTTGGCGCAAAGTCTCGTCTTAATGCTCATGTTTTGCCGAATTTAAACATGGAGCAACTTTGCATCCGGCTGCGGGAGGTTAAGTAAGTTGATGTATTCTGTTGTAGGCGTCCGTTTTAAACGGGCTGGTAAAATATACTATTTCGACCCAGGCAGTTTGCAGATTGAGAAACACGATCACGTGATTGTGGAAACAGCCCGCGGGATTGAGTATGGAGAAGTCGTCGTTGGGAATCGCGAAGTTTCGGAACAAGACGTCGTGCTTCCGCTGAAAGAAGTGATCCGCGTGGCGGAAGGCAAGGACATTGAGACCGTCGAGGAAAATAAGCAGCGCGCCCGCGACGCTGTTCGCGTATTTAAGGATAAAGTTGCCCATCACGGCTTGGAAATGAAGTTGGTAGATGCGGAGTACACTTTTGACCGCAACAAGTTAATTTTCTACTTTACGGCAGAAGGCCGGGTGGATTTCCGCGAATTGGTAAAGGACCTGGCAGCCGTGTTTCGCGTTCGGATTGAGTTGCGCCAAATTGGGGTGCGCGATGAAGCCAAGATACTGGGAGGCATCGGTCCGTGTGGACGCCTGTTGTGCTGTAGCACGTGGATGGGCGAATTTGACCCAGTGTCAATCCGCATGGCCAAGGACCAGAGCCTGTCTTTAAACCCTACGAAAATCTCCGGACTGTGCGGACGGTTGATGTGTTGTCTGAAATTCGAAAACGATACCTATCAAGGCGAAGGAATTGTGTTGTAGGTCGCAGTGTTGAAAGAGCTTCGCGGCAGCATGTGCACGCAGCATGTCGTGAAATGAAACCAATAGGAGACCTTCTATGGACAAACAGTCGCTGTTTGTACAGGTAGCGAATCTGGAAGAAAGAATCGGGGAACTTTATGTCGAGCTTGGCGCCTTGCGGCACAAAATCGTCGAGTTGATTGAGGAAAATCAGCGTCTGTTGCAGGAAAACGAACGGTACAAAGCGGCTGTCCCGGTTGAAGGAGCTTCGCCCCACGACGGTGCCGGGATCGATAACCTAAAGCGGATTTACCAGGAAGGCTTCCACATCTGCAATGTCAAATACGGAAGCCTGCGCACCGAGGGAGAATGCCTGTTTTGCCTTTCGTTCATCAATAAATGACGTTTGCCAACAACCTTGTCTGACGGCTCAGAGTGCGGCACAACCGCACATCTGGGCCGTTGGTACACAGCGCTTCAAACGCATAATGTACGCTCAGAATGGATGATGATGCTTGTTGCGAATCCGGGAGAGTTTCACGTCGCCGGGTGCCAAACTGTACTTGTGCAGTACTCCGATTGGAAATTTGCAGGACGTGTCGTTCCGTCTTCTCGCAACCCTCCGTGAGGCCGATGTGGTAGCCGCCGAAGACACCCGGCAAACCCGAAAGCTGTTGACTCACTATGAGATTCACCCCAAGCATCTCGTGAGTTACCACGAGCACAACGCGCGGGCCCGCGGGGATGAATTCGTCCGTTGGTGGGATGAAGGCAAGTCGATCGCGGTCGTTTCAGACGCCGGAACTCCCGGCATTTCTGACCCAGGGGAGCACGCGGTCGCGTTAGCCATTGAACGCGGGGTGCCAGTCGTGCCGATACCTGGGCCCAGCGCGGTTTTGGCGGCGGTGATTTCCAGCGGATTTCCGGCTCATCCGTTTACCTTTGTGGGTTTTTTGCCGAGAGAAAAAAAGGCAAGGGCGGAACAGCTGAAATCTTTGTCGCACATCCCTTGGGTTTTGGTGTTCTACGAAGCCCCACATCGCTTAATCCAGACTATGGAAGCCATTGGAAGCCAGTGGCCATCGCGAGAGGTCGCATTGGCCAAAGAGCTGACGAAACGTCATGAAACATTTGTAATGGGGCGGCCGGACGAAGTCCTGGAGTATCTAAAAGAGTACCCTCCCCGAGGCGAATACGTGCTGGTTGTCGGACCTTGTCCGCCTGCGGAAGAAGGGGCGGACGGGTTAACGGAAGAGATGTCTGACGCACAGAAACTGGAACAGGCGATTTCCCTGGTTCACACATCCATGGGCCAAGGTCAACCGCACGCGCAGGCGGTCCGTTTGGCAGCAGAACAGACAGGGGCGCGAAGAAAAGACGTCTATCAGGCTACACTTCCTAAGTAAAGCGAAACAAGCGGGATTTGGCTGATTCTTCCTTTGCCGTCCCGCTTGTTCTTTAAAGTCCGTACCTATATGGTATTGGTTTATGCTTGCATTTCAGCAATGCAAGTCGGGCAGATGTTCTTCCCTTTAAAATGAACGATTTCGTCGGCTTGTCCGCAGAAGATACAAGCTGGCTCATACTTCTTCAGAATAATGCGGTCTCCGTCCACGTAGATTTCGAGAGCATCTTTTTCGCCAATTCCTAGTGTTCGCCGCAATTCGATAGGGATGACCACACGTCCGAGTTCATCCACCTTGCGTACAATACCAGTCGATTTCACTGTACAGCACCCCTGTCTTTGGTTTATTATTCCTTTTATGGTTTCTGTGATACGCCTTCCGAACTTTTTTTGACTGAGTACTGGGGTCGAAGGCAAACCCTATCATTGCATGTAAAATATTGAATTTCTTTTACTATACATGAACCCTAGATTTTTGCAACGGTGACAACAACAGTTTCGCTTACTCCGGTGGGTTTCGTCAATATAAATCCTGAGATTTTTTGTGACTGTTTGTACAAAATGCAAGCTTTTGCGCTTCCTGAATCCAACTGATAACTGCTTGTTTTCCGCTGTCGTCCCACAAAAACCACAGGGCCGCTTGGACCTCGCCCAATGAATCGTGGAGGAGATTTCCCCGTCATGACGCAGCGTCACTATACATGTATTTATTATCCTTTTTTGGTATTACAAATTCAAGTTCTTTCAAAAAATATCTAAGCAATTTCCATTTTACAGCCCGACTCTTCACTTTGACCCAGTTTGGGCGCGTTGCGGGAAGGCTCGAATGGTATCTGACCCACACGAGTGGACACGCGGTTGGCCTTACACCTCGCTCAAGTGCGTTGCGTTGACAACCAAGGATCGGATTGCTATATTTTGAACCAAATAGGGATGCAAATCCTGACCGAATTGCGTTGCGATCGAGAAAGTGCATAACGATCTATGATGGAATGGTACTTGGCCCAATTTCTCTTCAGCGAGCCGGGTTGGTGGGAGCCGGTGTGAAAAGCCAAGGAGTATGGTTCTGGAGATTCACGTGTTGAGTCACGCCAGTGAGGTAGGCACGTGCGGGCGGTTTCCGTTACAAAACCGCAGCCAACCGGGGAACGGTTGGTTCACGAGGCGCGCCTACGCGGGTTTCTGCCGCGTGTCGAAGGTTTTCAGGACATGCCTGCTGCCGACACGGGGTCAAGACGGCGGAAACCTTAGCTCATAGCGCGCAAAGTTGGGTGGTACCGCGAGTTTGCTCGCCCCAATAGCTGGGGCGGGCTTTTTGATGTTGTCCAGGCCCGGCGCCCATCTGGAGGGAAAAAGAACCATAACCAAGCCACGTTCAAGAGAAGAAACGTCCTGGCAAGAGAATTGAACTGAGTCAGCTGGCAAGAGAATTGAACTGAGTCGATGGAAAGAGAACTAAACCTATAGGAGGTAACTTGATGACCAAGCCTGCGTTTTACATTACTACGCCCATTTACTATCCAAATGACAAACTCCACATTGGCCACGCCTATACGACGGTCGCGGCCGACGCTTTGGCCCGCTATAAGCGCCTTCGCGGTTTTGACGTGATGTATCTGACCGGGACGGATGAACACGGGCAAAAAATTCAAACGCGGGCCCAGGACGCTGGGAAACCCGTCAAGCAATTCCTCGACGAGATCATCGAGTGGATTCAGGACCTTTGGGCGCGCCTCGACATTTCTAACGACGATTTTATCCGGACCACAGAGCCGCGGCATACAAAGGTCGTAGAAGCGATTTTTGAGCGCCTCATCGACCAAGGAGACATTTACCTCGGCAAGTACGAAGGTTGGTATTGTACGCCGGATGAGTCGTTTTGGTCGGAGCGCGAACTCGTCGACGGCAAGTGTCCGGAGTGCGGTCGCGACGTCCAATGGGTCACAGAAGAAAGCTACTTTTTTAGGATGAGCAAATACGTCGACCGGTTGCTGCAGTACTACGAAGACCATCCGGACTTCATTCAACCCGAGTCGCGTAAGAATGAAATGATCAACAACTTTATCAAACCTGGATTGCAGGACCTCTGCGTGTCCAGAACTTCGTTTGACTGGGGCATTCACGTGTCGCGCAGCCCGGAGCACGTCGTATACGTGTGGCTGGACGCCCTCACCAACTACATCACTGCAATTGGTTACGGCTCGAACGACCCTGCCTTGCAGGAGAAGTTTGAGCGCTACTGGCCTTGCGACGTCCACTTTGTGGGCAAGGACATCGTGCGTTTTCACACGATTTATTGGCCCATTATCCTGATGGCCTTAGGACTGCCGCTGCCCAAAAAGGTGTACGGCCATGGCCATTTCTTGATGAAAGACGGCAAGATGAGCAAGTCCAAAGGTAACGTCATTGACCCGAAACTGTTGATCGAGCGCTACGGCAGCGACGCAATCCGCTACTTTTTGTTGCGGGAAGTGCCGTTCGGGCAAGACGGAGTGTTTACACCCGAAGGATTGGTGCAGCGTCTGAACTTCGACTTGGCCAACGACTTGGGAAACCTCATTCACAGGACCGCGGCAATGATGAACCGGTTCGCTGGGGGCAAGGTCCCGGGACCGGGAAAATGGGAGCAGGTCGACCAGGACTTGGCCGCTCTTGCCGAGCAAACCGTTTTGGACGTACAGGAGCACATGGACGAGATGCAGTTCTCGCTGGCGTTGACGGATATTTGGAAACTGGTGCGGCAAGGCAACAAGTACATTGATGAAACCGCGCCGTGGTCCTTGAACAAGCGCGGCGAATCCGAACGGTTGCAGACGGTATTGTTCATCATGGTGGAAACGGTGCGCTTTATTACCGTGCTGGTCAGTCCGTTTTTGAGCAAACTGCCAGGCCAGGTGGCCGCCCAATTCCATTTTGAGCCGGAAGAAACCACGTGGGACAGTTTGTCTCGCTTTGGGGCACTCAAACCTGGGAACGCCGTGGATGCCGGTACGCCGCTGTTCCCGCGCCTGGATGTGAACGACGAGATCGCGGCGCTGGAAACCTTGACGGGCGTGCGCAAACAATCGGTTCCCGAAGAATCGAATTCGAAAAATGTACAGGATAAGGCGGTGCCATCGAGCGTGCAAGAGCAAACAGCAACTCAGGGAAAACAGGAAATCGGCATCGACGTTTTCAGCCAGGTGGAACTGAAGGTAGGACAAATTGAACATGCAGAAAAAGTGGAAGGCGCGGATAAGCTGCTGAAAATTCAGGTCAATCTAGGAACAGAGCAAAGGCAAATCGTCTCCGGAATCGCCAAGTACTATCAACCGGAACAACTAGCGGGACAAAAGGTCGTGGTAGTGACAAACCTCAAACCCGTGAAGCTGCGGGGAGTCATGTCCAACGGCATGTTGCTGGCCGCCAGTGAAGGCGACAAACTGACGCTGGTGACAGTTCCGGAGTCCATGCCGAACGGCGCGGTGGTGAAGTAATGCTGTTTGACACACACTGCCACCTCTTTGACGAAAAGCTGCTCGGCGATTTAAAAGAGGTGGTGGAGCGGGCTAAGGAAGCGGGAGTCGCCGAGATTGTGGTTCCTGCGGTGGACGTTGAAACTTCCCGGCAAGCGATCGCGATCGCAGAACAATTCGACGGAGTCTACGCAGCTGTCGGCGTGCACCCTGAGGCGGCGAACGACGCGTCGGAGGAAGACTTTGCCGAAGTGGCGAAACTGGCCTTGCACCCGAAAGTAGTGGCCATCGGCGAAATCGGCCTCGATTACTACTGGGATGCGGCGCCGCGACCCAAGCAGCAAGATGTGCTGGTGCAGCAGATCCGGCTCGCCAAACAGTTGGGGCTGCCGGTCGCAATCCACAACCGCGATGCGACGCAGGACACGGTGCGCATTTTGGAGCAGGAGTGTAAAGGGGACGTACATGGAGTGATGCATTGCTTCACGGGCAGTTTTGAAACAGCCAAGCAGTGCATGGAGTTGGGGTTTTTCATTTCCTTTGGCGGACCTGTCACGTTCAAGAATGCGCGCAACGTGCGAGAGGTTGCTGCTAAAATCCCAGACGAGTGGCTGGTGGTGGAGACGGACTCGCCCTATTTGACGCCGCACCCGCACCGAGGGAAAAGAAACGAGCCCAGTTACGTCGCTTTGGTCGCACAGATGCTGGCAGAGGTGCGCGGACAAGACATTCGCCAACTTGAAAGCTACACAACGGACAATGCCCACCGCTTGTTCCCGAAAATCGGGTGACGAGCGATGGAGACGAGGGCACAGCGGCCGAAAATCCAGGAAATTGTGGTTGTGGAGGGATTTCACGACAAGCAGGCGGTACTGCGCGCGGTGGAAGCGGACGTCTGGGTTCTAGGCGGGGACCGCGTGGCGAGACACCTGCTTGCAGAGTTGCTGCGGGCGTCGGGGAAGCGCGGGGTTGTGGTGTTGACCGATCCTGACGGTCCCGGCGAGCGAATCCGCCGCCGGGTAACGACGGCAGTGCCCGGATGCAAACACGCCTTTATTCCGAAAGAGAAAGCCAAAGGCAAAGGCGCAGTTGGCGTGGAGCACGCAGCCCCAGAAGACATTTTGGACGCGTTGCTCCACGCGCGTTCCACGACGGACCCTGCCGCTTCAAGCGCTGCAAGACAGGAGGGTTTTGCGATCGCGGACTTGATGGCCCACCAACTGGTGGGGCACCCTGAGGCCGCCAAACGCCGGGAAGCTTTAGGGACGCAGTTGGGCATTGGGTACGCCAACGCGAAGGCCTTTGTGTGGAAATTGAATGCACTTGGGGTGACGCGGCAGGAGTTTGCCCATGCACTCAAGCAGTTGGACGGCGAAATCAAAGGGCAATCATGAAGGGAACAGGCACATGACGCAGGAAGGCGGGCACATGACACACGAGCCATGGAATGTATCGTCCCCGAGGGAACTGAAACAGTTGCTGGGAGCACACGGTTTTTCGTTTAAGAAGCAACTCGGGCAAAACTTTCTCATTGAGCCCCGGGTGCTCGAACAAATTGTACAGGCGGCTGAAGTGACGCCGAACGACGGCGTTTTTGAAATTGGCCCAGGTGCAGGAGTGGTCACGCAGCTTCTGGCCCAGTCTGCGGGGAAAGTTGTCGCGGTCGAGAAGGACCAGTCACTGAGGCCTGTACTGCAAGAATCGCTGAGCGGGTTTGACAATGTGGAGTTGGTCTTTGACGACGTCCTCAAGCTCGACCTTGTCGATGTTTGGAAAGGATTTGAGGCCTGCGCGCAAGTGTCGGTGGTTGGGAACCTGCCGTACTACGTCACAACGCCGATTGTCTTTCACATTTTTTCGTTTGGCCTGCGTGTTTCGAATGTTGTGCTGATGGTGCAAAAGGAAGTGGCTGACCGGCTGGCTGCAAATCCAGGCGGAAAAGACTACGGAGCGTTGTCGGTGGCTGTGCAGTACCGCGCTGTAGTGGAGAAGGTTGCCAAAGTCAGCCCAGGGGCGTTTTACCCCTCTCCCGCGGTGGATTCTACGGTTGTTCGACTGCGTATCCGGAAATCTCCTGCTGTTTCCGTGGTCGACGAAGCCGTGTTTTTCAGAGTCGTGAGAGCGGCATTTGCCACGCGGAGAAAGACCCTTTTGAACAGCCTTTCCGGCGGATTGGGCGTCAGTAAGGACGAATCTCGTACGCTGCTCGAACAAGCCGGGATCGACTCGCGCCGGCGAGGCGAGACGCTTTCTTTGGAGGAATTTGCGACGCTGGCAAACGTCGCTGCACGAAGTCGCGAATGAACGCGCGGTAAAACCCGATTGAGGCGTATAGAAAACGGCAAATAGTTCACAAGTTTAGGATAACGGTCTTTTCTCCGGCATGCTCGCCTTTTCTTCCTGTGGCTACTCGCATATACTGAATCCAAGGGACAGAAGGGAGCCAATAGGATGTGGACTTTCACAAGCCCTACGCGAGGATCGCTGACCTTGGAGGAACTATCTGACGACATCTTGGCCCAAGTAAACCGCTACCCTCAAGACAAATTCCGATTGATTATTGGGACAGACTCGCAAGTTAAAATGCACGCTCAAACAGTCACGTTTGTATCGGCAGTCATCATGCACCACGTTGGTAAGGGTGCTCGATACTACATTCACCGCGAACAGCAGCGACACATGTACTCGCTTCGCCAGCGAATGTTTACGGAAGCCTCCTATTCGCTGCAAGTCGGGGGGATGCTCTCGGAACAGCTCGGGCAGCGGGGGGTACATTGGAGTGTTGAGGTTCACTTAGACGTCGGCGAAAAGGGAGCAACGAAGCAGCTGATTCGCGAAATCGTCAGTTGGATCGAAGCCAACGGTTATGAAGCGCGGATCAAACCCGACTCGTTCGGCGCCTCCAAGGTCGCAGACCGTTACACCAAGCGATGACGTCGCGTGGTTTCACCAGTTGAGGAACGGCCGGAACTGTTTGAACGCGGTTGCTCACCGTTGAAACGGTTGAAACGTCTCACGCCATCTTAAAGGGCTAAATCCGCCCAAAATCGACCCGAAGTGAAGCCTGCCAAGCTTTTAATACATCGACGCGGCGTTCGGAGTGGTAACCGTCCTGAAGGATGCCGCGCCACTTCCTGGAGGGTTTTTTGCCCTGCAGCAGCCGAACCCCCTCCAGTGCATCTCCGAGCAGTGTCTCTTCCATTTTCCTCATATGTTGAGCACTGCGCGACGGGTTTCCTGTAAGCACCGCATTCCAATCGCCATTGACAGCCACTGTCTTTGGATACCCGCGGGTTGCGCAAAGTGTTTTGGCAAACCACATCCCAGGCTGATACATCCAGAATGCGGAGACCTTCTCAAACGTTTGCCGCTGAACCAACAATGGGACTGCCGAAGGGCAAGCCCACTGTAAGTCGGGGAACTCTCTTTGCAGAGCGGCTGTCCAGATTTGTTCATCCAGACGCGCCGGTTTTTTGAGGGATTCAGGACGGGATTCCATCGCGATTTCATTGCGCCAGCCGGTGTACTGAACCTCGCAGCGGCCGCGTAAAGCGGGTTCCAGCCAATCGGACAGCATGGGACCGAACCCCCCTTGCCAGTCTCCGTCTACAAAGAGTAGATGCGTGCTGTCTCTGAATTCCCGCAGAGCGGTAAAGGCCCCAACAGCACGAGGAACGTCCGGTCCCAGAGCCGTAGGGAATTCCACTACGCGGTGCCTCGCCAGGAGCGCAGAAAGCTTCGTATGGGCTGTAAATACAGTTGAATCGATGCACCCATTGGCGACCACCACATACGACCTGATGCCTGCACGGTACAATTGAGAGATGACATTGCCTATGCTGTTTGCCGCATTATAGGCTGGAACGACGGCGCAAACGCCGTGCCTTGTCTGCAATCGATGCCCCTCCATTCGTCACCGCATTGCAAGCGGGACCATATACTGCGAGTGACATAAGCCTTTGTGGAAGGAGGGATGCCCATTGTGGAAAGCTGGCGATCTAGTCACGCGGAAGTCTTACGGAAACGACGTTTGCTTCCTCATTGTCGAAGTGGATGTTGAATCGGAAACGGCAATCCTCAAAGGCATCGACGTCCGACTGATGGCAGACGCGCCCTTTTCGGACCTGAACAATGTTACGGAGGATGAACGCAAGCAATTTGAAGCACAAGAAAATCAGGCGCGCAGTGAATCGCTCAAGTTGATTCAATCCCGGCGTGCAGTAGAATTCGAAAAGCGTTCATTGCGCAAAGAAGCGCGTTTTCAATCGAACCCGGATTTTTTTGAACGGCCCGGGCGGGTTCTGCACCTCGATGGAGACGGGACCTATCTTCAAAAGTGTTTAAACATGTATCGGGAACTCGGAATCCGGGCAACTGGGCACCACATACAGGAAGCGCAAATGCCCTCGAAGGTGACGGGTTTTCTAGAAAAATATGAACCCGATATCTTAATCATTACTGGGCACGACGGTGTCATTCGCAAAGGCAAGGACTGGTCCGATTTATACAACTACCGAAACTCGGGACATTTCGTAAAAACCGTCGTGAATGCGCGCAAGCATGCCCGAAGCATGGATGACCTTGTCATTATTGCAGGGGCCTGCCAGTCCCATTTTGAAGCCATCCTAGATGCGGGAGCCAATTTTGCAAGTTCCCCGCAAAGGATTATGATCCATGCCCTCGACCCCGTGTTTATTGCGGAGAAGATCGCTTATACGCCGATCAACGAAACCGTCAACGTTTACGATGTAGTCCGTTCTACCTTCACGGGAACCGACGGGATTGGCGGTTTAGAGTCGCGCGGCAAGTATAGAATTGGGCTGCCCAAATCCCTGTACTAGGTTGGTTGTGCCATGATTGGACCATGGTCTGAACCTCGTACGTACCACACCCGCGACATGTCAAGCGGGTAAAAAAACCTATGGATGACGCAAAAACGATGTATTTTACCCATTGACAATGAATTTGATGCGTTGCTATAATTATATCTCGTTTATTGACACGCCCTCTTTCCCATGGTACAATGTCTTTTGGAAAGAGGTGGTGTGTGTTGGCGAGAAATGCGCTCCACGATATTAAAAAGAGCTTAGACGAGCTGATCGGTGAAAAAGTTCTCCTTCGGGCGAATGGAGGTCGGCGAAAGACCATCGAACGGACGGGAGTATTGGAGAGAACCTACCCATCCGTTTTTGTGGTTATGTTGGATCCCCCTGATGGGTCCTTTAAGAGGGTGTCCTACAGCTATGCCGACGTACTGACAGAAACTGTGGAGCTCATGGTTTGTAAAGATGGCGACAACATAAGAATTACTTATACAGAGGCATAAATTTAGAGGCGGTAAACCATTTAAGTACGAGAAGGGGCTGCTCCAGTGGCATCGATAAGATGCGGCGGAGCAGCCCCTTCTTCGTGAACTGGTAGTGCGCGCGAGCGGGCCTGCCGACGTTCCTGTACACTGGCTGTACAAACACTGGATTTTAGGCGCATCGGCCGCTCGGAGACCCACTGGAGGCTTTCCCCAGGGCTTTTCTTCGAACGCTTGGAAAAATGTAGTCTGATTTGCAGGCGTTCGCCACGGGCAACCTGATACCAGGTCGTCAAAACGAAGGAGGCGTTTGCGATGGGGAGACGTCGAGGAGTCATGTCAGACGCGTTGAAGGTAGAGCTTGCCAAAGAGCTTGGCTTTTATGACACGCTGCAACGCGACGGGTGGGGAGGAATCACCACTCGGGATGCGGGAAACCTCGTAAAACGAGCCATCGAAATTGCGGAACGCTCTTTAACCGAAGGAAAGCAAACGTAATCGGTATGACGACCAAGCCGGGGGCAACCCCGGCTTATTTTTGTGAAAGTTCACCAGCTCGTTCCGGCGAATTGGGCTTTGTACCGTGGGGGTTGAGCCGATTCCAGTGCATACTAAGGAAGCCGTGCGGACAGGCTAGTTGTTGAATTTTTGTCTCCTCCGGCTTCACCGACACCCAAAGGCAGATTTTTGCCGGAACACATTCCACCGCAGCCACAATGTTTGCACACTGTGCACGAACAGCGGTTAGGAGGGTCAATTCTTTGCGTGAGCAAATAGGCCCATTTGTCGTCATTGGCGGGGCTGAAGACAAAACAGGTGAGTGTAAGATTTTACGGGAATTTGTGCGCCTTGGGGGCGGGCCGCACGCCCGCGTCCTCGTATTTACGGTCGCTACAAAACTCCCAGTCGAGGTGGGCATGGAGTATGTAGAGGTATTTAAACGCCTTGGGGCGGCAGACGTTCGCACATTCGACATTTCCAATCGGGAGGCCGCGAATAAAGACGGCGCCGTAGAACTGATTCGCGATGCCACTTGTATTTTTTTCACCGGGGGAGACCAGCTTCGCATCACGAAGCTCTTGGGTGGAACGCGAATTGACGCCGTCTTGCACGACGCGTGCGAGAAGGGAATTCCCGTTGGCGGGACCAGTGCGGGCGCGTCCATGATGTCGAGCACCATGATTGTCGACGGCGAATCTGAGACCAGCCCGAAAGTCGGGATCGTGAATATGGCCCCTGGTATGGAGTTTATCGACGGTGTTGTGATTGACCAACACTTTGCCCAGCGCGGGAGGTTGGGGCGGCTTTTGTCTGCGGTCGCGCAATACCCACACCATCTAGGGCTTGGAATTGACGAAGACACGGCTGTCATCGTCCACAACGGCGTCCTTCGCGTCCTCGGGAGAGGTGCAGTGAGTGTAGTGGATGCGGGTGCGCTGACATACAGTAACCTCGACTCGGTTCGTTCGGACGAGTCCCTTGCGTTGTGCGGCATTAAACTGCACGTGCTTGCCGAAGGATACGGGTTTCATCTCCGTACGCGGCAAGCCATTACCGACTTTCATGCGTGGGATTCGAAAAGCAGCAAGGAGCTGAAAGAATGAAGATCCTGTCGGTTCGCCATCTCGATGGCCCGAACATTTTTATTTATAAGCCAGTGTTGCTCGCGCAGATAGATCTAGAGTCTTTGACCGAACGGGAGAGCTGTCAGTTTCCGGGCTTCACTGACCGCCTGTTAAATGTGTTCCCGGGCCTCAAGGAGCACCACTGTGCCAAGGGAGAGCCCGGTGGGTTTATAGAGCGCCTTTATGGAGGCACGTACTTTGGACACGTTGTGGAGCACGTCGCCATAGAATTGGCTTGTATTAGCGGCTTGGATGTACACTACGGGAAAACCCTCTATGCGGGAAGACCTGGACTGTATGACGTGGTCGTCGAGTGTAAGGACTTTTCCTGCCAGAACATGTTGCTTCACTCTGCTCGGGACATTGTCGCGCAGCTCGTCCATGGACACCCTGTCAACATTGCCCCGGTCTTGGACGAAGCGCAGCGGCAACTGGCGAAAACTCAGCTTGGTCCCAGTACGCAAGCCATTGTCGATGCCGCGCACAAGCGGAACATCCCGGTTCGCCGATTGAGTGAAGGCAGCCTGGTCCAACTCGGCCATGGAATTCACCGCAAATTCATTGCCGCAACCCTGACAGGTCAAACCTCCGCTGTGGCCGTCGACATCGCTTCGGACAAAAACCTCACGAAGAAGTTGTTGTCGGAAGCGGGCATTTCTGTCCCGGAAGGGGCGTTGGCAGAGTCCGCAGAGCAGGCGCTTCGGTTGTTCCAGACACTGGGTCCACCGGTGGTCGTCAAACCCTATAACGGGAACCAAGGTAAAGGTGTCTCTTTGGAATTGGCCAACGAGCAGGCAGTTTTGTCCGCCTACGACATCGCTGCCGCATTTTCCAAGCGCGTGCTGGTGGAACGCTGCCTGCATGGGCACAATATCCGGTTGTTGGTTGTCTCCGGAGTGTTTCAAGCGGCGAGCGAGAGGGTCCCAGCTCAGGTGTGCGGAGACGGCGTGCAGACGATACAGCAATTGATTCAAGTGGTCAATACCGACCCTAGGCGCGGACTCGGACACGAAAAGCCGCTCACCCAAATCGCCGTAGACCCCGTGGTGCTCAAGACACTGGAACGGCAAGGGGCCACACTGGACACAGTCGTTCCCGCCGGGCAAATTGTGAACCTGCGGGACAGTGCGAATTTATCCACGGGCGGGGAGGCCATCGACATCACCGACGAGCTTCATCCTTCGTACCGTTTCGTTGCTGAGCGGGCTGCCCGGGCCATCGGCCTCGACGTGTGCGGCATCGACATGATTGTTCCGGATATACGGAAGCCTTACGACCCTAAGCTCGCGGCCGTGATCGAAGTCAACGCTGCACCGGGTATTCGCATGCACCACTTTCCTTCGCTGGGACAGGGCAGGGACGTGGGCGCAGCGGTGGTTGAATCCCTTTACCCAGCAGGGCAAACGGGGCGCATTCCGATTGTGGCCATCACCGGTACCAACGGCAAAACCACCACTACGCGCTTGATTGGACACGCCCTTGCGCAAACCGGAAAATCCGTTGGAATGACGACGACGGGCGGCGTGTATGTCGCCGGAAACAAGATTGTCAGCGGAGATACTACGGGACCTGCCAGCGCCCACATGGTGCTGTCTGACCCCACTGTCGAAGTCGCGGTACTGGAAACTGCCCGCGGGGGAATCGTACGCGGCGGACTTGCATATGACAAGGCGAACGTTGCAGTCATTACGAACATTACACTCGATCACGTTGGGCAAGACGGGGTCGAGACGCTTGAAGACCTCGTCCATATTAAATCCCTGGTAGCGGAGTGTGTGACAGAAGACGGGACCGTAGTGCTCAACGCCCAAGACCCTGAACTGGCCCGATTGAGCAAGCGGCTCCGATCGAAGGTCGTGTTTTTTGCGGATTCGGACCGTAATCCCATCCTGAAACAACACCTTGCCGGCGGAGGAGTTGCCTATTACGTTTCCGACGGCTGGATGAAGGAAGGCCGAGGGAATCTGGAGTGGGAGATTGTGCGAACGAACGACGCTCCCCTGACTCTGAACGGCACAGCCCGCTTTCAGGTGGAAAACTCCCTTGCGGCTGCGGCAGCCTTGCGGGCTTTAGGGCTGACCCGCGAACAAGTCGCAAATGCTCTGGTCAGTTTCCGCCCCGATAAACACAACCCAGGGCGGTGCATGATGTACAAAATGCCGAATCAGGGGGTAGTCATCCTGGATTACGGCCACAATCCTGACGGGTTTGCACGGATGGGGGAGTGGCTGGCCAAAACGCCGCATTCGCGCCTCATCGGGGTGGTAGGCGTACCTGGAGACCGGGCCGATACCGTGATCTTAGAAAGTTCCCGATGCCTGGCGGGAATTTTTGACCACTTTATCGTCAAAGAGGACGCCGACAAACGGGGGCGGCAAGTCGGTGAAGTCGCAGGCTTAATGGCCTCCGCCATATCGGCCGCTTCCCCGCAAAAACAAGTCGACGTGGTGTACTCCGAACCGGATGCCCTCAAACGCGGTATCTCCATGATGGGGCGCGGGGACGTCCTGGTGATGTTCTACGAACAACTGGCACCTGCTCTGGAGACGGTAAGAACCCTAGGCGGTCAACCGATTGCTTCTTTGGACGGAGTCTGGGAACTGCAGGTGGTGACCTTGTAACCCAGCTTGACTCCATTTCAATCTCGACGCATAGTTAGTTCAAGTCGAGGTGGAGTGTGTTGTTAGCTGAACGCGCATATGCAAAAATCAATTTGACGTTGAACGTTCTGGGCAAGCGTCCAGACGGTTACCACGATGTGGAAATGGTGATGCAGACCATTGACCTTTCCGACTTAATTTGGCTGGAGGAAAAATCCGGGCAGGATGTCGAGATCGAATCTTCGGCTTCGAACATCCCGCTGGACAGCCGGAATTTGGCGGTTGCCGCGGCGCAGGCCTTCAAAGAGTACACGGGTCTGAACAAGGGGCTGCACATTCGCATCGATAAGCAAATCCCCGTAGCGGCAGGTTTGGGCGGGGGCTCGTCGGACGCTGCCGCCGTCCTTCGCGGACTGAACCGCTTGTGGCAAACCGGATTGTCACTTGACCAACTTGCGGAAGTCGGCGCATCCATCGGTTCGGATGTGCCTTTCTGCGTGTACGGGGGGTGTGCGATAGCGCGGGGGAGGGGCGAAAAAATTGCTTCGGTCTCGCACTCGCTCAAGGCGTGGACGGTGCTGATTCGGCCGTCTGTTTACGTTTCAACCGCGGACGTATACAGCTCTCTTTCTGCCGACGATTACGATGGACGCTTTGAGACCGACCGAGCGACGAACCAGATGGTTAAGGCTTTGATTCAAAAAGACTTTGAAGGCGTGCGCCAAGGCGTCGTCAATCGCCTGGCTCCGACCACCCTCAAACTATATCCTGTCGTCTCTTCCTTGCAGCAAAGGGTGGAGCACATCGCGAGGGCTCCAGTGTTCATGTCTGGCAGCGGTCCCACGTTGTTTTGTCTGGTGCCCAGCCGGTTCGCGGCCCAACGGATCTACAACTCTCTGCGCGGCTTCAGCCGCGAGGTGTATTTGAGCCGTTTTGTATAATTGTGGTATATTCGCTACAGATTTAAGACAGGGGGGGCGGGCTTTGCGGCGGTCTGAACGTTTGATTCGCATGACGAAGTGGCTTGTCACTTTGCCAAACACCCCTGTATCGCTGTCGGATTTGTCCGAACACCTCAGTGCCGCAAAATCGTCGCTCAGCGAGGACGTCGCAATCATTCGACACACTCTGGAAAGCGAAGGTTCTGGGACCATTGCGACGATTCAAGGCGCTGGCGGCGGCGTGAAATACCAGGTTCGAGTGCCGCAGGATGCAACGCTGCGGTTTCTGGACGACATGGCTGCAAAATTGAAAGACCCCTCCCGCATCTTGCCTGGAGGGTTTTTGTACATGTCAGACATTCTTGGCGACCCTGATGTGCTGGACTTCGTGGGGCAGTTGTTTGCGCAGGCTTTTTACCATTCCGCCGTCAACGTTGTGGTCACGATTGAAACCAAAGGCATTCCGCTTGCTGTTGCTGTGGCTCGTTACCTGCACGTACCGGTGGTGATTGTACGCCGGGAACACCGGGTGACCGAGGGAGCCGCAGTCAGCGTACACTACGTGTCCGGGTCGGAACGCAGAATCCAGCCTATGTCCATTTCCAAGCGCGCAATGCCCAGCCACGCCAAAGCGTTGATTGTCGACGACTTCATGCGCGCTGGGGCCACCGCCAAAGCGGTTATGAACCTGCTGTCCGAGTTTTCTGCGGAAGTTGCGGGGACTGCTGTGTTGATGTCGACCATGGAACCGCAGCAGAAACTGATCTCGGACTACCTATCGCTGTTTACGGTGGGAACCTTGAAAGAAGGTCAACAAATCCAAGTGATTCCGACGGGAGGTACATGGAATGAAAAAGATTGAAACCGTTGAAACAAAGTCGGCTCCGGCCGCCATCGGGCCGTATGCCCAGGCCGTGCAGGCAGGGGCATTCGTTTTTACTTCCGGGCAAATTCCGCTGCGTCCGGATGGGACGTTTGCAGAAGGCGGAGTTGAGGAGCAAGTCAAACAGGTTCTCGCGAATCTCGACGCCATCTTGTCTACTGCGGGAGTGGCCCGGAACGACGTCGTCAAAGCCACTATCTACATGACCGACTTGACGGCGTTTGATGTGGTCAATAAGGCTTATGGGGCCTATTTTGGCGACCACCGGCCAGCCCGTTCGACGGTTCAGGTTGCGAAACTGCCGCGGGACGCGCAAGTTGAAATTGAGTTTACAGCATTTAAAAATTAAGTCACCTTATGAAAATTATATAATTTTGAAAAATTAAGGCGGAGGCAGCAGGACTTTTGTAACTGTCCGTTGAATAGCTTAAAAATTAGCAATCTTATCAACGTCCACGGGCAGACAAGAGGGTGGTGTGAACGGATGCAAATTACCGATGTTCGTCTCCGCAAGGTGAATAGTGAAGGGCGCATGAAAGCGATCGCGTCAATCACGATTGACAGCGAGTTTGTTGTGCACGACATTCGGGTGATTGATGGGAATAACGGTATGTTTGTTGCGATGCCAAGCAAAAAAACACCAGATGGTGAGTTTCGCGACATAGCCCATCCAATTTCCTCGGCCACTCGACAAAAGATT
This sequence comes from Alicyclobacillus tolerans, assembly GCF_021739485.1. Classification (GTDB taxonomy): domain Bacteria; phylum Bacillota; class Bacilli; order Alicyclobacillales; family Alicyclobacillaceae; genus Alicyclobacillus_K; species Alicyclobacillus_K tolerans_A. The sequence goes on from NZ_JAJFNK010000021.1 coordinate 59,688, forward strand.
CAGGACGCAGTACTTGAAGTCTATTATCGCACTGATGACGTTGAAGAACCCAGCGCCTGACACTGTGGAATGGTGTTAAAGCCCCGACGAAAGTTGGGGCTTTTTCCATGTTTGTTTTCTATTTTTTTCCTTGTTTGGCCGTGCTTACAGGCCGTCCTCGCAAAAATGTGCCTAAAGTGTAAATTGAAAACCGGTTTTTACATCGGGTACACTTGGGGATGTAAAAGAAGCGGAGGCGATACTGTGGGCAGAAGCGCCATCGTGTTGGCGGCAGGATTAGGTACACGCATGAAATCAAAACAACACAAGGTCCTTCATCGAGTTTGCGGCAAGCCCATGATTATCCACATTTTGGATGAACTTGCAAAACTCGACCTCAATCAAATCATCGTCGTCGTGGGGCAGCAACGGGAAGCCGTGGAGGCAGTCGTTTCTGGCCGCGCAGACATAGCTTACCAAGCCGAGCAGCTCGGGACGGGACACGCAGTTTTGGCAGCCATGTCAAAGTTGTCCCCGGACGCAAAAACAACCGTGGTTTTATATGGCGACGCCCCGCTCATCCGCGCGGAGACGATTGAGCGATTGCTCAAAGAGCGCGAGGACAGACAGGCTGCCGCAGTGGTTTTGACAGCCCAAGTGAAAGACCCGCACGGTTTGGGCAGGGTGCTTCTCCACTCCGACGGCCGCGTAAAGCGCATTGTCGAAGAAAAGGACGCAACCAACGAGCAAAAGTCCATTGACCTCATCAATACTGGCATTTATGCATATGAAACCAGCGACTTGGTTCATAGTCTCTCCCGCCTGAGGCAAGACAATGCCCAGGGGGAGTATTATTTGACAGACACTCTGCAAATTCTCGGAGAAGAACAAAAATCCGTCTTTGCGCTCTCCGTGCAAGACGAAGAAGAAATTGCAAGCGTGAACGATCGCGCCCAGCTCGCGCACGTGCAGCAGATTATGCAAAGGCGCATCAACCGGCATTGGATGCTGGAAGGGGTCACGATTGTGGACCCTGACAACACTTACATTGGCTTGGATGTCGCTATTGGACGCGATACGACCATTCTGCCAGGGACCATCTTGCAAGGCGACACTGAAATCGGCGAAGATTGCGTAATTGGGCCAAACTCCCGTTTAACCGATTCCAGGGTGGCGGACGGAGCCAAGGTGGAGTACTCTGTCGTCATAGAGAGTGAGATTGGGGACAGCGCTAACGTGGGACCCTATGCTTACCTGCGGCCTGGAAGCCGCATTGGCCCTAGGGTCAAGATTGGCGATTTTGTCGAAATCAAAAATTCGTCCATTGACGAGGAAACCAAAGTCAGCCATTTGACCTACGTAGGCGACGCATCCATCGGGAAGCGCGTCAACTTGGGCTGCGGCGTGGTAACGGTGAATTACGATGGGCAGAAAAAGCATCGAACCGTAGTTGGGGACGATTCGTTCATCGGCTCCAATGTGAATCTCATTGCACCGGTGTCTGTAGGCGATGGAGCCTATGTCGTAGCTGGTTCTACCATAACGGATGAGGTGCCGTCTGACGGGTTTGCGATTGCGCGAAACCGGCAGGTAACCAAACCGAATTACGTGAAGAACTGGAAGAACCGCAAGCCGGTAAAAGAGTAACCCAGGGGGAACTTAAGGGAATGTCCAGAGACGGAGATCTGAAGCTGTTTACAGGAAACGCGAACCCAGAGCTGGCCCAGGAAATTGCGGACCACATTGGCGTATCCCTAGGCGATTGCGTCGTTCATCGCTTTATGGACGGCGAGGTGCAAATCAAGCTCGGCGAGAGCGTGCGCGGAAGCAACGTGTTTGTCGTCCAGCCGACGTCAGCGCCGGTCAACGAACACCTCATGGAACTGCTGATTATGCTGGACGCTTTAAAAAGGGCGTCTGCAAAAAGCATCAACGTGGTCATACCTTATTATGGTTACGCCAGACAAGACCGCAAAGCCCGCGCCCGGGACCCTATTACCGCCAAATTGGTCGCCAATTTGTTGGAAAAGGCAGGGGCTGACCGGGTGATTTGCATGGACCTTCACGCGGGTCAAATCCAAGGCTTTTTTGACATTCCTTTGGATCACCTCGTCGGTTTGCCGATTTTATCCAACTACTTTTTGAGCAAGGGCATTGAGGACCCTGTCGTCGTATCGCCGGACATGGGGGGAGTGACCCGCGCTCGCGCGCTGGCTGAACGGCTTGGCGCTCCGCTTGCGATTATCGACAAACGCAGGCCTGAGCCAAATGTGGCAGAAGTGATGAACATCATTGGGGAAATCAATGGCAAAACGGCGATTCTCATCGACGACATGATCGACACCGCTGGAACCATCACCTTGGGTTCCCGGGCCCTTCTCGAACGGGGCGCTAAAGCGGTCTATGCCTGCTGCATTCACCCGGTATTGTCCGGAAACGGAGTGGAGCGCTTGGAACAGTCCGAAATCCGCGAAGTCATTGTGACCAACACCATCGCTCTTCCGCCGCACAAACGCATTGACAAGATCAAAGTGCTGTCTGTCGCTGAACTCATCGCTGAGGCTATCCTGAGGGTTCACACGCACCGTTCCATTAGTCAGTTGTTCGATTAAGACAGGTGCAAAGCGCTGTGCTTGCAGGGTCCAAGCGATTGGACAAGCTCTCAGCAGGTTTTTCAGGAGGAAACCCATGAAAATTGTCATCGGCCTAGGCAACCCGGGCGACAAGTACCACAACACCAAACACAACGTGGGGTTTTGGGCCATCGATGTTTTGTCCGCCAGGCTGTCCACTCCGTGTACCCAGCAAAAGTGGAAGTCGTTGGTGGGGGAATGCCGCATCGGCGTAGAAAAGGTCATTTTGTGTAAACCGCAAACCTTTATGAACCTCAGCGGTGAAGCCCTCCGGGAAGTCATCCGGTTCTATTCTGGAATCGAGCCTGAAACGGACGTGATCCTGCTTTACGACGACATGGACTTTCCGCCTGGGACCGTTAAGCTCCGGGAAAAAGGGAGCGCAGGGGGACACAACGGCGTGAAATCCATCATGGCTCACTTAGGCACAGAGGTCTTTCCCAGAGTGCGTATGGGTATCGGGCGTCCAGAACCGGGCCGGCCCGTCATTCAACACGTCTTGAGCCCGTTTCCGGCCGAACAGCAAAAACTGGTGGAACAGGCGGCGCAGAGGGCAGCTGAAGCGGTGCACTTTGCTTTAGAACATTCTTTTACCCTCGCGATGAATCGCTTTAATGAGTGAGGAGAATGGCCAACTGAATGGGTAAGGAGTTAGCGATTGAACGCAAAGGCTGCAGGAAAGGGAATGACGGCACGCTGTCGAAGTATTGAATGCGGGGTAATCCTCCATACTAGGACTAGGCGGTCTCGTGAAGACAGCGGACTGCGTCGAGTGAGAACGGAGGATTACTCATGCGCATTGAATACCTATGCAGACACTGTCATCACTTGGTTGGCGAACTCAACCGGCCGAATTGGACGACTGCGGATGCAGAGCGTTTTCTCGGGTTGAGCAGCTTGACTCAAGTAGAGCGCGCGGAAAACGTCGCATACAATAATCAAAACAACACGCTTTTTATCCAGACCGTGTGCGACTACTGCCAAAGTGCAGCTGAGACGCACCCGGAGTTGTTGGTCGAAGGGAAATTACTGCAGTAATAAAATTGCTGCAGCAAAACAACATGGGAACGATTTGGTAAAAGCAATTTGGCGAAATCAAATCAAATAGATGTGCGGTATGTGCCCGATGTTTTGCTTTGTCGACGGAAACAGCCTTGGCTTGTCTGCTAAGGCTCTTTTGTGCGTTGACATGTGTTCCCTTTGTGTCATATCGGCGGCGAGCCGCAAGGAGGGGTAACGTGATCGACCTAGTTCACCTGGTGTCCGATGACAAGGAGTTTCGAGTCGCTGTCGGCAAATTGCATTCTACGGGCCACGACGGTCTCATCACCGGTCTGAGCGCAAGCGCCAGGAATCTGTATTTTGCGGCGTTGCACCGGGTTTTCCAAGACAGGAATCCACAATCGTCGCTGCTCATCGTTACCTATTCCACAAACCAAGCCGAGGTCGTTTACGAAGACCTTAAGGAGTTTCTTCCCGATCGGAAAGTGTTGTTGTTTCCGGAACGCGAGTTGTCTGTAGTGGACGTCATCGCGTACAGCCGGGACGTCATTGCCGAACGGCTGCGGGTTTTAAGCGAGCTTTCCCAAGGCGTTCCGGCAGTTGTCGTGGCTACGGTGGCCTCGGTGCTCCAGGCGGTCAGCGCAAAACAGTACTTCAAAAACTCTATACTCTACTTCAAGGTGGGCGAAGAAACCGTTTTGCAAGACCAGGTGGTGCGGCTTGTGCAAAACGGTTACGAGCGGGTAGACATGGTGGAGAGCCAGGGACAGTTCTCAGTCCGGGGAGGAATTCTCGACGTGTTTCCGCTCACCGAGGACAACCCTATACGGATTGAACTGTTCGATACGGAAATCGATTCGATCCGGACGTTTGACGTTTCAAGCCAGCGGTCGCTGGAAAAAAAGGAATCTGTCGCGATTGTTCCTGCACTCGACTTCACAGTGCCGCCTTCGGCGATGGGAACGGCGGCCGAGAAACTGACGGAGCATCTAGAACAGCGCCTGCGTACGGTGACGGACATCGACGTGCGCGATCGACTGCAATCCACGGTTGGCGAAGACATTCGCAAGATGCAATCCGGCCTCCCGTTTGTGGGGCTGCTTCGTTACGAGAAGACGTTTTCCAATCACGCCGGCACGTTGTTCGACTACCTTCCGTTTTCTACCCTCCTGTGCTTAGATGAGCCCTCCCGTCTTCAGGAACGCCAAAAAGGGCTGGAAAGGGAATACGCGGAATGGATGACTGGCAGTTTGCTGCGCGGAGAAATGCTCAGCGGTACGGTCGGAGAAATTCCGTTTTACCTACTGTGGGAACACCCCGGAATGGCCGCGGTTCAAGTGTCCATGTTTGCTCGAGCCGGCGGTGGAAACCGCTACAGTATGGTATACAACGTTGTCGCCAAGAGCATGCAAAGCTTCCACGGGCAAATGAATCTCCTGAAAAGCGAGCTGAACCGCTGGGAAAAGAGCAACACTCGCGTCGTTTTGCTGGCAGCCAATCAGGAGCGCGCCGACCGATTGGAGCGGGTTCTAAACGACTACCGGGTAGAAGTCTCGAGGGATGAGTCGGTGTTGAGCTCTGTTCGCCCCACGTTAGGGGTGGCAAACATCTCCTCCGGTTTTGAACTCCCGATGCAGCGGTTAGCCGTGATTGTAGAGACCGAGGTCTTTACGTCGAAAAAGAAGGGGCGCAAGGTACGTCAAGAAATGTCCGACGCCGAGCGCATCAAGAGTTATCAGGAACTGCGCGTGGGGGATTTCGTCGTTCACGTCAACCACGGCATTGGCAAATACGTAGGCATTAAAACCCTGGAAATTGACGGGCGTCACAAGGATTACCTGTACCTGCAGTACGCAGGCAACGACAGTCTGTACGTCCCCGTCGATCAAATCGACCAAGTCCAGCGATTCGTCGGTTCCGACGACAAAGCGCCAAAGCTGTATCACCTGGGTGGCAGCGAGTGGGCCAGGGTGAAACAAAAAGTATCGAAATCCGTACGCGACATCGCAGAAGACTTAGTCAAGCTGTACGCCGCCAGGCAAGCTGCGCCAGGCTACAAATTTGGCACAGACACGCCTTGGCAAAAGGACTTCGAGGCCATGTTCCCGTACGAAGAAACCCCTGACCAACTGCGGGCCATCGACGAGATCAAAAAGGACATGGAAAAATCGCGTCCCATGGACCGTTTGCTGTGCGGGGACGTGGGTTATGGCAAGACCGAAGTCGCGATCCGTTCGGCTTTCAAAGCGGTCATGGACGGAAAACAGGTGGCCGTTTTAGTTCCGACCACCGTACTCGCCCACCAACATTACGAAACATTTAAAGAGCGGTTTTCAGGTTTCCCAGTGACGGTGGAAGTGCTCAGCCGCTTCCGAAGCCGCTCTGAGTCTCAGGCGGTTCTCAAGGGAATCAAGGATGGAAGCATCGACATCGTCATCGGCACGCACCGCTTGTTGCAGAAGTCCGTGCAATTCAAAGAACTGGGGCTTTTGATTGTGGACGAAGAGCAGCGCTTTGGCGTCACCCACAAAGAGCGCCTCAAGCAGATGCGGACGAACGTGGACTGTCTCACATTGACGGCTACGCCGATTCCCCGGACTCTGCACATGTCGTTGTTGGGTGTGCGCGATCTATCCGTGATCGAAACTCCGCCGGAGAACCGCTTCCCCGTCCAGACTTACGTGGTGGAATTCAACGAGAGTTTGACGCGTGAAGCGATCGAACGGGAACTGGGCCGGGGAGGACAGGTCTACTTTTTGTACAACAACGTAGGCGGGATTTCGTCCATGGCAGAACGAGTTCAGCGTTTGGTGCCGGATGCCAGGGTTGCCGTAGCGCATGGACAGATGAACGAGGACGAGTTGGAACGGGTCATGCTCGATTTTCTAGACGGCAGCATCGATATCTTGGTGACCACCACCATCATTGAGACGGGGCTCGATATTCCCAACGTCAATACGCTGATTGTGTACGACGCAGATAGACTGGGATTGTCCCAACTCTATCAACTGCGCGGCCGCGTGGGGCGTTCCAATCGCATTGCGTACGCTTATTTTACCTATCAGAAAGACAAGGTTTTGACGGAGGTCGCGGAAAAACGCCTACAGGCCATCAAGGAGTTCACGGAACTTGGGAGTGGATTTAAAATCGCCATGCGCGATTTGTCTATCCGCGGTGCGGGGAATCTCTTGGGTGCCGAACAACACGGATTCATCAACTCGGTGGGGTTTGACTTGTACAACGACATGCTGGCTCAGGCCGTCAAAGAAATTCGCGGAGACCAGGAAGCGGAAGTTCCGGAACCGACCATCGATTTGTCCGTAGAGGCCTACATCGACGACGCGTACATCCCGGACGCCGCCCAGAAGATTGCCATGTATAAGAAGTTTAGGTACGTTCGGAGCGCACAAGCGGCCAACGACCTCGAAGAGGAACTGGAAGACCGTTATGGTGACCTGCCGGAGTCGGTGTTGAACCTCCTAGACGTCACTCGGATGAAAAGTTATGCTGTGCAATACCACATCGAATACATTGGGAAACACGGCAACGATACGGCCATCAAGGTCCCGATGCAGGGTTTGGAGCAGGTGAATCATTCCAGTCTTTCCGTACTGGCCAAACAGTATGGAGGGCGTTACGAACGGTATAACCAGGGCGTACAACTGGTTTTTCGGACAAAAGGCCTGTCAGACAGGGAACTGTGCAAGCGATTGGTGGGATTTCTGTCGGAGTACAACAAAGTGCTTAAAAGCACTCAGGAGGTCGAACAGGTTGTCAAATAAGAAGTGGGTTGTCTCCTTGGCCGCCGCTGCGCTGGCCGCTTCCGTACTGGCCGGATGCGGTTCTGCGGCAACGGTCAACAACACACCACGGGCGTCAACCAACACAGTCGCTGCGTCGCTGCCGTCAGAGCCCACGTACTCTGGGCCCGTGGCAGCCACCTACCAGGGAGGCAAACTGACGAAGGCCGAATTGGACCACCAATACAACCTGCAGATTGTCCTGTTGGGTTTGGAGAAAAAACAAACCAAAAAGGTGTTTTTAGACAACTACGTCGTTCTTTATAAGTATTTGTACGGACAAGCCAAACAGCAGGTGAAGACCCCGGTCAGCGCCGCACAAGCCCAGCAGCTTGCCGACCAAGCGCTGCAACAGCTTGCGAAGAGCCCATATAAGAGCACTCAAGAAGTTGATGCCAAGATGAAATCGCTCGGGCTGACCAAAAACGACCTGGTGCTCTGGGCCGATAAAGAACTGTTGCTGCAGGACTACTTAAATTCTAAGATCCAAGTCAGCGCCGCACAAGCCAAGGCGTATTACAACCAACACAAAAGCGACTTTACACAGGTGACGGTCGACCAAATTCTGGTGTCGACACGGACCGAAGCCCAAAAAGTGGAACAGCAATTGAAAGGCGGGACTAAGTTTGCCGATTTGGCGGATAAGGTCTCCATCGATCCGTCTGCGAAGCAAAACCATGGCCACTTCGCCAATGCCCTTGTCAGTGAGTTTGTTCCTGCCTTTGCACAGGCGTGTTTAACCCTGCCGATTGGCCAAATCTCAAATCCTGTACACACGCAGTACGGGTATCACATTTTGCGCGTGGATGCCAGAAAGCAAATGCCTTACGCCGACGTTCAAACACAGGTAAAGCAACAGATGCTGCCGCAGGTCCAACAGCAACAGGTCAAGGCCATTTACAACCAAGCCCTCAAGGATGCAAAGATCAAGGTGGTTTCGTCAAATCTGTAGTGCTCAGATGACATGGGGCCGCAGACAATCGGCGGGACAAGCGGTACCTTGCCGCCAACATTGGTGTATAGAGGAATGTGGGGGGTCGCATAATAATCCCACGTCGACCTTGGCAGTCTCCGGTTAAACAGCGGCATCGTGCAGAAAACTAATCGTTCTACGCAGTATGGGTCAATGACCCTGAGTCAAGTGGGCGCTTTTTGGTTCAACACGCGTTGAGCTACAGAAAAGTTTGAGCCGTATGGCAGTTCTTCTTATGACAAGTCGAGGTGAAGATAAGTAAGTCGTCAAAAAAATCGAGGGTGAGGGATCAACGTTTGAAAGCTACTGGCATCGTACGTAGGATTGATGACCTCGGTCGTGTGGTAATTCCGAAAGAAATCAGACGAACGCTGCGTATACGCGAAGGAGATCCCTTGGAAATCTTTGTTGACCGAGACGGCGAAGTTATACTCAAGAAATACTCCCCGATTGGGGAACTCGGCGACTTTGCAAAAGAGTACGCGGAGTCTTTGGCGGATTCGACAGGTCATATCGCCATTATCACCGATCGCGATGTCGCCATCGCGGTCTCTGGAGTATCCAAAAAGGAATTTCTCGAGAAACCGATCAGCGAAGATGTCGAGCAGGCGATGGAAGAGCGTAAAACCATCGTGAATGCTGCGCCCGGCGAATACACAGTGGTGCGAGACCGTCCGGAACGCTTTACTTCCCGAACCATTGCGCCGATTGTCGCCGCCGGCGATCCAATTGGGAGCGTGATATTGCTTTCCCGCGATGAACACGTAAAAATGGGCGATCTTGAGAAAAAGTTGGCGGAAACCGCAGCCGGTTTTTTGGGTAAACAAATGGAACAGTAATCGGTTTTTACCGACTTTTCACCCATGATGTTTCACCCATGATGTTGCACCGATATGGAAAACAAAGAGGGCTGCCCCTAAGGCGCGTTGGATGACGAGCTAAAGGGCAGCCTTCGGCATTTTCTCGGGAATTCAGCCGGCAGGAAAGGCGGTTGACGGAATCGCTTTCAGCTCCTCGAAGAAAAAATTTTTAGGACTAACCCCACTGTTTTGTCCATATTTATTACGGAATATGTCTGGATGTGGGGGGACGCTGGTTGCAATCACGCGGATTTGTTCACGGTGCCATGTTGCTGGCGGCAGCGGCTGTCGTCTCCAAGCTGCTGGGCTCTGTTTACACCATTGTCTTGCAAAATATCATCGGCGATCACGGTATGGGACTGTTCCAAATGGCGTATCCCATCTATGCCACGCTCTTGGCGATTGCCACGGCCGGGTTTCCAGTTGCCATTTCCAAACTCGTGGCGGAGCGACTCGCTCTGTCCGACTCTGCAGGCGCCTCGCGCATCTTTAAGGTTGCGATGGTTTTATTGACCGCCGGCGGCGTTGCAACGTTTTGCGTGCTGTTTTTCGGGGCTGATTTGTGGGCAAAAGTTGCGGGGGATCAATCTGCGGCGCCTGTCATCCGTGCCATTGCACCCGCGTTGCTCGTCGTCCCCGTCATGAGCGTCATTCGAGGCTACTTTCAGGGCTATCAGTGGATGGAGCCCACGGCGTTCTCTCAAGTGATTGAACAGTTCATTCGGGTAGCGACAATTCTCGGTTTGGCGATTTGGTTCATGAACCGGGGGCTGGGCCAGTCAGCCGCGGCGGCTGGGGCGGCATTCGGGGCCGTCACGGGGGCGCTGGCAGGTTTTTTGTCACTGATGTATTTCTGGTCGAATCACCGTTCGGACCGCGATGAAGGTCCAGGCGCAACTCGGCCCAGGGCGTCGACGGCAGCGCTCTCGAAGCAATTGCTGTACTATGCGTTTCCTATCAGTTTGGGTGCGCTTGTCGTCCCGCTCATGAACAACGTGGACGTGATCACGGTGGTTAACCTGCTTAAATCGGCCGGCGTGAGCCAGCAAGCTGCCACCACGGACTTTGGACTGCTCAGCGGCCGCGCCTTTAAACTCATGATGCTTCCGACGACCTTGGCAGCCGGCATCGGCATCGCGGTCATGCCGGCCGTATCCGAAGCGTTCACTCTGGGCTTTCGCCGCCTGGTTGCCAGCCGCATCGACATGGCCATAAGGTTGACGATGATGTTGGCTTTGCCGGCTTCTGTTGGACTTGCGCTGTTGGCAAAACCGGTCGACATGACGTTGTTTAAAGACGATGCGGGGACGTTGACCATTCGAGTCATGGCTTTAGCTACCGTTTTCGCCAGCGTCCAAACCACAGTGGCAGCGGTACTTCAAGGTGCGGGATGGGTCTACCTGCCTGTTGTGAACCTGCTGTTCGCAGGGGTGGTGAAGCTCGTTTCCAATTTGTATTTGGTCCCCAGGTTTGGCATTCAGGGAGCGGCTGCAGCAACCGTTCTCAGCTACGCAGCGGCGGCATTTTTGAATTTTTGGGCAATGCGCCGTACCTTGGGGGAACGCATGCAGTGGTGGAGGTGGGTCCTTCAACCCGCTTTGGCCACCTTTGTCATGTCCAGCGTCATTTTTGCTCTCCTCAAACAGTGGGAGCGGTGGTCCACTTTCGCGGATTCCCGGGTTGAAACGGCCCTTGTAACGGCCATTCTGGTGGGAGTCGGCATGGTGGTGTACGCCATGGCCCTGCTCGCTACAGGAGCGCTGTCGGAGCGGGAAGTCCGGTCCGTTCCAAAGGTGGGCCCGCAACTGGTATTATGGTTTCAGAGATTGGGTTTATTAAAGTAATACGCGTCGTTTTCGAAAAGTGATCCAAAGCGTATTAGGGAGTGAAACACGTGGCCAAAATTTTCGTGGTGGGCCTGGGACCGGGAGACCTGGGAGGCTTGCCGCTCGATACATACCGGAGACTGCAATCTGGGTTGCCTGTGTTCTTGCGTACCGAGGTGCACCCAGTCGTGCAAGACCTGAAGTCGGAAGGCTTCAATTACCGCTCGTTTGACAGCCTGTATGAGACTGGGGAGCGGTTTGAGGAAATTTACCTCCAGATGGCTCAATCTCTGTTTGAAGCCGCACAGCAGCAGGGAGACCTGGTCTATGCCGTACCGGGACACCCGCTGATGGCGGAACAGTCTGTGCAGAACCTGTTGGAGCAAGCGCCCAATCACCCGGACATCGAGGTCGTGGTTTTGGGCGGACAGAGCTTCTTTGACGCCGTTTGCACGGCGCTGAAACTCGACCCGATTCAGGGCCTGTGCCTGCTGGACGGCACGGTATTGACCCAGGATCAATTGCGAACGGACATGCACTTGCTCATCGCTCAGGTGTTTAGTCAAGCGGTGGCTTCCGAAGTGAAGCTCTCACTCATGGAGGTCTATCCGGACGATTATCCGGTCGTAGTGGTTCGCGCCGCTGGTGTCGCGAACGAAGAGGTCATCAAGCCCGTTTTGCTGTACGAGTTGGATCGCGTCGAGTGCATCGACCATTTGACCACGGTCTACGTCCCAAAGTCGTCCGAACGGCAGGTCTTGCAACGCGATCCGTGGTACGTCGCCAATTTGGTGAAACGCCTGCGGGAACCGGGAGGGTGTCCGTGGGATCGGAAACAGACCCATCAGACGCTGCGGCCCTACGTCATTGAAGAGGCGTACGAGGTAGCGTCGGCTATCGACGAAGACCAGCCAGAGGAGCTTGCGGAAGAACTGGGGGATTTGCTGCTGCAAGTTTTGCTGAACGCCCAAATCGCATCCGAGTATGGAGAGTTTCAGGTACGGGATGTTTATGCTAAGCTGGCGGACAAGCTCGTACGCCGCCACCCCCACGTTTTCGGGGAGCGAAGCGCCGCGTCGGCCGAAGAGGCGGAGGAGCGCTGGCAGGCTGCTAAACAGGCAGAAAACAGCAATGTGCACCAGGAGGGCGTCCTGGACTCTATTCGCAAGGGACAACCAGCTTGGAAGCTGGCCCTTGAACTGCAAAAAAAGGCCGCCGGAGTGGGTTTTGACTGGGGAGACATCCGCGATGTACTGGCTAAGGTGAGAGAAGAATTGGAAGAACTCGAGGCGGAAATTGAACGCGGAAGCAAAAAAACGCAAGAAACTGAGCTTGGCGACGTGCTGTTTGCGGTTGTAAACGCAGTTCGATGGTTAGACTTGGATTTGGAGACCGTTTTGGCGCAGACCAATCGCAAGTTTGAGCATCGGTTCCGGCATGTTGAACAACGCGTCCGGGAAAGCGAGGGGGAATGGGGGGCATTTTCACTCGAGGAACTGGACGCATTCTGGAACGAAGCGAAAGCCAAAGAGTGGTAAAATGTGCTTTTCTCCTGCACGTGCAGCAGGAATTTGCCCAATGAGCACGAAATACATCTGACGATATCCGCCGTGAAGGGGGCTAATTGATCAGTGAACAAAGTGGATTTGGTAAATAAGGTGGCTGAATCAGCCAATCTCAAGAAAAAGGATGCGGAAGTGGCTGTCAACAGCGTCTTTTCCGCGATTGAGGAAGCATTAGCAGCTGGTGACAAGGTCCAGATTATTGGGTTTGGCACGTTTGAAACCCGCGAGCGTTCCGCACGGTCTGGACGCAACCCGCAAACCGGGGAGACCATTTCCATCCCGGCTTCGGTCGTCCCGGCGTTCAAGCCTGGCAACCGCCTGAAGGACGTTATCAAGTAATTGAGGCTGGATAAATACCTGAAGGTCTCGCGACTGATAAAGCGGCGGACGGTCGCAAAGGAAATTTGCGACGCCGGAAGGATCTCGGTAAATGGTCGAGTTGCCAAAGCGGGATCTGAAGTCAGTATCGGGGATGTTTTGACCATTCGTTATGGGCAGCGCACGCTTGAGGTTCGCGTTGTGCAGCTTCTAGAAAATCCAACCAAAGATGCTGCTGCTGGACTGTATGAAATTATTGGCGGCGGAACGGCCAAAGCGGCAAATGCGGACGAGGGCTTCTAGAGTTTATCGGAAGCGGTTTTGCATCCATGACCACAAAAGGCGACTGAAAAGTCGCCTTTTGTTTTGTTCTAGTAAAGGCTCTTGACTGCATACACTGAGGGTGGAGAGTCGGGACAGGTTGGGGGTGCAAGTATGGCAGGGACACAAGAACACGACATTAACGTAAAGGGTCGAAAACTCGTCGAGGTCACCGGAGTATCCAGCGTAGAGAGCTTCGACGTGCATGAATTTACACTCACCACTGGTGCAGGCCCTTTGCAAATTCAAGGTGCAAACCTGCACATGAAACACCTGGATTTAGGGGCGGGTGTCGTCGTGATCGAAGGGACTGTAGACAGCATTGCCTATGTGTCGGAACGCAACAATAAAAAACGCCTCGCCGGAAGGCTGTTCCGGTAAGCGCCATGCAGTTTAGGTACATTGCTGCGCTGTTGTTGGCCGGGTGGGTCATGGGCACTGTATTCGACATCTACAATACGGTCACCGGTTCCTCCAAATGGCTGCGCTGGCTCCGCCCCACCTTGGACATTGTGTTTTGGATAACCTCCGCTGCGGGTGTCTATTACGTTGTGTTTTTAACGGACGCCGGACGCCTTAGAATTTACACGTTTGTGCTTTTACTTGCAGGCTACGCACTATACCGTGCGGTTTTGCATCATAAAGTCGTTGCGAGTGCTTTTGCGATTGTGCGCGTGTTGCAAAGGGTGCTCGGGCTCGTGTACAGGGTCGTTTACGTTCTGACGATTCGCCCGCTCATCGCATTGTGGCGTGCCGTTTCGTTCGCTGCCCGCCTCGTGTATCGGTTTTTGCAATTCGTTGAAGACACCCTGTTTTGGGTGCTTGGATTTTGGTTCAAGGTCTTAGCATGGCCTGTTAAACGCGGGATGAGGGGGAGAACGTTTCCGGAAAATCTTCTCAGTCGCTGGGAAGGATTGTGGGAACGCGCGTCGAATTGGCTAAAAAACGATTCGGAGCGGGTGGAATAAGCCCCTGAAGGAGAGGTCGTGTTTGGGAGCCAAATTTGCGCCGATTAAACTGCCGCCGCGGGCATCCTCCCATGTGTCCCGCAAACAACGGCAACAAGCCGGCGCCCGGCACAAGTGGTTGAAGCTGCGGTATGTCGCGGTTGCGGTGGTAGTGGGGTGGGCTGGTTTTTATTACATTCACACACTGTCGCCTCAACTGACAAGGCTTGAACAAAAGCAACAGCAACTCCAACAGCAATTGGCAAGCATGAACAAACAAAAAGCACAACTTCAACAAAAGATTCAAGAGTTGAAAAGTGACACTTATGTGGCGCGCTATGCCAATCAACACTACAATCTGACTCTGCCTGGACAAGTTCCTTTTGACGTACAGCACTGATTTGACGCAAATCACTGATTCGGTGTGCGGACGGATGCTTGGTCCTTTCGAACTTGTACATACTGAGAGCAGTGTCCCACAAGGGTTTGTTTTTGTGACAGCCTTAATTTGACACTTTTTTTGATTATGCGTATATTATATAAAGGCAGTTCTAAAACCTAAGGGAGGAAGCTTTTTCGTATGTCCATTGAAGTCGGCAGCAAATTGGAAGGTAAGATCACTGGTATTACACGTTTTGGAGCATTCGTTTTGCTGCCGGGAGGTGTCACAGGACTCGTACACATCTCGGAGATTTCCGACAGTTACGTAAAAGATATTCACGACCATCTGCAAGTCAATGACGAAGTTACAGTAAAAGTCATCAATGTGGATAAGGACGGAAAAATCGGTCTTTCCATTCGCCAAGCCAAGGAGAATGCTGTTCCGGCAGCTCATGGACGATCCGGGTTTGGGGGTGGACGTCCCCGTGGCAGCGGTCATGGGGGTCATCCGCGGATGACTTTTGAAGATAAAATGGTCCGATTCATGAAGGACAGTGAAGAGCGCCTTTCCGCATTGCGGAGAAGTGAGTCCAAACGCGGAGGCCGTGGAGGCCGTCGCGGGTAAACTTCCATTTTCACTTTGCCGACAAACACAAAGAAAACGCGGAGGGCACGTTCGTGTGCCCTTTCTTATTTTGATAATTTGAAGGTTGCGGATTTATGCTAACAATGGACAACTCTTGCGCAGATGCTGGGATATAGAGGGCAGCCGGGGACGGAAAGGCGGTTTATTGCAGTGGACGCATACTATTTGGAGTACGAATTGGCCGATGGTCTTCGAGTCGTTTTGCAGTTTCCGAATGAAAACGACCGCGATGGGTGCCACATCTCTCTCGACATGTACAAGGCTCAATTGGGGCCTGTGGACGAACCGGTTCTTTCGAGAATCCTAGGGAAGTTTAATGGAGAAATTGTCACACCTTCTTCAAAATAATTGCAGAGAATCGCCGGTTTCGGTTTTGACCGGGCCTTCGTTTTTTGGATATAATCGTTCTGTACTTCATTAACGTTTTAGTTTGTAAGATCCGAGGTGAGCATATGAATAATGCGCAATACCTACATCCTTGGCTGATTGCAATTTTCATGCTCTTATTTACGGTTATGTCAATCATCGGAATGGTTCGTTTGATGCGGGAACGCCGCATCGGAGGTTCCGCGCTGTTGCTGTTCGCGACAGTGGTCTTTGGGTACAGCACCTTTTTGGCGGCAACGCTGAAGGTGTAAACAGCTTTACGCCGTTTGAGGCATCGGGTTGCCCACGGAGTCTCGGACGAAAGCAGGCCGCGCATCCATCCAATCGGCGGCTAGAATGCAAAAAGCGGAGAACCCGTACGGATGGGGTTTCCGCTTTTTGTTTGAATTGGCGGGGACACAGTCATCCGTGTTTGGCGGCCCGGTATCGGAAGAATGCCTCATTGAGCATCTGAATCGATTTAGTGTCGCGATTTTGGAACGCCCTCCGCAATTGACTGCACAGCCACTCTGGCATTCCATCACCCCTGAAACACGAAAGTCTGTTCAGACACCATCAGGTGTGCCTACATCCATCATATGCCCCGGTTTCTCATTGTGCTTCCATAAAATTTTCACACAGCGAGTTCATGCTGCTGTCCACCTGAATGACTTCGACGCCGGCAAATTCCAGCAGTTCTTTGGCATAGGGGTCTGGGCGATAAGACTTTTCGTAAAACACGCGAGCAACGCCTGCTTGAATCAAGCTCTTTGTACAGTTGAGGCAGGGCAAATGCGTCACGTATAAATCCGCGCCATCTGTCGAAACGCCAAATTTGGCGCATTGCAGCAACGCGTTTTGTTCGGCATGGATCGCCCGAACGCAATGTCCGTCGACAATCCTGCAGCCGACGTCGGTGCAGTGCACATCTCCTGCGATGGAACCGTTGTATCCACTGGCAATCATTCTCTTGTCGCGGACCACAACGCACCCGACGGACAGCCGGGTACAAGTCGACCTGAGCGCCATGACCCTCGCCTGAGTCGCAAAAAACTGTTCCCAAGCAATCCGTGTCGGTGGTTGCAGCGGTTTGGTGTCCTCCATGCTCGTCTCCTCTTTTCTCTTCATCGTACAAGTGGGCCTGTCCAATGTCGATTCGCGGCTCGGGGCGAATCGACCCGACGCGGCTTTCATTGGATCCGACTCAACCAGTTCTATTGCGGCGTCGCAGCCGTTCGACAAACCCAATTATAGCGGAAAAACGCCCGCAGTCAGAGGAAGTCCGCGAAGCCTGTGGCTGGGGAAAAGTGCTCGTTTCGGGCGGGTCTGTTCTATGTTCGGCACGATGCGTAGATGGTGTCGAGTCGTCAAATGGTGTCGGAAAGTTTCCTTGGTTGACCTCCTCTGTTTGACAAAAACCTCGAAGGGAACTTCATATCTCACTTTCCGCGCACCTGCAGGAGAGAGTTTTGAATTTCGGCAGGAATTCGAGGTCTCGCTGGTGAATTTTTGTCC
>NZ_JAJFNK010000022.1 GCF_021739485.1 Alicyclobacillus tolerans
CAAGGAACCACATGACTCTTACGCATCCGCGTTTCAATCGCCCGCTGTTCTCACCGCACAAAACTCAACTGAGCTTTACGGAACAATCTCTTTCAACCGTTTGAACTTGGCGATTGCCCGGTTCGAGGTTTTCAAAAGACCTTGCTGTGATGGGGTTTTCGAAGCGTTTTTGCGGTGCCGCTCTCGCGGCGACATCGACTAATATACCACGTGCCCAAAACCGAGTCAAGCAAAACTCGAGGAAAATCGCAAAAAATCGACGGGTTGTTTTTTCAACCAACCATGAAATTGTGGACTGCCCTAGACAGCTGCGCCGCTTAAGGTCACACACAACCTCGTTTTATCCCGTCATTTCGGCCCTGTGAAGTTTGCGGGTAATGACCGTTTCACTCACCGCGATCCCAACCAAAATCAGCAGCACGCCAATCCACCTCACAACGGATACATGCTCTCCAAGAACGACACGAGCCAGAAAGATGGCAACCGGCAACTCAATCGATCCGAGGATGCCAGCCATTCTTCCTCCAATTCTCGGAATGGATACGTTAGTCAGTACAAGAGGCAATGCCTGAGCGAAAAAAGCCACTGCCAGCCCCCAAAACCAAAGTCCGTGCCATAGCGTCGGTGAATACACGTCTTTGGGGCTCATGAAGAACATAATCACGATGCCCGAAATGGTCACGATGATGGCTGACCGTACAAAGGGTGACGACTGCGTATCCACAAATTCGGAAAGATACAAGGTGCCGGCGTAGCCAATTGCAGAACACAAACCGAGGACAACTGCAGCCACAGACACACCCGTCAGACGGGTCCCAATCAAGCCCACGGCCAGAACCGTACCAAATAGAATGAGGACAAGCCCAATCCACTTTTCGATGGGAGGGAGTTTGCGGCGGACAAACATGTCAATGACTACTACGATCCAAGAAAACTGGAACAACAAGACAATGGCTAGTGATGCAGGAAGTTTTGTCAAAGCCACGTAGTACGCGTAGCTGGTCAACGCTCCGCAAAGACCGAGCACCCCGAGAAGAACTCCTTGTCGTTTTGTAACAGGGTTCCCTTTTCGAAACAACCACGCTATGGGCCACAACAACACTGCGCCAAACACGTATTGTGCATTTGTGACACCCGCGGCACTGAACCCGTGGCGGTAGGCCATTTTTAAAATCGGCGAAACGACTCCGAAGCTGCTGCCTGCCATCAGCATGAACAGCGCATACCACGACTTGTTGAACAATTTCCCTTCCCCCGTCCCCTAGAAAAACGCCTTTGTTTCCCAAGCAATCTGACCCACATGAAAAAACCGGGCTCAATTGCCCGGCCTTGTGACGCGCTAGAAACCGCGAGAAACGAATCTGAACGCTACTGTTGCTTGAGGTCGGTGCGCAGCCCGATGTCTGTTCGAAAATGCTTTCCGTCAAAGTATATCTGGTTGACAATCCCGTATGCAACACCTCTGGCTTTTGAGAGGTCAGCGGCTTGCCCCAAAACCGTCAGCACCCGTCCCCCTGCAGTGACCAGCCTTCCCTCCCGGCTTGCCGTTCCCGCGTGAAACACCACGTCCGATTCCCCGGTGGACAGGGTGATTTCCGATCCCGTTTGCGGGTTTTCCGGGTACCCAGGCGCTGCAAGTACCACGCATACAGCCGCTTGGTCGTGCCACTGTACGGACACGTCGGACAACCGGTTTTCACTGACCGCCCACAAAACTTCCAGAAGGTCCGTTTTCAACAGCGGCAAGACGACTTCTGTCTCAGGGTCTCCAAAGCGAACGTTGAATTCCACCACATACGGCCCATTCGCCGTGATCATCAATCCTGCATAGAGAACTCCCCGGTAATGGATTCCTCGTTCTTTCAGGGTGTTGAGCGCGGGATGGACAATCGTCGACTCTACCACCTCAGTAAGGCCAGCCTCCAGGAATGAGGATACCGGTGCGAACGCGCCCATCCCGCCTGTGTTCGGACCGCGATCGGCATCGTAAACCGGTTTGTGGTCGCGAGCTGGCAACATCGGCACGACAGCACTGTCGTCCACAAAAAACATTAGAGAGACTTCGGTGCCTTCCAAGAAGGACTCCACGACCAGTTTCGCACCGGCATCGCCAAACCGCTTTTCCAGCATCATGTCGTCAATTGCCGACTCGGCCTCGGATACCGTCTGTGCGACCACCACACCCTTGCCGGCTGCCAAGCCGTCCGCCTTGATCACGATGGGTGCTCCGCAGCGTTTCACATACTCCTGAGCTGCTTTTGCGTCCGTAAACACTTCATAGCTAGCCGTGGGAACCTTGGCGTCTTTCATGAGCGCCTTGGCAAACGCCTTAGACGTTTCGAGCTCCGCAGCCTGCTGAGAAGGTCCAAAGCAGCGGATGCCGTTCTGAGTCAGCCGGTCCACCAATCCGAGAGACAGAGGTTGCTCCGGCCCAACCACCACCAGGTCGATGCGGTGTTGTTTCGCCGCGTCCACCACAGCTTCGACGTCTCCGGCGCTCACATCGAGGCACTCGCACACCGCGCGCATCCCCGGGTTCCCTGGGGCCGCAAACAACGTCGGTCGGCGTGGACTTTGCGCCAGCTTCCAAGCAATGGCGTGTTCCCTGGCTCCCTGGCCCACAATGAGAATGCGGGGCTGATTTGGGATATTAAGGCCCGTCATGATTGTCCTCCTTCGCTTTCACATCCAGCGCGCTCCGGCGCTTCAAACCTCAATGCAAGAAATGCCGTTCGCCTGTGAACACCATTGCAATGCCGTGTTCATTGGCGGCGGAAATGCTTTCGGCGTCTTTTATCGAACCGCCAGGCTGCACAATTGCCGTGATTCCTGCTGCTGCAGCCGTGTCGACCGTATCGCGCATCGGGAAAAACGCGTCAGATGCCAGCACGCTGCCTTTCGCCCGTTCGCCAGCTTGTTCGATCGCGATCTTGGCCGCGCCCACCCGGTTCATTTGCCCGGCGCCGATGCCTAAAGTGGAATGTTCTGTGGCCAGGACGATCGCGTTCGACTTCACGAACTTGACCACTCTCCACGCAAACTGCAGCGCTCTTTGTTCGGCGTCCGAAGGAGCCCGATTAGTCACCACATCCCACTGAGAGGCCAACTGCCTGTCGACTTCCTGCACCAGCAAACCGCCCGACACCCGCCGGAACACCTTGTCTTCCGGGGACCACTGAGGCAAGGTCATGTCGAGTTCCAACAGGCGCACATTCTTTTTGCGCGCAAACAAAGCCTTGGCTTCCTCGGAAAAAGACGGCGCCATGACAATCTCGAGAAACATCCCTGTCAGTTTCTCGGCCAATGGTCCATCCACTGGGCGGTTCGGGGCGACAATGCCGCCAAAAATGGACACCGGGTCTGCCTCGTATGCCCGTTCAAACGCCTGCATGATGCTCTCGCCCAATCCAATGCCGCACGGGTTCATGTGTTTGACCGCCACTACGGCAGGCAATTTCAAATCGTCGAAAGAACGCAGGATGTTCAAAGCGGCATCCGCATCCTGGATGTTGTTATAAGAGAGCTCTTTCCCTTGGAGCTGCACGGCACCGCTGATGGTTGCCCGAGAAGCGGCAGGTTCTGCGTAAAAATGCGCTTTTTGGTGGGGGTTTTCGCCATAGCGAAGGGCTTGCTTGTGGACAAAGGACACTTGGTACAACGCTGGCCAGGTTTTGTCAGCCTGGGCGTCCGCTTTGGAATCGGTTTGTGCACTAGCGCCAGCGCTGCCAGCTGCGGACGCTGCTGACTGAGTGCGCTGCTGCGCCTGCTTCTCTAAATAGGCTGCAATGGCGGCATCGTAGTTGGCCGTTTGCGCAAACACCTTGGCGGCCAACGAGATCCGCTGGCTGTCGCTGATTTCTTTGCCTGCACTGAGGGCTTCGCCGATCCAGGCGTAATCCTCTGGGTCAATCACAGGCATACAAAATCGGTGGTTCTTTGCCGCTGCGCGAAGCATAGACGGTCCGCCAATGTCGATCATTTCGACGGCTTCTTCAAACGCCACCCCGGGTTTGGCAATGGTGTCGGTGAAAGGATACAGGTTGACCACCACGAGGTCGATGGCTTCGATGTGGTGCTCTTCCATCTTTTGAACGTGTTCAGGGTTGTCGCGAAGTCCCAGCAGTCCCCCGTGAATTTTCGGGTGCAAGGTCTTTACGCGCCCATCCATCATTTCGGGAAATCCGGTGTAGTCCTCCACCTGCGTCACCGGCAAGCCGGCCTCCAAAAGGTGTCTAGCTGTACCCCCGGTCGACAAAATGCGGTATCCTGCCTGCTCAATCTGCCGGCTGAACTCCACAATGCCGCGTTTGTCAAACACGCTGATCAGCGCCCACTTACTCATGCTTTCCACTCCTTACGATTGTTTCTGAATGAGGACTTCCCGAAATGAGGACTTCCCGAATCACCTTGGGGTACAGTTCGTGTTCCACCTCGTGTAAGCGTTCGAGGAGTGCCTCTTCCGTTATGCCAGGTTGCACCGCCACAGCCCTCTGCGCCAAAATGGGGCCCGTGTCCACACCTTCGTCCACCAGGTGAACGGTGACCCCCGTTTGAACCGCTCCCGCCTGCAAGGCGTCGCGAACGGCATGCCGGCCCGGAAACTTAGGTAAAAGTGAAGGGTGTATGTTTAAAATCCGCCCGCGGTACGCGTTCAGCAGGACAGGAGAGACAATGCGCATGTATCCGGCCAAAACAATCCATTCCACGTCCCTTTTCTGCAGTTCAGCGAGAACAGCCCGTTCGTAAGCGGATTTGTCCGCGTAGTCCTTCGGATCTCGTGCGAACACGCTGACGTGCGCGCTCTTGGCTCGCCGCACGGCCTCACACTGCGGCTTGTCCGAAACGACTAATGCGGTCAAAGCCGGCCACGCCGGGTCCTGTTGTTCAATGTCCAAGATGGACTGCAGGTTGGTTCCCGCTCCGGATGCAAACACGGCAATTGGAGTCCGCGCAGGCCGCACAGAGCCGGTCTGTTCGTGTGGCATCAGCGCGCGTCCCCCCAAACCACGGCCCGTGGTCCTTCCACAATTTGACCTATCACTGCCGGGGTTTCCCCGGAGCGGCGAAGCATCTCAACGGCCCGCTCGACGTCTTGTTGGGAGACGACCAGGACAAACCCGACGCCCATGTTCCAGATGCGGTTGGCCTCCTCAAAGGACAGGTCGCTTTGCTCCCTGAGCCACTCAAACACGGGAGGAACCTGCCAACTGCCGACTTGGATTTTCGCCGCCAGAGACTCCGGCAAACACCGCGGGACGTTGTCGATGAGTCCCCCGCCGGTAATGTGAGCCATGCCTTTGATATCCACGCCCGCGTTTTTCAAGGCCAGCACGGACTTCACGTAAATCCGGGTAGGCTGAAGCAACTCTTCAGCGACCGTGCCGCGCCACCCCGGAAGGGTATCTCCAAAGGAAATTCCGTTGTCCCGAAGAATTTTGCGCACCAAGGAAAAACCGTTGGAATGTACCCCGTTGCTCGCGAGGCCAATCACAGCATCCCCAGATGCAATCCGGTTGCCGTCGACAATGTCCGGGCGGTTGACGACTCCGACTGCGGTTCCCGCCAAATCGTACTCTCCATCGGTATACATGTCAGGCATCTCGGCAGTTTCTCCGCCAATCAACGCGCACCCGGATTGTGCGCAGCCCTCCGCCACCCCGGCAACGATGGCCTCCGCCGCTTCGACGTCCAGCTTCCCGACGGCCAAGTAATCCAGGAAAAACAAAGGTTCCGCCCCTGTGGTCAAAATGTCGTTGACGCACATCGCAACACAGTCGATCCCGATGGTGTCGTGTTTGTTGGCTGCAAACGCGACCTTCAGCTTGGTGCCAACCCCGTCCGCGCCTGAGATGAGGACGGGCGACGGATACTTTTGGATATCGAGCGCAAAGCCTCCGGCAAACCCGCCGATGCCCCCAATCACTTCGGGCCGGACCGTCCGTTTGGCCAGGCGAGCGTAGCGCGAAGCTGCCGCATTCCCGGCGTCGATGTCAACCCCTGCCGCCTGATACGGATCTACTTTGGTCATACGCCTGCCTCCTGCAAAGTTTCGATTTCCCATTTTCCTCCGGAGGTCTCCGTCGGGTACTGGCCTGAAAAACAGGCGTTGCAAAACGGGTAGTCTTCACCCCGTCCGTAGCCGAATGCCGTCATTAGTTCCGGTACGGTCAAGTACTCCAAACTGTCCGCGTCGATTTCCTGACGAATTTCGTCCAGAGAGTGCGTGGCGGCGATGAGCTGCCCTTTGGATGAGGTATCAATGCCGTAGTGACAAGGATGACGGTACGGAGGACTGGAGATGCGTACATGCACTTCCGTCGCTCCAGCATCCCGCAACAGCTGGACAATCCTCCGGCTGGTCGTGCCGCGAACAATCGAATCGTCAATCAAGATGACGCGTTTTCCATCGACCACCGTGCGAACGGCGTTCAGTTTGAGTCGCACCCCGGAATCGCGCATTTCTTGGGAAGGTTGAATGAACGTCCGCGCAATGTACTTGTTTTTCACAAGCCCCATTTCAAACGGAATGCCGCTTTTTTCGGCGTACCCGGCAGCCGCCGAGATGCTGGAATCCGGAACCCCAATGACAATATCTCCAGGTGCAGAATGCTGCTCAGCCAGAATCCGGCCGAGCTGTTTGCGGATCGCATGCACATTGTAGCCGTCAATGTCGCTGTCCGGACGAGCAAAGTAGATGTGTTCGAAAGTGCACAAAGCGCGCTTGACCTGTTTGACAAACATCGTCGATTGCACGCCTTTTTCGTCAATGACGACAATTTCCCCAGGCTTCACGTCGCGAATAAAGGCGGCACCCACGGTTTCGAACGCGCAGGACTCAGAAGCGACAACGTAAGAATCGCCCAGTTTGCCCAGCGCCAGCGGCCGAAGCCCATTTGGGTCCCGCGCGGCAATGAGTTGATGATTGGATAAGAATACGAGAGCAAATCCGCCTCGGATGACCTTCAAACTGTCTTCGATGTTTTCGAGCAAGCTGTCGTGCTCTCCCCGGGAAATCAGGTGAGCGAGAACTTCGGTATCGCTGGTGGACTGAAACAAGCTCCCCGTCTTCTCCAAATCCACGCGCAGCTTATGGGCGTTGACCAGGTTGCCGTTGTGGGCAATGGCCAAATTCCCTTGATGGGTTGTGAAAGTGAGAGGCTGTGCATTCTCAACCGTGTTCGACCCGGCTGTGGAATACCTCACATGCCCAATCGCACTGTCTCCAATCAGTTCTTTCAACTGGCCTCCGGAAAAGACGTCGGACAACAACCCCAGTCCGCGGTGCCGATACATTTTCGTTCCGTCGACCGTCGCGATACCGGCCGCCTCTTGACCGCGGTGCTGCAACGCCACCAAACCGAAGTAAGTCAATTCGGCAGCATTGGAATGCCGGAAAATGCCGAACACGCCGCACTCTTCGTGAAGCTGATCCGCCTCTATCCCTTCAACCGCGTCGACGCGACCTGCCTCAAGCCCTCTGTCATACAGCCGCTCCATATGGTCTCGTCCTTTCATCGTTTCGTTAATGGTCAACCCAACTGCTGCTCCGATGCGACCTGCTGAGTAGCGGGGACTTCCATGACATCCGGCAACGCTTGTTTGTAAGCGTCCGCAATGGTCTGAACGGGCAAAGTCAGCCAACTGTCGCCGTTTGACACCTCGACGGTCAACTCCTGCCCTCCTGTGACGCCAATTTCCATGGCTGGTAAACCTCGCGTTTGTGCGAATTCCAACACGCGGGCTGCATCGTCGGTCCCGACTTCGATCAGTACCCGGCTTTGCGCCTCCGAAAACAGCATACCCGCTCGAAACGCCGGTTCGTTCACCGTCGAATCCTGTAAGGACAAACTTGCAGCCGGGAGCCGCACTCGCGCGCCCATTTCTCCGCCGATGCACATTTCTGCCAACGCAACCGCGATGCCGCCGTCGCTGACGTCGTGCGCCGAACGGATTGCGTGTTGGCGGATTAAGCGATACAGCACATCCTGCAGCTTCTTTTCCTCGCTGAGTTCAAAACGCGGGGCATCCCCTGCAGCCTGGCCGGCTAACATCTCCAAATACAGCGACCCGTCCAGAGAAGGATCCATCTCGCCAAGCAAAATTACGGTCGATCCCGTTTGTCGGAACGAATTCGGCGTGACATAGCGGAGGTCTTCGATGACGCCGACAGCGCCCACCACAGGTGTCGGGAAGATGTCCGTGCCTTGGCTCTCGTTGTACAAACTGACGTTTCCGCTCACAACCGGAGCATCGAGTGCTAGACACGCTTCGCTCATGCCTTCAATGGCCTCGGCCAGTTGATACATGACCGCTGGTTTTTCCGGATTCCCGAAGTTCAAGCAATCGGTAATGCCGAGCGGTTTGCCTCCGCTGCAGACGATGTTGCGAGCAGCTTCTGCGACCGCAATGGCACCCCCGCGCCGAGGATTGAGGTAAACGTAACGCCCGTTTCCGTCTGTAACCAAAGAGACGGCTTTCTTTGTTCCAGGGACCAGCACAATGGCACTGTCGCTGCCCGGTCCAACGTAGGTCGAAGCCCGGACGCTGGTATCGTACTGTTGGTAAATCCAGCGCTTGTCGGCAATCGTAGGATGCGCCAACAGCCGCAGCAGTGCGTCTGCAGGCTCTTCCTCAACGGCCGGCACGGCAACGTTCAAACCCGGCTGCTGGTACAAGGAGATGACAGGTCGTTCGTAGACTGGGGCTTCGTCCACCAAGGCCTCGACGGGGACTTCCGCGACCACTTCGCCGCCAAAGCGCAAGCGCAGCATTCCATCGTCTGTCACACGTCCGATTTCGCCAATCTCTAAGCCCCATTTTTTCAGAATGTCGAAGGCGACTTGCTCTTTGCCTTTTTCCATGACCACCAACATCCGTTCCTGGGACTCGGACAGCATCATTTCGTAGGGAGTCATCCCAGTTTCGCGCACGGGTACGTGGTCCAAGTCCAGCTCCAGGCCGCCGCCGGCGCGACTGGCCATTTCTGCCGAGGACGAGGTCAGTCCGGCCGCTCCCATGTCTTGAATACCGACTACAGCTCCGGTCGCCATCAGTTCCAGACACGCCTCCATCAAGAGTTTGCCGAGAAACGGATCGCCCACCTGCACCGCAGAGCGCTCCTTTTCGTTCGGGTCCTCTGCCGATGCAAAAGTCGCGCCGTGAATCCCGTCGCGTCCGGTGCGCGAACCGACGACAAACACCGGGTTGCCGACTCCGGAAGCCACACCCTTGACGATGTTTTCGGCCGGCAGGACCCCAACGCACATGGCGTTGACCAGCGGGTTGTATTGGTACGACGGGTCAAACACAGCTTCCCCGCCGACAGTCGGAATACCGACGCAGTTGCCGTATCCGCCAATGCCTGCGACGACGTTGCTGAACAAGTAGCGCGTGTGGGCATCGTCGAGGTCGCCAAACCGCAAGCTGTTTAGAAAGGCAATGGGGCGAGCCCCCATCGTAAACACGTCGCGCAAAATGCCGCCTACCCCTGTGGCTGCACCCTGGTAAGGCTCTACCGCAGACGGGTGGTTGTGGCTTTCCATTTTAAAAGCGATACCGATGCCGTCGCCGATGTCGACCACGCCGGCATTTTCACCCGGCCCTTGGAGCACCTGCGGACCGGTAGTCGGAAACTTTCGCAGGTGGGCTTTTGAACTCTTATAGCTGCAGTGCTCTGACCAAAGCACACCAAACAACCCAGCTTCGACGTAATTGGGAAGGCGTCCCATGCGCTCTAGAACGCGGTCGTATTCCGCATCGGTCAGGCCCAGTTGCCGGTAGAGTTTTTCACTTTGAATCTGGTTGGGCGTCGGATCAGCGCGCATAAACACCCTCCTCGACGGTCCTGTGAATGGACTCAAACATCTTGATGCCGTCGCTCGACCCCATCCAAGCGGCTACGGCCCGTTCGGGGTGAGGCATCATGCCTAAGACGTTGCCGCGTTCGTTGATGACCCCGGCAATGCCTCGAACGGACCCGTTTGGATCGCCGACGTAAGTGAAAGCGACGCGCTGCTTTGCCTCGAGGCGGTCTAACAGCTCATCGTCCGCAAAATACCGGCCTTCTCCGTGAGCGATGGGAACGCGAATGACCTCGCCCAATTGATATGCCGAGGTAAAAGATGAGGTATTATTCCGGACGGTGAGTTCTACCATTTCACAGCGAAACTGCAGGTGGTTGTTGCGCAACAAGGCTCCTGGAAGCAGTCCCGCTTCGGTCAAGACCTGAAACCCGTTGCAGATGCCAAGCACAAATTTGCCTTTGTCTGCCGCTTGTGTAACGGCGTTCATGACCGGTGAAAACCGGGCAATAGCGCCGCTGCGCAGGTAGTCTCCGTACGAAAAACCGCCTGGCAGAACAATGGCGTCGTAATTCGATAAGTCGGCTTCTTGGTGCCATACCAAATCCACCGGGTCGCCGATGGCGCGAATGGCGTTGGCCGCGTCTTCGTCACAGTTCGATCCGGGAAAGACCACCACAGCCCACTTCATACGGATGCCCCCGCTTCCGCAGGGACCATGGTATAGGCGTATGTCTCCATCACTGGGTTGCACAGCACGGCATCACAGGCCGCCTTTACTTTCTCGTCCGCTTCTTCCTTGCTGGCGGCTTCTATCCGAAGCTGCATGTACTTCCCAATTCGCACCTGATCAAATCCCTGGTAACCCAAAGTAGTCAATGCGTGTTCAACGGCGTTGCCTTGGGGGTCAAATACACTCGGCTTCAACCACACCTGAACCTCTACGTTCCACTGCACTATTTCGCACCTCCCGTAACGCGTTGCATCATTTCCGCATAGGCTTCTTCAACGCCGCCAAGGTCGCGGCGGAAACGGTCTTTGTCGAGTTTGTCACCGGTTGTGCTGTCCCAGAAGCGGCACGTGTCCGGGGAAATTTCGTCCGCCAAAAGGACGCGGCCGGTTTTATCCAAACCGAATTCGATTTTAAAGTCGACCAGCGTTACCTGGCGCGCTAACAAAAACTCTTTGAGAATCGAGTTGACCTTGAGCGCCAGTGCCTTGATCTCATCGCGTTGAGCGGCAGTAGCCAATCCCAGCACCTCAACGTGATCGTCCGTGATGAGCGGATCGCCGAGTTCATCGTTCTTGTAGTAGAATTCGACAATGGGTCGGGAAAGCTCCATGCCTTCTTCCAGTCCCAAACGTTTGGCCATGCTTCCGGCCACGAGGTTCCGGACGACCACTTCGACGGGAACAATGGTTACGGCGCGGACCAAGGTTTCGCGGTCGGAAAGCGTCTCGACGAAATGAGTCGGGATTCCGTTCTGTTCGAGTATCTCAAAGAAGATGTTGCTCATTTTGTTGTTGACAACGCCCTTGCCGTAAATGGAGCCGCGCTTGACGCCGTTAAACGCTGTCGCGTCGTCTTTGTAATCTACGATGTAGTAGTCTGGAGTCTCCGTCGCAAAGACCTTTTTGGCTTTTCCTTCATACAACTGCTTCCCTTTCACCGCCACAAGCCGCCATCTCCTCGTTTGTTGTGCTTTCCGTCTCAAAGCCAAAGACTGTTTCAGCCGGTCAAACCCCGTGTCAAGCTTAAAGACCGAGCCGCGAGAATATCGTGTCTACGTGCTTGATGTGCCACGAAGGGTCGAAGCACTGGCGAAGTTCTTCTTCGCTCAGTTTCTCTCGCACCAGCGGCGCCTCCTGAATCAGGTCGTAAAACTGCCGCCCTTCCTCCCAGGCTTGCATGGCACGCGGCTGCACGGTATCGTACGCTTCTTCACGGGCCACACCCTTGTCGATCAACGCGGTCAACACCCTCTGGGAGAACGTTAGGCCGTAGGTTCTCTGCATGTTGCGCTGCATGTTTTCTGGATATACCCGCAAATCGCGAAGGATTCGGTTCATCCGGTTGAGCATATAGTCAATCAAAATCGTCGCATCGGGAATGACAATTCGCTCTACGGACGAGTGGCTGATGTCCCGTTCGTGCCATAGCACGACGTCTTCCAAAGCAGGCACGACGAACCCGCGCAACACTCGAGATAAACCGCTGATTTGTTCGCACGATACCGGATTGCGTTTATGCGGCATGGCCGATGAGCCCTTTTGTCCCTGATAAAACGGCTCCTCGACTTCGCGGACCTCTGATTTTTGCAGAGCGCGAATTTCGGTCGCAACCTTGTCCAACGTCGTTCCAAGCAGGCTGATGGTGAACAAGAACTCCGCATGCCGATCGCGTTGCAGCGTCTGCGTGCTAATTGGCGACGGCTTAAGTCCCAGCTGTTCGCAGACGTAGCGTTCGACTTCCGGGTCGACATTCGCATACGTCCCCACTGCCCCGGAAATTTTCCCGTAGCGCATCCGCTCGCTCGCCGCATCAAACCGCTCCAGGTCACGGAGCAACTCCGCGTACCACAATGCCACTTTCAACCCGAAAGTCGTAGGTTCCGCGTGAACCCCGTGTGTCCGGCCCATCATGACGGTGTACTTGTGCTTTTGGGCCAAACCCTTCACGGTTTCCAAAAGCTGCTCCACATCGGCCCGAATCAGAGCCACTGCTTTCTGGATTTGCGCCGACAAGGCGGTGTCGACGACGTCCGTTGAAGTCAAACCGTAGTGCACCCATTTGCGCTCAGGGCCCAGCGACTCGGAAACGTTGCGCGTAAATGCAACCACGTCGTGCCGGGTTTGCTGTTCTATTTCCAAAACGCGATCGACGTTAAAAGACGCCCGCTCTCGGACTGTAGCGGCGTCTTCTGCAGGAATAACTCCGAGTTTTGCCCACGCTTCACAGGAAAGGATCTCGACTTGAAGCCACCAGTGATAGCGCTGCTCCAGAGTCCATAGTGAGGCCATCTCAGGCCGGGAATAACGATCGATCAACGGGTTAGCCTCCTTCTCAACCAATACGGGTTTAGTGTAAACCGCCTAGCAAAAACCTGTCAACGGAAAATCCGAACATTTTATCCGCGGTGGAGTTCAACGTTCGTTTAATAACGCGAACGTTTATCCACTAACTTGATATCCAGCAGGCTAATTGTCCTTTTCAGGCAGTCGCTACACGAACCAGCCATACCTCCAGACGGCAAGAACCACGATAATCCACATCAACCAGTGGATTTTGGTGTGCGGTTTGCCAAACAACCGCAAGGCCAAATTAAGAATCACAAAAAACGTAAAGCCCACTGCGATGCCATTCGAGATGCTGTAAGTCAAAGGCATTGAAATGATGGTCAGAAAGGCTGGGATGGCCAAGCCTGTTTGATCCCACTCGATGTTCTTTACGGCACTCATCATCAAGACGCCAACCAGAATCAAAGCCGGAGCTGTCGCTTGGTCCGGGATGATGCTGGCCAAAGGCCATAAGAACAAAGACAACAAGAATAAAATGCCCGTCGTCACCGCGGTCAACCCCGTTCGGCCGCCTGCCGCAATGCCCGAACCACTTTCTACAAACGCGGTGATGGTGCTTGTCCCAAGCAAGGCGCCAAAGCTCACGCCGAAAGCGTCGACCAGCATAGCCCGACCAAGACGGCGCTGCCCTTCTTCGCCTTCGAGCAGCCCTGCCTTGTTCGCAGTGCCAACCAAAGTCCCAAACGTGTCGAACAACTCGACAAACGTAAATGTGAACAGTGCGCTGACGAGTCCGTAATGAAACACCCCTGTCAGACTCAGCGACCCGACTTCGAGGTGAGAGAAATCGGGTAAAAAGGAGGCATGGTGCAGGCCAGACAAATCCGTAACCTTCATCGGGATGCCAATGAGCGTGGTTGCGATAATCCCGATCAGAATGGCGCCAGGAACCTCAAGCGCGAACAAAACGGCGATGATCAACAACCCAAGAATCGTGAGCAGTGTGGTGGGACTGCTCAAGGAACCGAGCATGGGCTGCCAGGAAAAGTTGTCTATGTATGCTCCTGGGGTGTACTTACCTGTCGCAATCCCGACGTACTGCATGTTCATCAAGTCGCCCGTTTTGAAACCAATGATGGTGATGAACAAGCCAATGCCTACGGTGATGGCCAGTTTGAGACTGTCCGGGACGGCCACCACCAAAAGTTGACGAATCTTAGTGACCGTCAGAATGATAAAGACGATGCCCGAAATGAACACGGCACCCAGACCTGTTTGCCAGGAGACTTGTCCTCCGTGCGCAGCAGCCACGACCGCAAAATACGCATTCAACCCCATGCCAGGGGCCAATGCGATAGGGTAGTTCACAAACAAGCCCATGATGAGCGTAATGACACCGGCTCCCACACAGGTCGCAAAAAACACGGCGTTCTTGTCCATTCCCGTGCCGCTGAGAATCGACGGATTGACAAACAGGATATACGCCATGGTCATAAACGTCGTCAATCCAGCAACGACTTCGCGGCCAAAGGTGGTGTTAAATCTTCTCAGGTGAAAGATCGTTTCCAATCCAATCCCCTCCGTCAGGTATCCCCTATTCCCATTCGATCGTCGCCGGAGGCTTCGAGGTAATGTCGTAAACCACCCGGTTGACGTCTGGGACTTCGTTCACGATACGCGTTGAAATTTTCTCTAGAACGTCGTAAGGAATTCTCGCCCAATCGGCCGTCATTCCATCTTGTGACACGACGCCGCGGATCGCGATGGTGTGCGCGTAGGTGCGTTCATCCCCCATGACACCGACGCTGCGAAGCCCTGTTAACACCGTGAAGTACTGCCAAATCTCCCGCTCCAAACCGGCATGAGCTACCTCTTCCCGCAAGACGGCATCCGACTCCCGCACAATCTCCAGTTTTTCGCGGGTAACGTCGCCCAAGATGCGAATGGCAAGACCTGGCCCCGGAAACGGTTGACGCCAAACCAACGCAGGCGGAAGGCCCAACGCCTCGCCGAGCGCCCGAACCTCGTCCTTAAACAAGCTTTTAAGAGGCTCGACAATCCGGAACTTGACGTCTTCGGGCAAGCCGCCGACGTTATGGTGGGATTTAATCGTTGCCGCCGTGGCTGTGCCGCTTTCGATGATATCTGTGTAGAGCGTGCCTTGAACCAAAAAATCAAACGGTCCCAACCGCTCCGACTCCGCCTCAAATACGCGGATAAACTCTTCACCAATGATTTTGCGCTTGCGTTCAGGGTCAACCACCCCGTTCAGCTTGCCTAAAAAGCGCTCGGAGGCATCCACCCGAACAACCGAAATTCCCAACTGTTCTCCTAAAGAGGCCATGACCGCGTCGGATTCTCCTTTGCGGAGCAATCCGTGGTCGACAAACACGGCAGTCAATTGTTTACCGATCGCCCGGTGTACGAGGGCCGCAGCGACCGCGGAATCCACTCCGCCGGACAAGGCCACCAACGCGCGCGCCCCTTTGACTTCATCCCGAATCTGCTGGATAGAGTCGTCGATCAGGGAGTCCATCGTCCAGTCGCCTTGACAGTTGCAAACGGAGAATAAGAAATTCGACAGCAACTCCGTGCCGTGTTCGCTGTGCCGTACTTCTGGATGAAACTGCACCGCGTACAATCCGCGGGATTCGTCGCTCATCGCGGCAATCGTCCCGGATGCCGTTTCCGCATCTTTGCGAAACCCCTTTGGAACTTCACGGACCGCATCGCTGTGGCTCATCCACACCCGGTGCTCGATGGGGATCCCGGCAAAAAGGCGCCCTGCCTCATCAGATACCCGCAAACCGGCCCTCCCGTATTCGCGAACCTCGCCGCGGTCTACTTTCGCTTCGTAGCGTTTGGCCATGAGCTGCATGCCATAGCAAATTCCGAGAATGGGTACGCCGAGTTCGTAGATTGCCGGGTCGACTTGTGGAGCCCCCTCGCTAAACACGCTGTTGGGCCCTCCGCTAAACACCACACCCCGGACGTTGCGCTGTTTCAATTCTGCTGCAGTCACGGTGTGTGGGAGCAGTTCGGAATACACGTGGAGTTCCCGGATTCTACGCGCAATAAGCTGGTTGTATTGTCCACCGAAATCCAGCACGACCACGAGTTCGTGATTGGCGTGATTGGACATGCCGCCTTCCTCCTTTCACATTGAGACGAACTGCGACTCGTTTCGACACACCCTGGGAAAACAAAAAACAGCCTGAGCACCCCAATGGATTTTGTTAGGGTTCCCTCTAACAAAATCCGCATGCGAGGTTGTCAGGCTGTGTGGCTTAGATCGGGAACGTACGACCAAGTACCAGTACCGTGTTTCACCGTTTGCGCTTTTGCACGTGTCGACACCGTCTGCACCGTACAAGCGCTTCCCGACCTTCCCAAAGGTTTGACGACCTCGTAGTCGGATGATTTACGGTCATCCGGTAGAGACTGCCAGGCCACATTCCCAGCGTTATACGAGCCCAAAAACAAAATCATTCTACTGATGCATCCGAAAAGAGTCAACCACCAAGAGTAGAATGTAACGTACAAAAGTAGAATCCGGGCGTTCTTTGAAAATTGTTGTTCACAGCTTTTTTAACCACTTTTTCCAGCTGTCCTTGGCCGCCTTCACCTCGTCTTCCGTGAGCGGCCGTTTCCGATACCAGGCAGCTTCCGCAGTATGAACAAAGCGCACATTCAACTCGGAATCCCGCGCCGCATGGGAACCCGGCTTTGCAGTCCCGTCGTTGACAGCGAGGATCCCAGCCACTTCCCGGAGCGTTGCCGTGCGCCCCTCGAGACGGCCTTGTTTGTGCAAGCGCTTAATGACAAAACGCAAGGCCCGAGCCAGCGCCTGTGCCTGATTTCCGCGCCAAATTCGCACAGCGTTCAGGTTTCTCCGAAACACCGCGGCCAACACGATGAAAGCCGCCAAAAGCGCCAAGCCCAACCATTTGATTGCCGGCCAAACGGAGAAAACCGAAAAAGCGCTCCCGCTTAATTGCGGAGTTTTCGTTGGTTTGGGCTGGGGCGTATTCTTTGGCGTCACCGGCGGAACAGTACCGGATTGTGAGGCCTGCCCTTGCGCGAACGTCATGGAGAATCCGGGCGTCGGGTCAAACGGCACCCATCCAACTCCAGGGAAGTACACTTCCACCCAAGAGTGAGCGTCCGCGTTCGTCACAATGTACCTTTGGCCTGGGCCGGTGTAATTGAAGTCCTGGCTCCCCTGCGTAAACCCCGTCACCCAGCGCGTCGGGACTCCCACGGTTCGCAGCATGACTGCCATCGCCGAGGAAAAATTGTTGCAATAGCCTCGTTGGGTTTCAAACAGGAATTGAGCCACATAATCTTGGTTGCGTCCAGGCACGGGCACATCCGTAGTGGTGTACTGAAAGT
Source organism: Alicyclobacillus tolerans (assembly GCF_021739485.1). Classification (GTDB taxonomy): domain Bacteria; phylum Bacillota; class Bacilli; order Alicyclobacillales; family Alicyclobacillaceae; genus Alicyclobacillus_K; species Alicyclobacillus_K tolerans_A. The sequence continues at coordinate 17,211 of NZ_JAJFNK010000022.1, forward strand.
TGTTCTTCAGATAACCTTCAATGCTTTCCACCTTTTTCAACTCTGTGGAGTCGTTGCGGGTCAGTTTTTGGGCGAGCGCGCCGACTTGTTTGGGCAAGGATGCAGGCAGCTGCAAGTACACCTGGGCAACTTGCGGCGGAATCCCTTGCTGGGCTGCGGCATTCGGGTGGCTCTCCAATTGAGTCAGCACCTGAGTGGGGTCTTGAAGTTCACGACTGTCTACAGAGTACACTTGACCCGATTTCAGAAAGTCCGTGGCAAATAAGCTGTCACTGGCTTGGTTCAAGTAGTACAGCCCATTTCCCACACCGGAGCCAGTGACCTGTTGGATCGAGTACCCGCCGAAGATGACATTCGCGGAAAAATTTTTGGCTAAGACCGCGATCCGTTGCTTTACCACGTCGAACGGCAGGTTGGAAAAGTCTGTGTTGGTCCCTTGAGGAAGATTGGAACCGGATCCAACAGGAATGCGCACCATGTTGCTCTGTACCCACCCCTTGCCCGTGTACGTCGAATACGACTGGCCGCGCAGGTAAGCCGCATCGTTCGTGACCACGCTGAACACCGGATCGTAGTTCATCAACAGCGAACCACCTAAATGGCTGTTGTTGGATTCGTAGCCGATGACCTGCTGAACTTGCCCGTTTCCAGTTCCAGAAGCACCTGTTCCTGAACCCTGCCACCGCTGAAGCGGGTTCGCCCACACTGCCGGCTGTTTGGGGAGTACCACAGACAAGACCGTCACCCCTGCAACCAAGACCGCCATGGGAATGAAAAATCGAATCACGGAAGAACGGCGTTTGCTGCGAACCCCCAGGCGACTTTCAAGCGAATCGATTTCCGCAAAACGGGCAAGACCGAGAATGCATACAGAGGCAAGGAGGAGTTCTACGATCGCCTGATTCGGGTGCACGTTTGTATTGGAATCCAAGACAGCCAACACGAGGACAGCCAAAACCGTATAAAACACAAACAGGCGCCTGCGCAGCATGGTATAGCTGACTAGCCAGTACATCGCCGCGAGCAAGAACAAAAACAGGGTCGTTTGCAACGGATCGACCAAGACGTGGTTGACCAAGACGCTTTGCGCGTCAATGGCCCATTGCACCGCCATGTACTTGACAGCTGCAATCCAGGTTAGGTCTGGCGGTGTAAAGTAGTGCAGCATATAAACGACAATCGCAGCCAGCGCCAAGACCGCGCGAAAGACGCGGGAAGGCAGCAGCTGAATCAATGCCAAAGCTGCTAAAACAGGGATAAACGACGCGGCATTGACCAAGAGCTTTAATTCGACTAACACGGGCAAAAACACCCAAACCCATACGGCGCAGAGCAATGCCAGCAAGCCCCTGACCCACATCCGTACGCCGCGCGGAGAATCAACGATTGGAACCAATGGACTTGCCCCCTTTCTGCACATGCAAACGGGACAACTGCTGCTCTGAAGCCATCAAGTGCACGTTGACGCGGGCAGCTTGAAGCATCGACAGGCCCGTTTTCTCGACCTCGGTCAACTCCCGCTGCAAGGCGGGGACGAACCACTCTACCTTCATCCGCCGCCGCGCCAGTGACGCGGCCACCGCCACGTCGCGGTCCAAGCGCGGCGACACGACGACCAGCGTCGTACCGGGTACGGACTCCTGCGCAAAACGGGACAGCGACTGCGCAAAGTCGACTTGTCCATTCGGTGTCGCCGCGGCAAGCGCCTCCAGGCAGCGAATGAGGAGGGACTGTTCGACCCCAGGCCCGTATTTCAACAAGCGTCGGCCTAGAAATGTCGCCGAATAACGGCGGTGGGAATCAAACGCGTACTTCATCAAAGAAGCGACAATCACCATTTCCAATTCGAATACGTTCGCAGAGAGGCCAGGCGGAAAACTGGACTGGCTGAAATCCGGAATGAAAGACAATTCCCCTGTGACGTTGAGTTCAAACTCTTTGGCCTGCAAAGTGCCTCTGCGGGCTGTTGCCGGCCAGTGAATGCGGCTTAACCGATCGCCTCGGACGTAATCCCGGACCCCCAACACGTTGGTCGACTCTTCCGTACGGCGCCCCGTCGGCGTCAACTGCCCGGCTTGGTCAGGGTGTTCCCCAACCCAGCCGCGCACGGGTACCACTCGCGGAAAAACCAAGACTTCATCCCGGCTCTCTACAAGCATGCGGCGCCGGATTAACCCGAAGAGGTCTCCCGTCTCCAACACCGTGTCTCCAAACCGATAGACGCCTCTCCGTAACCCGTCCACACGCACGACGTGATCGAACTTTGCTCCCCACATCGGCTGCAAAACCTGCTTGCGTCCCTGGCTGGCAAACTCCCAAGCGGCCGGCAATTGCGTCTCAATGCGCAGCCAGAACAAAGGCCACCAACCTCTCCGCGTGAAGTCAAGGCGGTACGAAATGGACTGCCCGGCCGTCAGGCGAACCGCCGAAAGTTGCCGTTTGGCAGACACCTTTTGAAAAGCCAACCGGAATGCCAATACCTCGTATACGAATAGACCCGCGTAAAAGTAAAACAAAAACCAGGCAAAGAAGCCGCCATCGACCATTGCGAACACGAACAGCACTGCCAAGAGCGCTACTCCGGCGGCGAACAAAGCCAGGTTCTTCACCCACATTATCGATGCGCCCCTTCTGCGAGTGGAACCGGCACAGCGCCGACGACTTCGTGCACCACCCTGTCCACCTCCACCCCAGACAGCCTGGCTTCTGCCGTGAGCAGGATCCGGTGGGACAAAACATACGGAGCCAAGTACCGGATATCGTCCGGTACCACGTAGTCCCGGCCGGCAATGTACGCCATCGCCTGTGCGCTTTTAAACAAAGCCAGGCTGGCCCGCGGACTCGCCCCGAGTTCAATCTGAGGATGAGCGCGCGTTGCGTGAACAATCTGCACTACGTAGCGGCGCAGCGACCCTTCCACGAACACGTCGTCAACACCTTTCCGCCAGCGCAGCACATCCTTGGCTTCGACGACAGCCGCCAAATTGTCAATGGGATGGCCTTTGCTTTGACGGGATAAAATATCGACTTCGTCCTCAAAACTCGGGTAACCGACACTGAACTTCAGTAAAAAACGGTCGAGCTGCGCCTCTGGCAGCGGAAACGTTCCTTCAAACTCCAACGGGTTCTCGGTCGCCAGGACGAAAAAAGGATTCGGTAAGGCGTAAGTCTGCCCGTCTGCGGTGACATTGTGTTCCTCCAAAGCTTCTAAAAGAGCCGATTGGGTTTTCGGAGACGTGCGGTTGATCTCGTCCGCCAACACCACTTGCCCAAAGATGGGACCCGGCCGAAACTCAAAAGACTGCGTTTTTTGATTATAAATCGATACGCCGGATACGTCCGAAGGCAGCAAGTCCGGAGTAAATTGAATGCGCTTGAATTCGCAGCCGAGCGACTTTGCAACGGCGCGAACCAACATTGTTTTCCCGACGCCGGGCACGTCCTCAATCAGGCAGTGCCCTCCAGCCAGCAAGGTGACCAAAACCAGACGAACCACGTCTTGCTTGCCTACCATAACTTGTTCTACGTTATCGACTACGTTTTTAATCTCGTGGTTCCAGTCGTCAAACTGAAACGGATGCGCGAGCTTGGCCACTGAACTTTCTCCTTTGTCTGTTTTGGCTTTATCCACTCTGCCGTTCTATCTCCCGTTCTTTCGACTTTGCCTGTCAATCCGCCTACGCCCATGTGTCTACTTTCTTATTTTCTCCTCGACACATTAATTTTATCTAAACTTTACGGTGAAAAAACAGAAAAGATCACCCAGTTGGGCGATCCGCATGCCTCACACCTTGAAATATCCGTTCAACCGACAAACTGAGTAGGAGAAATAGTCACCGGGTAACCCCCGCTAAAGCCCGTCGCCACAGAAAAGTGAAGGTGTGGACCGGTCGAGAAGCCGTTGCTGCCAACACCGGCAATCTGTTGGCCGGTATGTACAATTTCTCCTGGAGAGACCTTAATTTCCCAGGCATACATGTGGCCATAGATTTCATACATGCCGTTGCCTGATTCGATCACGATCCAATCTCCGAATCCAGAGGCTGGCCCCGCCAACAGAACCTTGCCGCTCGTGGCTGCGACAATGGGGGTTCCCACCGGCGCAGGAATGTCGATGCCATTGTGAAACTCGTGCGTACCGTCGGGCCATACACGCCATCCGTACCCTGAACTGACGTTGTGATACCCCAGCACCGGCCACGTCCATCCACCTGCAGGCCCAGTGTATTGACCTTCCTGAGCAATGAGCTGCTGAATTAAAGACTGCAAGCTGCGCATGGCGTCGTTTTCACTGCGCAGCGCAGCCTCAGCGCTGACCTTGGCGCTGTGCACCTGGCTGAGTACCTTCTGTTCCGATTGCTGGGCATTTTCCTGCTGTTGTTTGCGCTGCACCAGGACGGCATACGCCTTTTTGGCCTGGACCATCTGAAGTTCCAACTGCGCATTCGTCTGATCCAATTGACGTTTGTTATCGCGGATGTTCTGCAAAATCTTTTGGTCTTGTTCGGCAATCATGGAAAGCAACTGAAGCCTGTCCAGGAGGTCGGAAAAACTCGTTGCCGAAAACAAAACGTCAAAATAGGAGACATTGCCTGCCTCGTACATCACGCGAATGCGCTGTTGGAGCACTTGGTACTGGTCGTTGAGCTCCTGTTGCGTCTGAGCAATCTTTTGCTGTAGCTGGGCAATCTGAGCATTTCGCTTCTGAATATCGATTTGCTGCGCCACGACACTTTGAGATAGAGAATTGATTTGCGACTCAATCGTCTGCAACTGATTCTGCAGCGACTGTTCCTTCGATGTGAGCTGAGCAATGTTCTGCTTGGTTTGTACCGCCTGTTGCTTGAGTTGTTTTTCTTTGCTTTGGTATTGTGCCAGCTTGCCCGCATACGTAACCGCTGGTGTGAGGGTTGCCCCCGCCAACGCCACTACGGCAGCCAAGGCCGACATCGTTGCACGCGACAGTGTCATTATGCCGGTTCGTCACCTCGCTTCGTCCGAACCTTCGTTCAAATCCGACCAGAATTTCGACGAAAACCCCTCGATTCCTGCCTATCACGACACAAAAAGAGGCTGTCTCGAAGGCAGATTGGGAAAGGAACACCCCGAACTGCACCCCGTCAAGCAGACAGCCCCTTGTTTAAACTGACCTTGAGCGAAAGGTTAGGTGGCGCTTTGAACAGACTGGATTGCGGTTTTCAGTTCGTCGAGTTCAGCATCTCTCCACTCGTGCGGAAGGGGAAGACAGCTGTTCACGACACCTTCTTCATTGGCGTTCAAGTTGTGACACAGTTTTTCTTCTTCCCGTTCGCGCAACTCTTTCTGAAAGGTGTGCAGCATGTTTTCCAACAGTTGATTTTGAGAACGGTACTCCACTGCCATCCCGAACAAATTCTCCAAGGTCTGCTTAGAAACCACCGTGAGCCCTGCCCTTTGCAGCTCCCATACCGGAACTTCCCCCAAAATGTCTCGAGCCAATTGTAGTCTTTCCAGTTGATTTTGCATAAAGAGTCCTCCTCAGTCCTATTTTTTCATGACCTGTGCGGTCTGGATTGCCATTTAGTGCTTGCAGGTTTTGCCTCAATCCAGTGCTATTGCCCAGTGCTATTGCCCAGTGCTATTGCCCAGTGCTATTGCCCAGTGCTATTGCCCAGTGTGTGCCGTTGCCTTGCGCCTAGTTGCCTTCCGTCGGCGAGTACAGTTCCCCCGTCACGGATGCGTATTTCCCGTGGTCTCTCCGTCCGGCAAGCGGCGCAGGTGCCGCGGCAGAAACAGGAGCTGTCAAAACCGTCCTGTCTTCTCCGGCCGCGACAAGGGGGGTTAGTCCGAAGTGCATCGCACCCGAAGCAGCAGCAGTTGCAGGGACGGCTGCCCGTTTGTTACTCCGGTCCACTTCCCCTTGACGCTCGGGCATCATCGTTCCCGTTTCGCGGTAGCGGATGTGCCAGGACAAGGCTTCTTCCAACAGATGCGGCGTATGTCCGCCTCGAGAGCGGGCGCGTTGGAAGTAACTGCGAAGTTGACTTTGGTAGTACGGGTTAACACAGTTTTCAATGATCACCTTGGCGCGCTCTCTAGGGGCCAAACCGCGCAAGTCGGCCAAACCGTATTCCGTGACAATCACATCGACGTCATGCTCCGTATGGTCGACGTGGGAAACCATCGGAACAATGCAGGAGACCGCACCGCGCTTCGCCGTTGTTTTGGTTACGAAAATAGAGAGTGAAGCATTTCTTGCAAAGTCCCCGGAACCCCCAATTCCGTTTACGATGTCCGTCCCGGTGACGTGAGTCGAATTGACGTTTCCGTAAATATCGACTTCCAAGGCTGTATTGATGGCAATGATTCCAAGTTGCCGAATTATACCAGGATGGTTCGAAATTTCCTGCGGCCGTAATACGACGCGGTCGCGATAGTCTGAAAAGTCCTCCATCAATCGCGCAGCCCGCTCGGGAGACACTGTGATGGAACAGCCCGAGAGCGATGTCATCTTCCCGGCGTCGAGCAGTTCAAACGCGGCGTCTTGAAGGACTTCCGAATACATTTCTAAGCCCTTAAACGAAGATTGAAGCAAGCCATGCAAAACCGCATTTGCGATAGAACCCACTCCAGATTGGAGCGGTCGAAGGTTCTGCGGAAGCCGCCCGCAGCGGACTTCCCCTTCCAAAAAATCAATGAGGTGCTGCGCAATCTTCTGGGTGTCTTCGTCCGCAGGCGCCAATTCCGCAAAGTGATCCGTTTGGTCCGTGATGACAATGGCTGCAATTTTATCCGAGTCCACGGGAATGTACGAAGTCCCCAACCTGTCCTTGACATCTGTCAAAGGGAGCGGCAGCCTGTGCGGCCGGGCTTCAGGTACGTAAATGTCGTGAATCCCCTCTAGCGTCAAAGGTTGGTGCAGATTCAATTCGACAATGACTTTTTCCGCCTCGAGCACAAAAGTCGGCGAGTTGCCCACGGAGGTGGACGGGATGATGCCGCCTTCCTCCGTAATGGCGGCCGCCTCCACAATGGCGATGTCTAGTTTTCCAAGTTGCCCTTCTCGAATTTTTTCGGCCGTGACACTCAGGTGCTGGTCCACGTACATGATGTCGCCGCGGTTAATGGCCGAGCGCAGCACCGCGTCGGATTGAAACGGCAGCCTTCTTAAGATCAGCCCGCTTTCCGTGAGCCTTCGGTCGACTTCCTCGGCTACAGAAGCGCCCGTATACAGGTTGATGTGAACGGGCGTCCCTGTCCGTTTGACCCGGTCGGCCAAGGCGGACGGAACGGACTTCACATCCCCGGCCCGGGTAAATCCGCTGATCCCGACCGTGTCCCCGTCTTGAATCAACTCGGCGGCCTCTTGAGCCGACATGACGCGTTTTAGCAACTCCGTCCTGCGTATTCTCTCTTCCAGCACGGATTTTCTCCCCCTCCTGACACCTGCAGCAGGACCTGTATTCTCTCGACCACCCTAGCCGACTTGTGAAAAAAATCACTTATCGACCGAAAATAGTTGGAGCCTGACTCTTTAACCGGCTCCCTTCAAAAGAAGTCCAATTTCTCGTTGCTGCGGTGTCTGAAGCATATGTCTGCTTGCAAAACTATCCTACAACGAATCTCAAAATCGGGGTTGATTGTGACGGACTATCTTTAATAAGGCAAGTGGTTCAATTCTGAGTAGCTCAATCGTTTGAATCGGTCTGCCAAATAGACTATGCACTTGGACGGTCAACATGGTGCTTGACAACGGCCTGTTCGACTAAACTGGCTATCAGGTTTTCAACGTTTCCTATCGTGCTTTGGCCCAACTGAAGTAAAGAGGAGCCCTGGTCCTTGACTGCAGCGATGGCGTCCTGTTTGACTTGCTGCGCCAGTTCCTGTGTGAAATTGCCGTTTGTCTTCGCTTGAGTAACGACTCTTTGGTTGAAGTCCTGAACGACCGCTTCGGCAATCGAACCCAGGCCGTCTAGCACGTGGTTTGCAATGGCGGCTTGCTTCTCCGTCAGATGCGCATCGACGGATTTTTTGAGTTTCGGCAGCAAAATACTCAGTGCCGTACCCACTACCAAGGTTAATAAGCTCAGCAGGCTTTGGAGAATTTGAAGCTCAACGTCGTTCATATCGCGTCACTCCCTGTGCATGAAATTGCCGACCCTACAATGTATGGAGAGTCGGTTGATTTCGTAAATGCACAAGGAGAAAGACATCGGGACAGAATTAAAACATTTTTGTGACTTTCGCGTTTCTGTTATAATACACCTATTTACACTTCACATACTGTTATATTATAATGCAAGCAAGAGGAGGGAGCGTTAAATGAGCATTGCAATGAGAACTTTGGTTGAGGACTCCGCCACTTCCAACGACTTTGTCCCAGGTTTGGAGACGGAAGACATGGAGCACAGTTCTTCTCATTCCGAATCCTGCGGTTGCGATACCTGCAACACCCATTGGGTGCGGCAGCAATTGCTGTCTCACTACGGGTAAAGTGAAATTGTACAGTCAGGACTGATGCCGAATCGCACATTGCCATTGCAATTAAAGGCCCTCACCCAACCGAGTGGAGTGAGGGTTTTCGTCTTGTGTCGCGGTATCGAGTCGCGTTGCAGGGGGATACAGGTTATGGAAACAGCAGTACCTTCCCGGTGCTTCGCCGGTTTTCCACCAGTTCCTGAGCCAATCCCGCATCTTTTAAAGAAAAACGGGCCTGTATGGCCATGCGCAATTGACCGTGTTCCAAGTATTCCAGGACCTTCCGAACAGGTTCGGCCAGTACCTCGGGCCGGAAGCGGCGATGCGTCCCCATGCTGTACCCCAATACGCTCCGGCAGCTCCCGTGCAACCCGTCTGTCGTGAACTGCCCGGGTTGACCTCCGGCCATTCCGAACACCGCGATCCGGCCAAAGCGCGCTAAACATCGCATGCTCTCTTGAAATACCTGCCCGGACACCGAATCCAATATGACGTCGACGCCGTTCCCGCCAGTCAACTCCAGCACCTTGTCCGCGAAGTCTCCACTTTGATAGTCAATGGCATAATCCGCACCGTAAGACACCGCAACCCGGGCCTTCTCCGCACTGCCAACCGTCCCAATCACAGTCTTTGCTCCCAGCAGATGGGCCATTTGCACGGCTGCCAAACCGACTCCGCCGGCGGCCGCGTGCACCAACACGGACTCCCCCGGCCTCAACTGCGTCACCCGGGTCAACAACTCGTAAGCCGTGACACCCACAGTTGGGAATGCGGCAGCGCTGTCAAAATCCACTGCGTCTGGCACTGGGTACGTGAGGACCGCCTTGACCGCACAATATTCTGCGTAAGACCCAGCGTGCACAAACCCAGCGACCCTCTGACCGGGTTTGATGTTTTGAACTCCCTCCCCGACCTTGACTACGGTACCCGCTACATCCAGTCCCGGAATAAACGGTGGTTGTCCTCCACCGTGATACCGTCCTTGCCTAGCCATGATATCTGCGAAATTGACACTGGCAGCCGCAGTCTGAATCAAAACCTCGTCCGGTCCTGGGTTTGGCATGGGGGACTCTTCATAGCTCAGCATGTCGATTCCGCCAAAGCCCTTCACAATCACTGCTTTCATTCGTTCCACCGCCTTTTTTGTTTGAACTTCCGGTTTGCCAAAAACTACAGTGTGCTCACACGGCTGTTACGTACCGTCGCCTTCTCAGCAGTCTTCGAAGGAATCCCGCGACAGCACCTCATTCACCACAAACATAGCAGAATTATGGGTGGATTTTGAAAGAAATCCAGAGTTATCACAGATTTGTATTGGACTCTTAACCCTTTTGTTCTATTATAAGAATATGTTGTTCTATTAAAAGAACGACATGATCACCCTACCCCATTCTAAAGCCCGTACGCAGTTGTGGTACGGGCGTCCTTTTGCGACGACTGCATCTGCCCGCGATGCAAGCTCGACGAAAACGTAAAAAGCCGCCACCCATTGTGGCGGACAGCAAACGCTTGATGGTTTTTGCTTGATGGTTTTTGTTTGAGGATATGTAAAGACATTTCACCCGTAGGAACGGGATTTCTCAGTCGAACTCGCCGTAGGTTGTACTTGTTGCCTGTGCATTTCCAAAAAGAGCCGAACCTGTTCAACGGTCACCCCTAAAGTGCGCGCGTCGTCCATCAGCCGGACCCATTCTGCCAAGTCCTCGTTTGCATACGCCGCCATACCCCACACTCCTCACCTGAAAAAGGCTTTCAGGCAGCCCGGCCGTCATAGTGTGACACCGTAGACCCGTGGCTTTGCGTCTCCATTTTTCAATGGGTTTGCCTTTGATCTGAATCTTCTTCTCATAGATTACTGATTTTTCTAAATCGAGTATACACGCATACCTATAAAAACATTGTCGGATTTTGAAAACGCGCGAAAATGTCACAGACGGCAGGTCGTCTGCAACAACAGCAAAGTAAATCCCATCAAAAAAACGGGGAACCCAGCTGGTATGCCAGGTTCCCCGCTTCCTCGAAAAGGGGTATTACATCATGTCCATGCCGCCCATGCCGCCGCCAGGCATTGCCGGAGCTTTTTCCTTTTCCGGTTTGTCCGCGACTACTGCTTCGGTGGTCAAGAACATCGCAGCGACGCTCGCCGCGTTTTGCAGAGCAGAACGGGTGACCTTCGCAGGGTCGACAATACCCGCTTGAATCATGTCCACCCAATCGCCGTTGGCTGCGTTAAAGCCAAATCCGACGCTTTCCTTCTTCAGGCGTTCCACGATGACAGAGCCTTCCACACCTGCGTTGTCCGCAATCTGACGGACTGGAGCTTCCAAGGCTTTGCGAACCAGGTTGACACCGGTTGCTTCGTCCCCGTCGACTTGCACGTTGTCCAGAGCTGCAATAACGTTGACTAACGCCGTACCGCCGCCGGCCACAATGCCTTCCTCAACGGCAGCGCGAGTGGCATTGAGCGCGTCTTCGATGCGGAGTTTCTTTTCCTTCAGTTCAGTCTCAGTGGCTGCGCCGACCTTGATGACCGCTACGCCGCCAGCGAGTTTCGCCAAGCGCTCTTGCAGTTTTTCGCGGTCGAAATCAGACGTGGTTTCTTCAATCTGGCGCTTGATTTGGCCGATGCGGGCATCGATTTCCGCTTTGTCTCCTGCGCCGTCGACGATGATGGTGTTCTCTTTGCTGACGCGGACTTGGCGGGCGCGTCCGAGTTGGTCCACCGTCGTGTTCTTCAATTCGAGGCCAAGCTCTTCACTGATGACCTGGCCGCCCGTCAGAATGCTGATGTCCTGCAACATAGCCTTGCGGCGATCGCCGAAGCCGGGCGCCTTGACGGCCACTGCCGTAAACGTGCCGCGCAGCTTGTTGACGACAAAGGTTGCCAAGGCTTCGCCTTCGACGTCTTCTGCCACGATGAGCAGCTGGCGTCCGGACTGAACGACGCGCTCCAAAACAGGCAGAACTTCTTGGATGTTGCTGATTTTCTTATCGGTAATCAAGAGGAACGGCTCGTCGAGGACCGCTTCCATCTTGTCTGTATCCGTCACCATGTACGGCGAAATGTAGCCGCGGTCAAACTGCATGCCTTCCACGACTTCCAACTCGGTCGTGAAGCCTTTCGATTCTTCAACGGTGATGACGCCGTCTTTGCCGACTTTCTCCATGGCATCTGCAATCAACACGCCAATTTCCGGATCGCCCGCAGAAATCGCAGCAACCTGTGCAATGTTTTCGCGGCCTTCGATGGTCTTCGAAATGCGTTTGATTTCTTCGACGCTGGCGTTGACAGCCTTTTCGATGCCCTTGCGCAGAACCATCGGGTTTGCGCCAGCTGCGACGTTCTTCAGACCTTCGCGGATCATGGCCTGTGCCAGCACGGTCGCCGTCGTGGTGCCGTCGCCTGCAACGTCGTTGGTCTTGGTGGCGACTTCTTTGACCAATTGGGCACCCATGTTTTCAAACGTGTCTTCCAATTCGATCTCCTTGGCAATGGTCACACCGTCATTGGTGATGAGCGGAGAACCGAACTTCTTCTCCAAAACCACGTTGCGTCCTTTTGGACCCAAGGTTACTTTTACAGCATCTGCTAACGCGTCCACACCACGCAACATTGCCCGGCGCGCGTCTTCACGGAATTTAATTTCCTTTGCCATCTGCATTTACCTCCTTAGTCGTTATGTAGGCCTTACTTTTCAACGACTGCCAAAATATCACTTTCGCGCAAAATCAACAATTCCTCGTTGTCGACTTTGACTTCCGTTCCTGCGTATTTGGAATAGATGACTCGATCTCCGACTTTGACATCCATGGCAATGCGTTGTCCATCTTCGACACGGCCGGGTCCAACCGCGACAATTTCGCCCTCTTGCGGTTTTTCTTTAGCTGTGTCCGGCAACAAAATTCCACTGGCCGTTTTCTCTTCCCGCTCTACGGCACGTACAACGACGCGGTCTGCGAGTGGCTTCAACATGTGGAAAAAACCTCCTCGGAATGTTTTAGGTCACTTGTTAGCACTCATTGACTCTGAGTGCTAACATCAACACCACTTATGATAATCACTTAAGATTACCTTTGCAACAATCCATACGAGATTTTTGCACCTTTTTTGCGGATTTTTTTCATGCATATTCATGCATGCCGTGTCGTTCAAACTGTCGGGCTTTCAGGCAAAGGATCCGTTGGGGAGCAAAGACGACTGCGGCAGCAGCCGCCTTTGCAACTACGAAGCGGGAGACGCACCTTCTGCGTCCTTGGCTTTCAGCTTTCTGCGGTATACGAGTTGGGAAAGCAAAATACTAATTTCGTACAGCAGAATGATGGGGATGACCACACTTAAGTGAGAAATAAGTTCAGGAGGGCTAATCAAAACGCCCAGCACTACGCTGACCAAATAGGCATGCCTGCGAAACTTGCGCAAGACAGCCGGCGTAACGACGCCAATGCGCGTCAGAAAGACCACGACAATCGGCAGCTCAAAAATAAATCCGAACGGAATGCAAATGTTCGTCAAGAACGAAAAATACGCGCTCGCTCGAATCATGAGCTTAAAATTGACTGCACTCAGTTGGATAAGGAACCTGAGAATGGTCGGAAAAATTAAGAACCACGAAAACAGTACACCCACGATGAACATGACGAACGTCACGGGCAACAAGCGAACCGTGTATTGGCGCTCTTTGGGCATCAGACCCGGAGCGACGAACTTCCAAAGCTGATACAGCGCGAATGGCAGCGTAAGCCCGACTGCAACCAGCCCTGCAACCGTCAAATACACAGTAATGACTTCACCGGGCGACACAACGACCAGTTTCACGCCCAGCCGCTGCAGCGGACTGACGAGATAACCGTAGATGTGCGACACAAACCCCAAACTCAATCCTAACAGAATAACGAACACAATCAGTATATAAATAATGCGTTTACGCAAGTCTGCCAGGTGATCCACAACGGACATCGGGCCCTCTGTCATAGCAGCCTCCGATTAGTTTTTTGCAGTCTCGGTTTCATCCTTCAGTTCAATCGGTTGGACTGTTGCCGGCCGAACACTTGACGGCTCAGGTTGTTCCGGTTGGCTGTGTGAAGGGGTCTCCTCCATCATACCCTTGGTGGCATCCTTAAATTCGCGCAGACCGCGGCCGAATGCCTTTCCGATTTCAGGAAGCTTGCTCGGGCCAAACACCAGCAACAACGCGACAAGAATGAGGATTAAGCCGGACCATCCCATATTCGAGAGTCCCATCGAGTTCACCTCCGTACTTTTGGGTCGTTGTGCCAAAAATCAAAGCACAAGCTATCTACCCGGTTTTCATCATACACCCGGGCGTCCACGGCGACAAGGTGAGAAACGGCTGCCGGCGCGATCACCGCGAAAAGACCGGTCAACTCTGCCTGGTTTACCCATTTGACATGGGATTCGTCTCGTAGGACGGCGACTTTCGGCAGATCGCTTCGTTTGAACCCTTCAACCACGACAATGTCCAGGGGCTGGCCTTGCCGCTCAGCCAATTCGGCCGTCCGTCGGCACAGCGCTTCCGGGTCTGCTGCGTCCGGGTCTGCTGCTGCGCGCAAAAGCGTGCGCCCACCCCCAGTCAACAGCGTGTACGAGGCCCCCGAAGCTGTGAATTGCTCGGTATCGCTTTCCGGCTTTTCCCAGTCATCCGATTGGCCGGGTTGGAGGTGTCCGTCGTGTTTGACGACGCCGACCCGAAGTCCTTGCTGAACCCAGCACTTGACGAGGGCGTTGACCGCCCTGGTCTTCCCGGAATTTTGAAGACCTACGACGGAGATGAGCCGCGGGTTATTCATTCAACCAGCCGCCGGCTCCATGACGCGCCACATCTGCCTTGCTCAGTTGGATACCAGCCAGGACCCGCGGCAGCAGTACGTCAAAGGAGGTCTGGCGGTCGTAGATGACTGCGCCGGGCAGCCCGAAGACCGGAGTGCCGTTGCGATAAGCCAACATCAGCATGGAGCCAGGGAGCATCGGTGTTCCATAGGTCACAACCTCGGTGGCTGCCTGGCGAATGGCTGCCGGAGAACGGTCGTCCGGGTCCACCGACATCCCCCCGGTGACGCACACAATCGTTGCTCCGTCCTCACAGGCCCGGACGATTTCCTGCACAATCCTCTCCTGCTCGTCCCCCGTCATCACCTGACTGACCACCTGTGCGCCATAAGCCGCAAACTTGTTGGTGAGTGCCGGGCCAAACTTGTCCTCGATGCGGCCCGTAAGAATCTCGCTTCCCGTGGTGACAAGAGCGACGCGATGCTCGCCGTACGGCAGGACTTCGATCACTTTGCGCCCGTCGGATCTCGGCAAAGCCAGCTGCTCGACTCGTTCTACCTTGTCCTTTTTCACAGTCAACGGGATGGGGCGTACGCCTGCGACCGACGTGCCTTGTTTCACGTGAATGAACGGTCGGCGCGTCGTGATGGAAATGTCGTCAATCAGGTTCATTTCCAGCAGGCGCTGCTCGTCGATCCACAACATCCCGTCATACTCCGCCTTCAAGACCACTTTTCCTTCGTGCACGTCGGAGTGCACCAGGCCTTGACCGGCGATGGCTTGAGCCATCCGGACAGCGCCGTCGTTTTCGTGCAGTTCGTCGTCTTCCAGTTCCAAAACGTAGATGTAGCGCTTGCCGATATCGAGCAACACCGGAATGTCCTCTTCGCGTACGATGTGCCCCTTGTGAAAGACGGGACCTTTGAATTCTCCAGGTACAATCCGCGTCAAGTCGTGAGCTAAGGGCATGCCCACCGCCTGTTCTACAGGTATCTCCCGTTTCATGTGTACACCTCCGTACAAGCTTCCAGCCAAGTCTGATATTCCTCTTTGGTATGAACCGGCCGGGTCCACCACTGCGGCCAGCCTTGTAAAACGCTGTCGATTTCGGCCAAACGCAAGCGCTGCAAGGCTGGGAGCAGCCGGGCGTGGCCTTCCCGGTACGTCTGTACAAACGCGCCTTTACAGCGAAAGCGGTAACATCCCAACAACGGCTGCACCTTCCCCTCGCGGCGAACCAAGACTCCGTCCCAGCTTTCCCCCAACACCCGCAGTCGATCGCGGCACGTCTGCAAAACCTGGGGCGCTACTCCGGGCAAATCGCCCGCGACCAGAAAAACTGCTTCACTCTCTTGCACCTGCGCCCACACCTGTTGCAGAGCCGCCAACGGTCCCCGCTGAGGGGCAAGGTCCGCGTGGACCTGAATGCGGGTGCCAAGTTCAATCGGCAAAGACTTCAGTGCCTCTGTCTGACCAGTATGCGACGGAGCCGCCGCCACGTGAACGTCTTGCGCGACAGCGCCAGCCGTCTGCACCACGTGAGCCAAAATGGTCCCGTCTTCTGTGCGGCAACGAGGCAGTGCGAGCTTGTCCACTCCCATACGGCGGCTTGCCCCGCCCGCCAAGATCACGGCCGCAGTGCGCATTTTGTCACCCCTAGTTCCGTCACCACATAGTCCATACCCTCGTCATGCGGCTCATCGGGCAGCGCAGGGACAAGCTGAATTGCGTACGCGACGCCAATCCGGATGGCGTGGACGGATGGATCGCTGAGAAAACGGTCGTAAAAGCCTCCTCCGTAACCAATGCGCTGACCTTTCGGAGTAAACGCCAATCCGGGGACGACCAAAGCCGCCAGTTCCTTCGGCGCAACCGCTGCAGCATCCATGGCTGGTTCTAAAATCCCGTATACTCCGGGAGTCAGAGTCGTATTCTCCTCAACCCGAAAAAATTGCAAAGCGCGTTTGGCGACGTCCGTTTTTGAAAGGGCGGTTGTCCACCCCTTATGCCGGAGCTCTTGCCGCGCAGCAAATACATCCACTTCCCCGCGGATGGGGTGAAACAGCCCAACAACGGGCGGATAAAGCTGCGCCGGTCCCGGAAAACCCCGCGTCGCAAAACCCTCGTACCGAAGGTCTTGCAGCAAGTCCACCACCAACCGGCGAATCCGCTCATCCGCACTGCTGCGCTGAAGATGGGTCATTTGTTGCCGTTCGCGAAGCATCCGTTGACGAAGCTCGGTCTTTTCCATTCGCGTCCCTCTTCTGGATTCAGTCCGCATCCTTCTTTTTGTATAAGCCGCAAAGTTCAAACACATAAGGCGCCAGAAGCGTGCCCCACAATCCAGTCAGCAATCCTTTGAGGACCTCCCAAAAGACCGTATCCTGCGGCCACTTTATTAACCATTGTACCGCAATCAGACCCGCAATGCCGATGACGGCGGCAGAAATTCGCTTCCATAAAACGGGGTCGATCCGCAGGTTCAACCATCGCTCTTCTAACGCGGCACCGCTGCCGATGCCCAACAACAAAGAGGCGTAGCTGGCCGAGGTACTATCGCGGTGCAGCAACAATAACACCAGCGGAAACGCGATCGCCATGGTAAGCCGTATGGAAAAAGAATAGCTGCGATAGCTCCACCACTTGCCCAGTGCCCAGCCAACTACTGCGAAGGCCAAACCGAACGCCCAGCCTGTCAGGACGTCAAGCGGCCAGTGCAGTCCAAG
The DNA here is from genome assembly GCF_021739485.1 of Alicyclobacillus tolerans. Lineage (GTDB taxonomy): Bacteria > Bacillota > Bacilli > Alicyclobacillales > Alicyclobacillaceae > Alicyclobacillus_K > Alicyclobacillus_K tolerans_A. The sequence goes on from NZ_JAJFNK010000022.1 coordinate 34,182, forward strand.
GTACAACCGCGAAACGCCAATGGCAAACACCAAAACCAATACAACGAACCACAGCCAGCGTCGCTTTGCCCAGGCTCCCACCATCCACCAAAACGTCAACGTCCCCTGCGCGTGGCCGCTTGGCATCGAAAGGCCGGACGCGCTGCTAGCGAAGTCCGTACGAATTCCCGGAACTCCGGTCGGACGCCGCACGTGAAACAGAACCTTTGTCCAAGCATTGACATACATGGAAGTTAAAAATACGTAGGTCAAGCGCAAACCGATCTCGCGGTTTACAGCCCAAAACAACACCGGAAGCACGAGCATGTAGAACCATTCCAAGCCCGTGAAAGACACGGCCCTGGCGACCTGGTCGAGAATTGGAGAGTGAAACGACTGCAGCCACAACAACAAGTGATACTGCCACCCGTACCCTGAGGGCAGCGGAAAATCGAGTTCGGACACGCTATCAGCCTCCCTGAACACAATTGCCCCTTGTCAGACCGCTGGGGTACACTGTTGTCGGAATCCCATTGGTTGAGCGAAGACAAACGACGGGACGAAAGTCCCTTTTTCACATGCATATTCGCGTCTCGTCCAAGTAAGACGAGCCTTTGCAAAATTTAAGGAGACGAGCATGAACCTATTGCAGGCAAATCGCATTGAAAAACAGTACGACGGCCACGAAATTTTAAGAGGCGCAAACTTGGCGGTGCAGTCGAAAGAACGGGTTGCACTCGTGGGACAAAACGGGGCTGGAAAGTCGACGCTCTTGCGCATCGTCATTGGCGAGGAAAACCCCGATGCAGGCGAGGTCAGCCTGGCCAGAGGCGCATCGCTCGGGTATGTATCACAGTTTGTCAGTGCGCAGGGTCAAGTGACGGTGTATGACTACGTCGCTGAAAGCTTTCAGGCCGTATTTGACATGGAGAATCGGATGCGCGGCATGGAAAAGCAGATGTCCGATCCGGCTGTGTACAGGGACGAACAACAGTTTCTCACGCTCTCGGAGTCGTACGACCGGTTGCAGCACGAATTTCTGGAAGCAGGCGGCTATTCCGTCTCCTCGAGAATCCGACGCGTGTTGGACGGCCTGTCGTTCCCGGCAGAGATGCACCAACTCTCGGTGGAAAGCCTGAGCGGCGGGCAGAAGACGAGGCTTTCCCTGGCCCGGCTGCTGGCCATGCAGCCCGACCTTTTAGTCCTCGACGAACCGACGAACTACCTGGACACCGACACGTTGTCGTGGCTTGAAGACTACTTACAGTCGTACGACGGGGCCGTTTTGGTGGTGTCGCACGACCGCTACTTTCTCGACAAGGTGGCCACCGCCTTGTACGAGTTGGAGAATGGACAGACCGCGCGCTACACGGGCAACTACAGCGACTTTATCGAACAAAAGGCAGCGCGGCAGGAGCAGGAGCAAAAACGCTACGAAGCACAACAGAAAGACATAGCGCGCATGGAAGAGTTCGTGCAGCGCAACATTGTTCGCGCCTCCACGACAAAGCGGGCGCAAAGCCGCAGAAAGCTGCTTGAGCGCATGGAACGGATCGAGCGCCCGTCAGCCAATGTTCCAAAACTCGCGCTGAACTTCGAATGTGCCAGGACCTCCGGCAAAGACGTCTTGTCCGTTCAGGACGCCGTGCTCGGGTACCCGGGCAAACGATTGGCCGGACCTTTGAACCTAGAAGTTCACCGCGGCCAGAGAGTAGCGGTGATTGGCCCAAACGGCGTCGGAAAAACCACTTTTCTGAAGGCTCTCACGGGCGATTGGCCTCCTCAGTCCGGCAGTGTCCACTGGGGTGTCGGCGTGGAATTGGGGTATTACGACCAGGAGCAAAAGAACCTCGACTCGACGAAGACGGTTCTGGAGCAAATTCACGACGAGTACCCCGGACTCGACCTCACGACGGTCCGTACGGCTCTTGGGCGATTTCTCTTTCGCGGTGAAGACGTACAAAAACCGGTTGCAGCGCTCAGCGGCGGAGAGCGAAGCCGGCTTTCCTTGTGCCGTTTGATGTTGCAGCAAGCGAACGTTTTGGTTTTGGACGAGCCGACCAACCACTTGGACTTGTTGAGCAAGGAAGTCCTCGAGGATGCCCTGGATGACTACCCAGGGACCATCTTGTTCGTCTCTCACGACCGCTACTTTATCGATGCCCTTGCCAGCCACGTGGCCGTTTTGGGAGAGTCCGGGTTTACTTTGTACATTGGAAACTACACGGAATACCAGACCAAAAAAGCTGCCGACGAAAAATGGGCCGAGGAGACCGCAGCTTCCGAACCCTCTGGGCGCGCAAAACGGTCCAATCCATCCCTACAAGGATTTGAATCCGTCTTTAGTGGGCCTTCCCGGCAAGAAAACTTAAAAAGCCCTGCTTTGTCGGGTGAAAACGACGGAGGCGAGGCGCCAAAACGGCGGGTGGTTCGCTCCGCAGACCTGCGCAAGCTGCGCGAACGGGTTCAACAGTTGGAAGCTCGGATTTCCGAAATCGAAGACAGGCAGCAAGCCATCGGCGACGAACTGGTGAGCGCAGGTATGGAACAGGACCTCGACACGGTCCAAAAACTCAATCTGGAGTTGGAAGCGCTCGGGAAGGAACACGAAGTAAAACTGACGGAGTGGGAACAGGCGGCTTTTGACCTCGAGGAATTGGAATCCGGTCTGTAACCGCAAAGCGTACAAGCCGCTGGCTGGGCTTGCAAGGTCATTCGCCATTTGAAAGGGCCGTCCCAGAGCCGCCGCGAGGCGGTAGTCAGGACGGCCCGCGTGATTATCTTTGCCTATCCTTTCGTGGTTGGCCCTACCCTTTTGTCGTTGGCTTCGTGGGCAGCGACACAGAAGGCGGCATAAAGTCCATGCCGTCTGGCACGTTCAGGTAGCCCGGGCCCGTTCCGGGGACTCCGGTGTGACCATACTGCCAGACGATCTTGTTCGTCTGCGGGTCGATAATCACGACCCGGTCGTTGAAATCGTCATTGACGACGATATTGCCGTTTGGCAGCGCCTGTGCCAGGGACGGGTTGGACAATTCACCCGGTCCGGACGTCTTGTAGTAATCCCAGACTACCTGTCCCTTTGGAGTGATAATCTCCAGCCGTCCAGGCGTGACGTAGTCCGCAACGAGAAGGTTCCCGCTCGGCAGCATCTGCGTGTCGCTTGGATAGGTCATGTTTGGAATGTGGACACTCCAGACCAAGTGCCCTTGGGCGTTGATGCGGTCCGCGTAACTTCCGCCGATCTCGGTGACAAGCACACCGCCGTCCGACAACGGGGTATCCCCGTTGGGCGCTGCAAAGGAATACGGCGGATTGTGGTAGCGGTACCCTGTCGTGCCGAGTTGCTTGATGACATGACCACTCGGGCTGATGTACAAAATACGCTGATTTTTGATGTCGGCCACGGTCACTGTGCCGTTTTTGAGCATGTATGCATCGTCTGGTGTGTGCAGGTAACCAGGAGCGGAACCAGCTGCACCTGGATGTCCATAGGTCCACGTGAACTTTTTCGTCGCAATGTCAATGACGCCAATCCTCTGATTGTCTTCTTCGTTCACGATGATGTGCTTGTAATCCGGCGTAAAAAATGCGTCATCTGCTCCCAGGGAATGCTGGTTGTGGGGGCCGCCGACTGGAATGTTCATCGACCAGATGATCTTTTTGGACGGTGTTACAATCATCAAGCGGTTGTTTCCGCGATCGGCAATCAACAAATTTCCAGGCAGCGGGCCGGAGACTTTAGTGACCGGTTTGGTACTCGCTGCAGGCAAGTTGTTTTTGGCCGACTCGCTTTTGGCAGGTTGGTTCTTGTTTGAATTTCCAGGGTGATTGGAAACCTGGGATTGATTCGCTGACGAGTTGGTGGATTGAGGCGAAGTCGACGTTCCCTGCGGGCTGCATGCTGATAACGCCAGAGAGGCCAATACGACACCGGCGATCCCTGCTGTTTTTACTTTCAAGTTCGAGCCACTCCTCAAGTTTTCTGCACCCTTACTTCTACTGTGCGGCTCTGGGCCAACACCGGTTTCTTGTCAAACATGCTAGCGCATCTGACTTGGAAATACGATAGGAATTGTATGGCATTCTTGAACGAAATTCAAGAAACGACAACCGTGTAAACCTCAGTGTTCACGCTTTGCCCAGAACCGGTCGTGCCCCCCGCAATCACTAAGCGATGACCGTGTTGGGCAGAGCCAAAATCCGCCAGTGGCTTAGGCAGCGTTCCAATGCGGCGAACCTTCCCCGTGCTTCGTTGGATGGCGTCGATGGCCGACAAAGACTTTCCAGCAGGGTCCTTCCCCCCGACTAAGACGAGATACTGAGAGTCTGCGTACAACGCCGCCTTTTCCAGTCCAATGGGCAAACGGCCTGCAGGGTGCGCCTGGGCGCCTGTACCATTCCACGAGTAAATTTGGTGGCTCAGTTGTCCGGAAGCCTCTTTGCCGCCGGCAATAAACACCTGATTCCCCACTGCGGCTACAGCCGGATAGCGAAGCCCAACCGGTAAAGCAAACAAGTTCGTAAAGGTCAGTTTGCCATTCACCAGTGAGACAAACTGCACTGTTCGTTTGAATACCTGTCCGTCATAGCCGCCTGTGAGAAGCAATCCATCTCGCCCCTGATCACGGTATGGAACACATACGGCATCCGACAACGGCCGTTTTAAATAAGCGACCACGGCCGCTGCTCCGTTGTGGATACGGACGATCGTATTGTACGACGCACTTTGACCACCGCCGAAAACGTACAGGTCAGGCCCCAAAAAACCAGCGGCCGCATCGTGCGTCGGTACCGGCAACAACGCAAGTCGACGGGCAGTTGGCTCCACCAAATTCACGTCTCGAACGGAATAGACCCCCGTGTACCCTCCGACTGAAGCCAGATCCCCTTTGCTGTCAAAAGCCAAGGCATTGCCAACCACACCCAGCGGCAGCTGTCCTGCAGTTTGCACGGAAACCGTGGGCCAAGCCATCGTTGAGGTCTTTGTGGAAGTCTTTGTCTTTGCCTGGGAACCCGTCCGATGTGCAGCGTTGGAGGAATCCGACACGGCGTTTTGCGACGAAGGCGTGGGCGCAGGGGCCGCGTTGCCGCAGCCCCCTAGGAACGCGAGGAAAAGGGACCCAATGGCCCAGTATTTCAAGCGCTGCAAGAGCATTCGCTCCTTTTTACTCAATCGTGATCCACGTAATCGCAAGCCACTCAATCTCAAGCCACTCAATCGGAATCGTCGTCAACTCAATGGCGACTTAATCAAACTGGAACAACGGCGTGGACAAGTACCGTTCCCCATTCGACGGTGAAACGGTCAGCACTTTCCGGCCGACTCCCAGTTCTTTAGCCAGTTGCAAGGCCGTGTACACGTTCGCGCCGGACGAAATCCCCACCAGCAGTCCTTCTTCGCGCGCCAAGCGGCGAGCCGTTGCAAACGCCTGGTCGTCGGTGACAGACCGGACCTCGTCGTAAATGTCTGTATCGAGGACTGTCGGGACAAACCCTGCACCAATCCCTTGAATTTTGTGCCCGCCAGCCGGATTCCCAGACAGCACTGCGGAATTGGTCGGTTCAATCGCGACAATTTTACAATTGGGGATGTCCCTGCGCAGGACGCGCCCGACTCCAGTCAGTGTGCCTCCCGTCCCTACTCCGGCACAAAAGGCGTCTAAACGCCCGTCCATCTGGTGAAGGATTTCGCGGCCTGTAGTCATTTCGTGAATGCGGGCATTGGCTGGGTTCGCGAATTGCTGTGGCATAAAATACCCGTTTTCCTTCGCCAGCCGCTCTGCTTGTTCAATGGCGCCGTTCATTCCTTCCGATCCCGGTGTCAGAACCAACTCCGCTCCGTACGCCCGCAAGAGATTGCGCCGTTCCACGCTCATGGTCTCCGGCATCGTCAACACGGCTCGATAGCCTTTGGCGGCCGCCACCAAGGCCAGACCAATTCCCGTATTCCCGCTGGTGGGTTCAATGATGGTATCTCCGGGCCGAATTTGGCCGCTTTCTTCAGCCGCTTCAATCATGGCCTTGGCAATCCGGTCTTTCACGCTCCCCCCCGGATTGAACCACTCTAACTTCAAGTAAACATCGGCACTGCCCGGTTCCACAACCTTGCTCAATTTCACCACTGGCGTGTTCCCAATTAAATCCAATATGGATTTGGCTGCCATCGTCCATCCTCCTAGATACCGAGTCAATCACTGCATCTCTGACGTTGCCCATAGCAATTACCGAACGTGGTACAAGCCGCGGCTGCAGCCAGCAAACCCTGGGTTATCCACAGTATCCACAGGCTTGTCCACAGTAAAAACGCTGTAACAGCAAGCCATTCGACAAATTTCCACAAAATCCACAACCTCGATATCCACAGAGTTGTGGATAGAACCGTCGGCTGTTGCTTTAGAATCGGGGAATGGAACGGACCCTGAATTGCCGGGGCTTTGGATTACATGCCATTGGCAAACATGCCGCTTCTGTACATGCGCTGCCAATCTTCTAAGGACAGCGCTGCATAGGCGTTGAGGTACAGGTCCGCGAAGCGGCCTTGAGACGCGAGAAAGTATCCCGCGGCTGCAATCATGGCCGCATTGTCCGTGCACAGACGAACCGGAGGAAAATAGACTCGAAAGCCCTGCTCATCGCCTTTGGCCTTCAGTCCCCGCCTCAGCCCTTGGTTCGCTGCCACCCCGCCAGCCACCACCACCTGGTTCAACCCGGTTTCAGCAGCGGCTCTAGCCGTTTTCTCCACCAGGACGTCGACGACGGCTTGTTGAAAGCTGGCGCAGACGTCGGCTGGCACAACCTCCTCCTGACGGCGATTTTGTTTCACGAGTTCGTTGGCGACCGCCGATTTCAAGCCGCTGAAACTAAAATCATAGGTATCCTCGTCCATGAGGGCGCGCGGAAAACGATAAGCCTCTGGGTTTCCTTTTTCCGCCAGCTCATCAACTTTGGGACCGCCAGGGTAAGAGAGGCCGATAATTCGCGCCACCTTGTCGTACGCTTCTCCAGCCGCATCGTCTTTGGTTCCTCCCAGCTTGTGAAACTCAAACGATTCGTTGACCACCAAAAGCTCTGTATGTCCTCCGGAGACGACCAACGCCAACACAGGCAACGCCATATCGGTCCCCACGAAGGAAGCTGCCACGTGACCCGCGATGTGATGCACGGGGACCAAAGGCAACCCTGTCGCCAAAGAGTACCCCTTGGCCGCAGACACGCCGACGAGCAGCGCTCCGAGCAGGCCTGGGCCGCATGTGACCGCGATCGCATCCAAATCGTCAAAAGCAACCCCTGACTTGTTCATCGCGTCTTCAACAACGGCCGTGATCGATTGAACGTGCTGTCTGGACGCTACCTCAGGGACCACTCCGCCGAATTTCGCGTGCGTTTCGATTTGAGAAGCAACCGTCTCTCCTAATAGTTTGCGGCCGTCCTCGACGACGGCTGCCGCGGTCTCGTCACAACTGGTTTCGATTCCGAGAATCTTCACCGCAACAGGCCTCCATCAAGCTCCACCCGGTGCTCGTCGACGAGGTCCGTCCACATGATGAGCGCGTCTTCGCGGTTGTCGGTGTAGTATCCCTTGCGCACGCCCACCCCGACAAAGCCGAGTTTCTCATACAAGGCCTTCGCCACGTGATTGGAGACCCGAACCTCCAACGTCATGCGTTTGATCCCCCGGGCAAGGCAGATGGTCATCAAACTGCGAAGCAACAGTTCTCCCAAATGCTGGCCGCGGTAATCGGGATCGACGGCAATGTTGGTCACGTGGCCTTCGTCTAAAATCAGCCACACACCGGCGTATCCGATAACGCGCGAGACGTCGTCGGCAACGATGTAGCGCGCAAACTGATTGTCCACAAGCTCCCTCAAAAACGCCTGTCTGGACCACGGCGCCGTGAAGGAACGGTGTTCGACTTCCAACACGCCATCGAGATCGCTCAAGGTCATTTTGCGGATCTTCAGGGGATGTGCACTGAGTTCCAAATTCGTCATGCCTAAACCCGGCTCCTCTCCGCGAGTTTGACTTCGGCTTCCACCTGCAAACCGTATTCCGGTGCCAAAAGGTGGAGGGAGTCCCCCTCGTACACCTGGCCTTGCAGAGAATTCGCCAACCGGAACAGGCTTGCCCCAAGTCCTCCGGCCACCGTTTGAATATGAGTATAACCCGTAAAGGAGGCGGATTCGAGTAGATCAAGGACCCCGTAACGCTCAGCAAAATCGTGCACCGCGTGTGCGGATACCCCACTCTCCGAATGCTGGAGGTGGGCGGATAAATGGTTCATCCACTCGGAGATGGGGAGTACCTGGTCTGGCACCACCGTTCTCCATGCACGTCCCTGTTTTTCGTACAAGGCGCCAAAAGCCCGTTGACGGCGGGCGTATAAAAGGGGCATCACAGCGAATGCTTGGCTGCAAAACTCCGGTGCCGCCGCTTCAGCCATCATCTTCAGTGTCGAGACGGCGACAACCGCTGCCCCTGTCACGGACGCCATGGCTTTCGCAGTGCTCACCCCTAACCGCACACCTGTGTATGACCCTGGTCCAACCCCGACACCAATGGTGTTTACATCCTGGATTTGAATCCCGGATTGGCGAAGAACGTGTTGCAGCGCCGGTTGCAGCAACCGGGAATGCCCGCGCGCAACGCGGCTGCTCGAACTGGCCAAAAGCCCGGTGTCGTCTCCGGCAGCCACTGCAAGCACCTCTGTTGCTGTGTCCATGACTAAAGTCGCCATTGTTTCACCCACTCGCTCAACAGCAGCCGACTGCGCGGACCTTTCGCCCGGCAAGTCAGTACCCGTTCATCGGCCTCGCGGCCTTTTGGGAAATCAACCCGTATGTACAAAGCGTCCTCCACGTAATCTTCAAGTCCACCGGGCCACTCTATCAAAAGAGCTGCGCCAGACTCAAAGTAATCGTCCAGCCCCAAAGCCGTCGCCTCGTGTTCCGGCAATTGCGCGGCGTTCAACTGTGCATCTGCACCCGTGCCATCAAGTTCAGATTGAACCTGTTCGGGTTGACCCTGTTGAAACTGGACCGGTTCGGATAGAACCTGTTCCGTTCGAAGCAGCCGGTACAAATCCATGTGGACCAGTGGAATGCGGCCTTCGTATTCGTGTATGAGGGTAAAAGTCGGACTCGTGACGGGCCCTTCAATCCCCGCTCCAGCCGCAACTCCTTGACTCAACGTCGTCTTGCCGGCTCCGAGGGCTCCAGAAAGGAACACCACATCCCCAGCCTGCAGCAACTGACCAAGTGCGCGGCCCAAACGACGAGTCTGGTCTGCCGCATGCGTTTCAATCGTCTGGAGTTCGTCCATCACCTGAAATTCATCCATCGTCGCGCGCTCCCTTGCCGTCCTGTAAAGGCTGTCCCCGTCCCTCAGGTATTTCAGGACGTCTCTGCGGTCCCAGCGGTGCGGTCGCCTGTTGAGTCTCGCGCAAATGGTTGAATCCCAGCGGCTGCAGGACCTCGATGTGTCCGCCCGGGCCTTCCGTCAGAACTCCGTCGCCTGGTTCAACCCGTCCAATTTGAGTGAGGCGGATCCCCAACGCCTCCATGCGGGCAAGTGCCCGGGCAAAGGAAAACCCGGAAGCCGTGCCGACGAGCTGATAGTCCTCTCCCCCGTAAAACGCGTAGCGCAGCGGGTCTTCCCCATTCATCCGGGCAAAATTGCGAACAGCCGGCAAGATGGGGACTCGGGCCTTATCGATGCGCAGGCGAACGCCACTGGCCCGCGCGATCTCGTTGAGTTCACTCGCCAATCCGTCGCTGATATCGTTGCAACTGGAGGCACCCGTTTCTCGCAGAATTTTTCCGGCTTCAACCTGAGGTTTTGGGCGTTGATGGCTGATGCGAAGCACTTGTGCATCGTCCCCTGGAATTCGCCTGGCGGATTGCAGATACTCAAGCCCCGCTCCGGAACCGCCGACTGCGCCCGTGACAAACACCACGTCTCCCGGGCGCGCCCCGCTGCGCAACAAAGCGGTTCCGGCAGGAACCCCTCCCACAACCGTACTTGTAATGACCGCAGGACCTTTGCCGGCCGCGACGTTCCCTCCAACCACAAAACACTTGTACTGCGCACAAATCTCGGATACCCCATCGTACATCTGTTCTAATTCAGACAAGACGAGCCGGTCTTTGGGCAGCACCAGAGACAACACCGCATGCCGCGGCTCGCCCCCCATTGCAGCAATATCGCTGATGGACACGGCCATCGCTTTATATCCAACGTCAAACCAACTCATGGTCGTCGTCGCAAAGTGCACGTCTTCCACCAATGAATCTGTCGTCAGCAACACTTGTTCTCCTTGTCGAACCTGCAAAACGGCGGCGTCGTCGCCGATTCCAACCACAACGTCCTCCGGTGACTTTGGGCCGAGCCGCTTTTGCAAATGGTCAATCAATTGAAACTCGTCCATGTCGATAGCCCCCAATATCCATAGCCCCAGTTTGGCTCGGGAACCAGCCATTCAAACCGTCCGAAGCGGCCGCAGCGGTTCGCCGGGACGTTGTCTGTCATATTTATCATACCAGTTTCCGAATCCACTACGCATCTTTTGGCGATGCGCCCGACGTTGGCTGCCTGGCGCCTGATACAGTGAGTTTTGACAACTCGGTGTGATAAATTGGGGGGCCTGTACCGTATATATGAACGGAAAGCGGTTGTCCAGAGAGGAGGGGCGCAGTGCTGGAGTGGTTCGGGTCCCTCGCTGAAACAGTGTTTGCATTGGGATATCCCGGCATCGTCCTGGCCTTGATTATTGAAGGGCTGGGATTGCCGTTTCCAGGCGATGCCGTAATGGCCTTTTACGGGTTTGCCGCTGCACAAGGACGCTTTAATTTGCCTGGAGTCATTGTGTTCAGCCTTACCGGTTACCTGATTGGTGCCGTAGTCAGTTATGCAGTCAGTCACAAGCTGGGATCGCGATGGATGACCGGAGCCCGCCGCCCATCGGTTCTCAAACCAGATACCATGGACCGCACCATTCACTTCCTCGACAAATACGGCCCCTGGTTCCTCATCACGGGTCGCTTTCTGCCTGGAGTTCGCACCGTGAGTTCGTATGTGGCCGGACTCATTCGCATGGATTTTGGCGTCTTCCTCCTTTACACTGGAATCGGGTCCGTATTCTGGTGTGCCTTTTGGGTTTTGATTGGCTACTGGTTTGGGGAAAACGTGAAGTTTGTCATCACTCACGTTCAGTCCTCAATCACCTACTTCACCGCCGCCGCTTTTCTTGCAGGCGGAATGTGGTGGTTGATCCGGAGACGAACCGCCAAGTGACAATGGGGGATGCGCGTGCCAATCGCCGGCAAACTCGAGGGTTGTACAAACAACACGCGCTTTGGGTCTAACTGGGTCCTGGAGCAAGCTAAAACGGCCTTTGCAACAGTGCAAACTGCACAATTCGAGTGCCTTGGCTACTGTGAACTGTGCGCCCGTAGGCCTTACGTTTTAATCGACGACAAGGTCGTCATTGAGGCGGCGGATGCGAAAGAGTTGTGGGAAAGAGTCCAACAGTATTACAATTCTCAGCCTGCGGGCTGCGCCGAATGCAAGAATCGCCGGTAACGGCAAGGGGCTGGGGGCTGTCCCGGCGGCCCATCTCACGATGCGCTGCGAACAGCCCCTGAAAAACGCACACCCGCACACCCGCACACCCGCACACCCGTCTTGCCCCGCACTCGCCCGACTTACGGCATTTGACGAGCGCACTGTTGCAAGCTTACGGCCGCAATCAAACGATGGTGGAAGAGTCTGTCTGCACCTCGACGGCTCCAATCTTGCTTACAATGCTGCCTTGCGGATACGAGAAGATGTTTTTTGCGACGATCGCGTCCATCGCGCTGTTCACAGCGGCGCTGTCAATGGGCTGTTTCGGGTTTTGCACCGTGATGTGAATCTTTTTGTTCTGGCTGGTTAAAAACTGCATCTGCAGCGAAACCTTGCTGGCCATTTTGATTCATCTCCTCACCTGTGTGCGTACTCAACTTACGCGGTCGTTGTTGTGGCCGATGGAGCGATCGAAGTGTCGTCTACACGGACAATCTGATACAACGTGTCGGCGAACAGCGGCGCCAGTGCCTGTCCAACACTGAGGACGTCGTCGTCGGTCGCTCCCGGGAGCACGTACGTGTAATTCACGCTTTTCAGTTTTGGATTGCCCGTACTGGTGGTGCCAATCTGAAACTGGAGTTGCAAGCGCCGTGATAGGGGAGTCGTTTGAGCCATGGGGATTTCCTCCTTTTCTGCGCTCTCGTAATTGCCTGCGCATCTGAGGAAATGCCCCCACAGGCCCGGTTGGGGGACAAACACCTGACAAGGTTCAACGATCCATCGCTTTGAATGTCAATACGCTGAAAACGACCTAGTTCTTACGAGGATGCACCTGACGTTGTATCGCTGCCTGAACCAATCCACGGAACAACCCCAGGAAAACCGGATAGGGCCTCCAGAGGTTTTCTGGATGCCATTGCACGCCGACGACAAAATCCTCGCCTTTGGCCTCCACCGCTTCAATCAAGCCTTCATCGTCCCAAGCGACGGCCGCCAAGCTGCGGCCAAGGTCCTTAATCGCCTGGTGGTGAAACGAATTGCAGGTGACTTTCTCGTTCTCTCCTAAAAGGTGAAACAAACGGCTTTCCGGGTCAATCTGGACGGAGTGGCTTAAATGGCTGCGCCGTGCTCTTTGGCTATGGACAACCGTTCCCTTCCATTCGCGGACCAAGTCCTGGTACAAGGTGCCTCCGTACGCGACGTTCAACACCTGTATTCCTCTGCAAATGCCAAGGATTGGTTTGTGCCGCTTGCGCATGGCCTGAATCAGGGCAAACTCCAACTCATCGCGTTCTGGGATGACGTCGCCAAGCCCCTTTCTCGGCTCTTCCCCGTACAAAAGCGGACTGACGTCTTCGCCGCCTGCAAGCAGCAATCCATCAATCCGTTCCGCTAACTCGTCCGCTGTATTCATATCCGCCAAGAAAGGTATCGCAACGGGCAGTCCCCCAGCCATTTCCACTCCTTGGCCGTAGTCGTCCGATAGGTTCACTCCAATCAACGCCGGACCTGGAAGCTTGGTTGAAAAGCTATGGCGGTTCCCCGTAATCCCGATCAAAGGCTTCACCAGTCCCTCCTCCTCTCCGTGTATCTTACGAAAAAAGGAGGGAAGGCGTGAGCCCAGGGTTTGGGCAAATGGGCCCAGAAATGTTACTCGCCTTGCCAGCTGGACAAGTAGCGCTCCTGCTCCGGTGTGAGTGCGTCGATGTCGTACCCCCACGTTTGCAGTCGAAGCTGCGCGACGTATTCGTCCACTTCTTTGGGGATGGAGTGTACGCCCGCTTCATACTTGTTTTGCAACAGGTTTCTCAAGCCTAGCGCCTGAAGGGCAAACGTCATGTCCATGACTTCTGCCGGGTGTCCGTCGCCCGCAGCGAGATTGACCAGCCTACCCTCGGCGAGTAAGTACAATTTGCGCCCGTCCGCCAGTGCGAACTCTTCGATGTTTTTTCGCACCGTGCGCACTTCCGTAGCCATCGAAGTCAAATCCCCTTTGGAGATCTCGACGTCAAAGTGCCCCGCATTGGCCAAAACAGCCTTATCCTTCATCACGGCAAAAGCGTCCTTAGTCACGCAATCTCGGTTGCCCGTCACAGTCACCACAAAGTCTGCCGACTTTGCGGCTTCGTGAATGGTCATGACCTCAAAGCCGTCCATGACCGCCTCTACCGCTTTGATGGGGTTTACCTCACACACGATGACCCGAGCACCGAGCCCCTTAGCGCGCATGGCCACGCCTTTGCCGCACCAGCCATAGCCCACGGTCACCACTGTTTTGCCGGCAACTACGAGGTTCGTTGTGCGCATGATGCCGTCCCACACCGACTGCCCTGTCCCATAACGATTGTCGAACAGGTACTTGGAATACGCGTCATTGACGGCGAGCATCGGAAACTTCAACTCTCCGTCAGCAGCCATGGCCTTCAGGCGCAGGATTCCGGTCGTGGTTTCTTCACACCCGCCAATGATTTCGGCCGTCTGCTCAGGCCGCTCGCGGTGCAGGGTCGACACCAAGTCTCCACCGTCGTCAATCAATATGTCTGGGTGAAAGTCCAGAAGTTTGTTGAGGTGCATGTGGTATTCGTCGTCCGTAGCGCCGTGCCACGCGTAAGCCGTTACTCCGCGCCGCACCAAAGCGGCCACCACATCGTCTTGGGTGGATAAGGGATTGCTGGCCGCGACAGCTACCTGTGCGCCGCCGGCTTGTACCACCAGAGCGAGGTATGCAGTCTTCGCTTCCAGGTGCAAACAGATGGCGACCTTTTTCCCTGCAAACGGCTGTTCTCGTTCAAATTGCTCTTTGAGACGGCCGAGAAGCGGCATGTGGGCAGCCACCCACTCTATCTTGAGTCCGCCTTGCTCCGCCAAAGAAATATCCCGAATCATGGACTGCTCTAGCGCGTTCATACCCTTTCCTCCCTATCAACCGTCAGCGATTGTCCTCGCACGGCACGGTCTTTCAATTGTCCTCGCACGGCAGTTTTTTTTCGATCCCGTTGGCTCGGCAAGTTCATCTGTTGGATACAGCGGCTTCGCCACAACGAAAAAAGACCCGTCTTCTCCGCAACTGCGTTTTGCGCAGGAGAGGGCCTGGGCCTGATCAAAAATCGACTAAACCGAGACTGATTTGTAGTCCTTCGTCAACACGTCTCATCATTTGATCGTCTAAGTGTGTAATTTTGTCCGTCAAACGCTGCTTGTCAATCGTGCGAATTTGTTCGAGCAAAATCACCGAATCCCGTTCCAGTCCATACTTCTCCGCATGAATCTCAACGTGAGTCGGCAGTTTCGCCTTTTGAATTTGTGCAGTTATCGCCGCTACGATGACGGTGGGGCTAAACCGATTTCCGATGTCGTTTTGAATGACTAAGACAGGCCGGAACCCGCCTTGTTCGGAACCCACGACGGGCGATAAATCGGCAAAGAAGATATCCCCTCGCTTGACATTCAAGAACTACACCCCGCTTACCAGACGTTCGACCGTGCCTCCTGCCTCTTCTTCCAGTGGAAATGCCTCTGAGGCAATGTGGAGATTGATGCCAGCCATCTCGATATATCCTTGTTGCATCGTCAGGCGAATGTCTTGCCTTCGTTGTTCTGATAAATAATGACGCATGGCTTCTCGGATAACCTCACTTCGATTGGTTTGCCCCCGCTGCGCGACACCATCCACTTGCTCCAGTAACTGTTGTGGGAAATAGACTACAATACGCTTCTTCTCGGACACGCGCGGCACCTCCACGACAAAAACCTTAAAAATAGACCAAGTGCTATTATACTTATCATCCGTTTCGAGTGTCAAAACAACGGTCTGTGTCTGTCTGCGTCCCTTTGTACTTCAACGCTTTGTCAGCGTTTAACTCCAACGTTTGACTCTAATTTTTGACTCTAATTTTTGACTCCAAAAACTCGACTTCACTTGCGTCCACTCGCTGTTTTTCCCGTGCGCTGCAAACCCTATTCGCACTCTGCTAATTCTTCACGTAAATTCTCGGGACACGCAAGGACAAAGCGCACATCAACTCATAAGAGATAGTATGCCCAATCTTTGCAACATCATCTAACGGCAACAAATTTTTCCCAGAATAATTGCGGAAAGTTCGGATTAACCAATCCTTGTGTTCCGATTCAGGCAGGCTCTCCATGACGGATTGCCGCCACCCTTCTGGTGCGTAGCGTCCGTAAAGCGTGACGCAATCCCCTGGATGCACATCGTCGATTTCGGTCACGTCAACCATAAGCTGATCCATGCAGACTTTCCCAATCACGCGTGCCTTTTGCCCGTGAATCACGACGTGAGCGCGATTGGAAAGGGCGCGTGGATACCCGTCTGCATAGCCCACCGGTACGGTCGCCACTTTGGTTGGCCGATCGGCTACGAAACTGGCCCCATAACTCACGCCTTCACCCCGGTCAATTGTAGCCACACGTGTAATAAAACTGTATAAGTGCAGGGTTGGCCACAGAGAGACCGGCACATCCATCTCGCGGCTCGGGGGACAGCCGTAGGTGCTGATTCCAAGACGCACCATATCGTAGTGCCAATTCGGGTCCCGGAGGATACCGGCACTGTTCGCTGCATGAACCAATGGCAAGACAAACCCTTGCGCTTTCAGTCCAGCGAGGATCTGTTCAAACCGGGCAATTTGCACCTTGGTTCGGGAGTAATCTGCCGCATCGGCTGTGGCAAGGTGGGTGAAAATTCCGGACCAGACGACGTCCGGGCGACTGTTGATCCACCTTACAACGGGAAGAACTTCATCGAGGGTTTTAAACCCGAGGCGAGACATTCCTGTGTCGATCTTGATGTGAACGTGCAACGGAGGCTCAAATTGAGGTACTGAATATTCCGACCAATCATCACCCAACGTGACTGCGATTTGCCACTTGGCCGCAGTCCTTGCAGCCGTCGGAGACACGACACCAAGCACTAAAATGGGTGCGGCAATTCCAGCGCGGCGAAGCTGCAAAGCTTCTTCAATGCTTGCGACACCGAGGTCGGTGGCCCCAGCACCTAACGCGGCCTGAGCCACTTCGACAGCTCCATGACCGTAGCCGTTTGCTTTCACTGCAATAAGCAGGCGGGTCGAGTCACTGAGCTTCTGCTTGAAAGCCGCCACGTTATGCCGAATTGCTCGTTCGTCTACGATTGCAAAGGTGCCACGGTACAAAACAATTCCCCCATACTTGAACCGTCTCTACCAGTTTAACGCTAGCCTGGGCCCTCATCAATCCTGGATTTCAATTTGCCGTGTGGACACCGACGCGGGTCATCGACAAAAAAGCTGCCCTGCGGCTATGCGCAGAGCAGCTTTATAAAGCCAAAACACCCGAACAAGTTCCGTATTCAGCGATTTTCACGATCCGCTCAAACGCGACTCAAAGGCGCAAAACAGTCATAAATTACCTGCCGTTTGCCGACCTTGACATTCGCAGCACAGTTGTACAGCTAGTGCTGCTTTACTTATTTTCCAACTTGAGCCAGCGTGGACATCGCCACTGCCTCCATTTGGTCCAGCGTCAGGTCGTTGCTGGTGAGCGCAAACTCCACACCGTTGTTGAGCCAAACCATCTGACTGGCTTTGGAACCGCCGACGTACATGGCCGGAACGCCGTACATATCTACCAATTGGGCGTTTGCTAATCCGTCAACTCCCGGGTTCGGACGGAATTCTTCCAACGTGAAGCCTTGGTTGCCGCTGTAGCGCAGCATGGTGGCCGAAGTATCCTGCGGCTGCAGCACAGTCAGCTTCCCTCCATATGTGACATTTGGCTCAATGTAGCCAATGTCCGAAGTGCTGGCTGCAGCCGTTTTGCTCGAACTGCTCCCGGCTTCGGCTAACTTGTGGGGGTCAAACTCGGCGCTTTGGAACTTGACGCCCGTCTTGAAAGACGTGAAATCGATGGTGACAACCGCCTTTTTCTGGCTGTCATACAAGATGACTTTTTGCGGATCCAGTGTCTTGGCGTTGAGTTCGACCTGTTCAGTTTTGACCACGTCGTTTGAAGACGTCACGGGCATCACAAACGACATCGAT
Source organism: Alicyclobacillus tolerans (assembly GCF_021739485.1). GTDB lineage: Bacteria > Bacillota > Bacilli > Alicyclobacillales > Alicyclobacillaceae > Alicyclobacillus_K > Alicyclobacillus_K tolerans_A. The sequence continues at coordinate 51,765 of NZ_JAJFNK010000022.1, forward strand.
TCACCGGATTGGGAGTACTTCACATTTTTATTGTCGATAATCTGCTTCAAAATTTGGTCGTAAAGATAGATATGTCCTTGATTTTGAGCCCAATTCCCGTTGAACCGGAAAACCTTTTGCAAAGACGGACTGACAATAAACATGCCATTCGGATTGCTGACGATGATTTGGTTGATGTTCTTGTTGCCATCACCCAGGGCAATCTTGTAGGTGTTGGGCCCTTCATATGACGTTTCGATGTAATAGGACTGCGAGCTGTTGTCCATTTGAACGGTCATGACTGCCGTGCTTGTATAGTTTTGAGCTTCCAGGTTTTGTGTTTCTGTCGATAGGTCAGCCATCACGCTCTTTTTTGAGGAAGCTCCGCAACCCGACACCAAAGCAACTACCAGACCAACCGCCATTACCCATACCGCAACTTTACGCATAATCCACCTCGCCCTTCTTCGACAAACACCCAAACACTACTCCCGGTACGCTGGGTCGAAAAGTTGGTGAATCGCGCCGGCGATGTTTTCGACAACATCGGATGCCATGGAACCAGTCAGGGTTTTCGCTGCACCCGCCAATTCTCCCGCAAGGCCGTGCAGGTAACAGCCCGATTGAGCAGCCTTCCATGCGTCAAGCCCTTGCGCCATGAGTGAGCCAATCATTCCGGCCAACACGTCGCCGCTTCCAGCAGTGGCGAGCGCTGCATTTCCCGTAGGATTGACCTTCACGGTGCCTTGAGGATGGGCAATAACCGAATGGAAGCCTTTCAACACGACGACACACTGGGTTCTTTGCGCTAAGGTACGCGCCGCCAGCAAACGCCGCTGTTGCACTTGCTGCGTTGTCCAAGCGAGGAGGCGAGCGCACTCTTTAGGGTGCGGCGTCAGGACAAACTCGGACAGCTTGAGCAATTCCGGTTGGTCTTGAAGCATTCGCAGTCCGTCCGCATCCAAAACCCCTTTGCCGCGAAACTCAGCGAAAACGGGCGGCCACAGCCGATAGTCTTCCGCAAGACCGGGACCGACGACGAGGGCCTGGCAGTCGTCAAACGCCTTGAGCAGACTGCCAGTTTGAGGCAGCCGGCGTTGGACAAATTCGTAGGGAACCGAGCCTTGGCCCTGATTTTGGCCTCCGAGCACCACCAAGCCGGCGCCGCAGCGCGCTGCTCCCAACCCGGCGAGTATGCTCGCTCCAGCCATAGGTCCTGCCACGACGCCGAGTCTGCCGAAACTGCCCTTGTGGGTATGTGCCTCGCGCCTGGGCAACCATTCGCGGATGTCTGCCGGATCGACAAAGGACGCAAGTTCTCCATCGCCGCCTGCTGCCAAAACCGCTCCATCCCCCGCGTTCTCTCCACGGTCCCAAAGGATGCGAACATCGGTACAAATGCCGATATCCACCACCTGCACCTCACCAGCGTAATAACACCCCGGCGTGACGGCCGTGCCCAGTTTTTGCACCGCCATGCAAACCGTTTGCTGAGCTTTGACAGCCGTGCCGTAAACTTCCCCCGTGCTCGCGTTCACACCCGTGGGAACATCCATCGCAATCGTCCACGGAGAAATCTGGTTAAGCTGCTCCACGAGTTGTTCGATTGTCCCGGACAACGGGCGCGTAATGCCAGTCCCGAGCAGGGCGTCCACGAACACGTCCGCTTCCGGCAACTTCATGCCTGAGGTGTATACGACGTAGGGGACCCTGAAGTTTTTCGCCATCTCCGCTGCCAATTTGGCATCTCCGACAAGCGATGCTGGGTCTGTCAACGTCACAACGACGACCTCTGGAACGCCCCAATGCATCAGCCACCGTGCCGCGATCCAACCATCTCCCCCATTGTTCCCCTTGCCGCACACGACAACTGCGCGTTTTGGCTGCCGGTTTAAAACGGCGGCCGCAGCCGCTTTCCCCGCGTGCTCCATGAGGACGATTCCCGGGACACCCAGTGTTTGAATGGTGAATCTGTCGAATTCCTGCATTTGCTCGCTCGTTACCAGATACAAAAGGTACCCTCCCCGAGGATTGGTATACTTATATTCGACCCCGTCCACCTTTATGTACAAACCGTCCCCGCTCGTACAACATTCCCAAACCCTAAACGAGGACAAACCCATAAAAGGAGACAAGGACAAACCTGCGAAAAGCAACAAGGAATATCCATAAAACTGCGACAAAGGCAGTCAGACGATGTCTTCCCAGACCGCCACTGCAAAGGCCGCATCCGAAGTGTGGGAAATCGACACCAACCAGCGCTTGTCAGGCCAAGGAAAATCGGGCACCTGCCGATGCCACTGGACGGCAAGTCCCGAATTTGCGACCAAGATGTCTACATCTGCCATGTTCAACCGCCCCAACCCCACGCCGCACGCTTTCGCAATGGCCTCTTTGGCGGCGAACCGGCCAGCGGCAAACTCGGCCCGCCGACTTAGCGAAAAACCGGCGTACAATCGCTGTTCCTCCGGACCCAACACGCGGTGCGCGAATCGATCGCCGAAGCGATCAATCGCTGTGGCAACGCGTTGGATTTGCACCACATCCGTACCCAGTCCTCCAATCACAACACTTTCTCCCCCCTGTGCGCCGCCTGTGGTTTCAAAACCCCGGCGAATCAAGTAGAATGGCAAGGACAAACAATGACAGCACAGAAAAAGATGTCCACCATGCCTTATGTAAAGAGGTGAACCCCCGGTTGTTGAGGCGATTTTGGCAATCCTTCGGCTACCTCGCGGCATTTGTCGCGGCAATGACCTGCTTGTCCCTCATCTATATTGAAGGCGCCCATTTGTCTCTCGTCAAACCGTCCAACCAACTGGAGTTTTTGACGTTGCCCGAACACATCCCTTCCGTTTGGGATATCGTCCGGCCTGCAGTCGCTGCGTCCTGGGTGATGCCGCTGTTGGTATTGCTGGTTCAGGTGCTGCTTACGGGCGGCTTTTTCGGGACCTTGCTGCGTATGAATCTCCGGCAGCAAGTGAACGCAAACACCTTCGCTTCGGATTCGATCCGTTCCTTCATCCGACTCCTGATATGGACTCTGTTGTGGGACTTGCTCAGCCTTTTGGTGACTTCGTTGTCGCGGCTGATGTACCCGCTTGGCGTTACGGCCGCGATCGCGTTATTCGCGATGCGATTTGCCTTTTTATTTGGCAGCATAGCCCTGGTTTCAGAGCAAGGCGTTCCGTTTGGCAAAGCGTTGGGGGCGGCAGGCAAAACGATGCTCGCCCGGTTTGTCCCGATGCTGCCGTACGGGTTGGGCATAGCGTTGTTGACGGGAGTGTCCATGGCCATCACCGCTTCGCTGCCGACCGCCGTCATTGTCGTTTTGTCCATCCTGTACACGACGTTGATGACCTGGCTGTGGCACATGGTTGTCGCGCGTTACCTGTTTTACTCCAGGCCGCTTACGGGTGATGCCAGCTAACCGGAGAACTCACCACAAATCCGGCATCCCCCACCAGCTTCACCAAATCGGGAAGGCATGAGGAGAGTGCGTCTCGTTGGTCTACGATGGTTACCATGACCGGGACGTCATCCCGCCTCCCCAGCCAATTGGCCTGGTACAGGGTCCGGTTCTCTCCGTATCCCGTAACTCCACGCACGGTAGACACCCAAACAATCCCGCGGTGCCTCATCAGTTCCGCAACCGCCTGGTAGACAGGCTTGCCGTTCACCTTGTTTTTCTCCAGTGTGTAGACCTGCACCTGCAACCCTTCAGTGTCGCCGCCCTCGTTCGGCGTTTGGCCGGCCTCGCGCCGTGGTTTGCCCGCCTTGTTGGACACTTCGTCCATGGTTGCACCCCCCGCCCCTTCCTGGGGAACTCCGCATTGAATGTGCGTATCCAAGACGGCGATGCCGTGCTGTTGAAGCTTTGGTCTCACTTCGCGAATCCAATTTTCCAGCTTCGATTTGGAATCGACAAATTCGAGCCACAACGGCAGTTCGTTGGAGGCCACTTCACTTTCCACAGACCGAAAAGCCCCACGCGAACGTCCACCCTCGATGGCTCTCCAAACGGTAGCGCCGCGAATCCCGGCGTCCAGCGCCATTTTTAATAACTGCCTGTACAGCAGTACGCCTCCTTCACAGGTCTGCGCGCCATTGTACAGCCCGATCTTTGCTGCCGCGGTGTCCGCTTCCCATCGTCCTGTCACGCTGGATTCTCCTTTGACCTTTTGATGCAAGTTATGCGGTGTTGTGGCACAATGATGCATATGACCTTTTAGGAAGGCGGCCGAAAACCTTGCACCTCATCTTGAAACTTGCATTAATCGCAGTGACTGCTGTTGTCTTTACTCTATTTATTGTGCATCGCCCAGGCGCAGAGCAAACCCGTTATTCAAAGTTTGCGATTGCGGGCATGCTTTTCGTCGGCGCAGTGATTGGCGTCGTATTCTTGCTCACGCAGTCCCTGTACGTGACCTCGGCAGCATAAAACACCTTGCTTCGAGAAACTTCCTGCCACCGTTCCCATGCAGTGCAGGTGCTCCCGCACCGTACCTGGCCTTTGCCAGACTCTCAACGGAGCACCTTCTCTGCATCCATAGACTTCGTTCTCCCAACTCTAGTCTGCGTTTGATCCACTTCGCTATAAGGCTTTTCGATCAGTCCTTGCGAAAGGGCTTTGCTGCCAGTATGCCCGTGCGCCCCCAAACCTGCAAACCACACCGGGTTCCCCCCGGTTGTTCCTGTTGCCAAACGGGTTTATTATGGAGGAATGAGCAAGATTGGAGGTTAACTGAATGATTGTTCCGAAGAGCCGTTACGAAATCGAACTCATGCGGGAAGCCGGAAAGGTGGTTGCAGGGTGCCACCAGGCGCTTGCCGATTTTATTAAACCGGGTGTCAGCACGCTGGAAATCGATCAGTTCGTCGAGAACTTCCTTTTGAATCATAAAATGGAACCCGCCCAAAAAGGGTATAAAGGATATCCGTTTGCTTCTTGCACTTCGGTCAACGACGTCGTGTGCCACGGTTTTCCCGGCACCTACCGCCTTCAAGAAGGCGACATCATTACCGTCGACATGGTCGCTTTGCATAAAGGGCTGCACGCCGATTCGGCCTGGAGTTATGCCGTCGGTCAGATTAGCGAAAAGGCCGCACACCTTATGGAAGTCACGAAAAAGTCTTTGTTCATCGGGATCGAACAGGCCGTCATTGGCAACCAGATTTCAGACATCGGACACGCGATTCAGACCTACGTGGAGTCGGAGGGATTATCCGTCGTTCGCGATTACATCGGACACGGGATCGGGCGTCAGATGCACGAGAGCCCGGAAATTCTCCACTACGGTCCCCCTCATAAAGGCGCCCATCTCAAAAAAGGCATGGTGTTTACCATTGAACCGATGGTCAATACCGGTGCTTACCAAGTCAAGGTGGACGACGACGGTTGGACGGCGCGAACTGCAGACGGAAGCCTGAGCATTCAATATGAACACACACTCGTCGTGACGGAAAACGGGCCGGACATCCTCACCCAGCTTTAAAGCAGCCCGGAAACGAACTCAACGCAAAACAAGAAAGGGACAGCCTATGTGGTCGCGCGAGTGCGCCAAGGCTGTCCCTGTAACTTTGTTTCCCCGATGAGTTTCACTCCACTGTGCTCCCCTGAAACATTCATCTCTGCTTTGTTTCTATAAAACTCTCTCAAATTAAAGAACTGTAAAGAACGTGACCAGCGACAACACGGTGGAGGTCAAGAACATCGCCAACAGGGGTTTTGCAGCTCGGTGTTTTAAAGACGCAAAACTCACGTTCAGCCCAAGCCCGACCATGGCGCTGGCCAGTAAGAACGTGCCAATGGAGGTGAGTTCGTTCACGATGCCTTGAGGAACCTTCAAATACGTTCCCATTAAGCTGGTCGCCACAAACCCCAGTAAAAACCACGGAAACTCCACCTTTCCTCCGGTTTCGTCAACACCCTTTTTCTTCATCCAATACATCAGAATAAAAGACAAGGGAACGAGCAACAGGACGCGGCCAAGCTTGGCCAAAAGCGCCAAGGTCAACGCGGTTTGACCGGCAGGAGCGGCCGCAGCCGCAACGTGTGCAATTTCATGCAGGCTAATCCCAGCCCAGATGCCGTACTGACTGGCGCTTAAGGGCAGGATGGGCCGCAGCAAGGTATACACCATGGTGAAGAACGTTCCCATCAGGGCAATCATCCCCGCCCCCAGTGCCGTATCCTCGTCTTTCGCCTTGACAATCGGAGATACCGCGGCGACAGCGGCTGCCCCGCAAACCCCCGTCCCGACTCCAAGCAGCAAGGAGAGTGATTTGTCGGCCTTGAGCCACTTTGCAATCAGCATCGTGAGTCCGAGAGCGAGCACAATCGTACCGGCATCGCGCAAAAGCAAGGGCAGGCCGCGATGGAGAATGACGTCCACGTTCAGCTTAAATCCATACAGTACAATGGCATAACGAAGCAATTTTTTGGCGCTGAAAGCCACCCCGGTGCGCAGCTGTTCTGGGTAGCCGGCGACTTGACGGTACGCAACGGCCAGCAAGATCGCGCTTACCATAGCGCCAAACCGGTCAAAAACGGGAAACTTCGTCAGTCCCATCCCAAGCAGCGCGATCGTAAAAGTAAATAAAACGCCTCCAGTAAACCCCATGCTCTTGCGCCAACGCGATAATGCTATGCCCGGTTGGGGTTGCAGGTTTGGATAATGCGGTGCACGTGCTGAATTGTCTGCTTCATTCGTGGGTTGCAGGTTTCCCGCCAAGGTGTTCCCCCCGTCTGTATCGTTACATGTGCACCCTCATCATAAGACGGAGAATTGCATAAGTACAATCAATGATTATAATGATGAACATTAGGATTTTTTATGGAATAAAGAGGAGGAGCCTGCGTGGACAATCTGCTTACCGTATTTGCTGCAGTGGCCGAAAAAAAGAGTTTTTCAAGAGCGGCCGAGGAACTCCACCTCACCCAACCTGGAGTTAGTTTACAAATTCAAGCGTTAGAAAAAGAGTACGGTACGAAACTCCTGGAGCGAACCAATAAGTCGGTCCGCCTCACCAAAGCCGGCGAAATTCTGTACTTTCACGCCAAGCAAATTATGCACGAATACGACCAAGCCAAGCGCCGCATCGACGACCTCGTTCATACGGCAAGCGGACGATTGGGGATTGGTGCCAGCTACACGTTTGGAGAGTACATTTTGCCCTATGTGGTTTCCTCGTTTCGCTTAAAGTACCCCGACATTGTCCCGGCCATTACGATCGAAAACACACATCAGGTCGCAGACCAGATCATGCGTCGGGAGTTGGACGTCGGCATTGTTGAAGGAGAATTGGAACACCCCAATTTGGTGGTCCGTCCGTTTGCACCAGACGCGATGGTCATTATCGTGCCGGCTGGGCACAGATGGACTTCATGGACACAAATTGATCCTAAGGAGTTGGAGACGGAACCGTGGATCGTTCGCGAACCAGGATCGGGAACGCGCGAAGTTGCGAACCACTTGTTTTCCGACTTGGGGTTTCAGCCAAAATCCATGATGGAGTTTGGCAGCACCCAAGTCGTCAAAGAAGCGGTTGAAGCCGGACTTGGCATCGCGTTGATCTCCGAGCGGGCGATTACGAAGGAGAGAATCCTCGGCACGCTCCACCCATTGACCATCACAGGCCACCCAGTCATACGGCACTTCTCTTGGGTGACCCACCGCGCCCAGTTTCATACCAAAGCATTAGACTTGTTCATCGAGTTCCTCGGTGCCCGCATGCAACAGTTTCTGCCGTAGGCACCGCGGCGGTTTGCGCAAGACAAAAGGCACAAGGCCAAAGGCACGCCGCTTTCGCCCGCGCCGCCAAGCGCCTGAAACGCGCCTGGAATTTCACGAATTTCACTAATGCAGCAGATTGGAGCCAACCAGTCCCAAGCCGTAAGAAACCACACCGACGATGACCCCAACCAGAGTCATTTCGAATCCGCTGGTCCACCAACTGCGTACCGTGATCAGGCTCTTCGCAGCCCCCACTAAAAAGTGCGCCACTAAACTGATAATAGCCGCGGTAATCATCGCGGAAAGTCCCGACATGAAAAAGAAGGGAATGAGTGGAATGATGCCGCCCACAAAGGTGGATGCTCCGCCAAAGGCAGCCGATTTCCATGGGTTGCCTTTGCTCTCTTCGTGGATACCCAGTTCTTCCTGGACCATCGTCTTTAAAAACTGGTCTGGATTGCTGGCAATCCGATTGGCAATCTGGTTGGACTCTTCGATGGAAAACCCTTTGAGCTGATACAGCAAAGACAACTCTTCAATTTCGTGCTCTGGGTCTTCGTCGATTTCGCGGCGTTCTTGCGCAATGGCCGTATCCATCACTTCGTGTTCGGATTTCGTGGCAAGCCATGCCCCTGCCCCCATCGACAACGTGCTGGCTAGCGCGCCGAACAACCCGCTAATCAGCACCTGGTTGGTGTTGGATGTAAACCCCGCCACACCGGCAATGATTCCGAAGATCGCGCCCAGTCCGTCGTTGACTCCGTAAATGGCGTCCCCGACCCAATCGCCGCTGCCGCGGTTGTGCCAGCGTTCTTCGTTCCAGATTTTGCGCAGCCGTTTGCCAGGGCTGTGCGGGGTGGACAATTGGTCGGCCACGGACTCGTGATCGCGTTCATCCGCATCGATTTCATCCAGAATCCGCACAATGTCTTCGTCACTGATGACGTGGCGAAGCGATTGATACCACGTGGCGTTGCTTGTCTCAATGGCTTCGATGCGCTCCACTACGGTTTCCGGACGCAAATCCGGAAGCGAGACCTCCGGACGAGTCAACTTAGAAGTATCAAAGCCCTGTTCCTTCAGCTTTTGTTCCCACATATTGGCGTGCTTTTGCTCGACTTCAGCAAGTTTCATCAGAATGCCGCGCCGGTAGACGTCCCGTTCTGCGCCAGCTGACATTCGGTACAATGCCGCCGCCTGCATCTCTCTTCGCCAGTTTTCGACCAGCGTTTTTGTTAGGTATTCCTGCGAATTGCCGTTGGAATTACCGTTGGATTTGTCGTTTGACAACCGCCCCACCTCCCATCTAAATGAGTTTACCACGCCAAGCAAAACATCTGCGAGCAAAGCTTGACGCCGCGGCTTTGAAGCCCCTTAGAACGAAACGAAAAGTGGTATTATAAGGAAAGGACGAGGACAATCAGGGCGGTTGTTAGGAGGAATGGGATATGGCCGACGAAACGGTCGAACGAAAATTGAGGGTAAAACGCGTTTACGATGCCGCATCTTCGGACGATGGCAAGCGGGTGCTCGTGGACCGGTTGTGGCCGCGCGGGATCGCAAAACAAAACGCCCCCTGGGATGCGTGGATGCCGGCCGTTTCACCCAGTTCAGACCTGCGCAAGTGGTTCTCCCACAACCCGGAACGCTTTGAAGAGTTCAAGCGGCGTTACACCGAAGAACTCACAAGCGTTCCCGAACAGATGTCGCAAATGCAGCAGCTTTTACAGTGGTTACGCGAAGGAACCGTCACTTTGCTCTACGCGGCCAAGGATACCGTTCACAACAACGCCGTCGTCTTACACGAGGTGTTGACTGCCGGGTTGTACAAGGACGGCTTGCGGCACGAGGATGACCTGAGCTGAGGTCTTCGCCTTCGCGCACAATGCAAAACGCGCGCTTACAGCGCGCGCTCACCTCTCTCTTTAGAAACCCAGTTTTGCCTTCGCATCATCAGTCATCATGTCCGGCGACCAAGGGGGGTCCCAAACGACGTCCACTTTCACGCTGGCGACATTGTCGACATGCATGACGGCCCAGTCCACCGCATCGCTGATGTTGTCGTGCATCGGGCATCCCGGCGTCGTCATGGTCATCTTAATGACGAGGTCTCCTTCTGCAACTTCGTTGATTTCGTAGACAAGGCCGAGTTCAATGACGTTGAGGCCCAGCTCCGGGTCGAGGACCCCTGTCAACGCCTGGCGAACTTCCTCCACGTTAATCATGATTCTTCAACTCCTTTGGCAGTTTGCGCAAATCCAGTACGTGAACCATGTGCACAAGGTATTGGGCAATGGCGATGGCCAACAACACAGCTCCCAGCACGGCGCCAATTTTCCAAGTGAAACCGATGGAAATGGTCAGCAGCACAAGCCCTGCCAGAAATGCGACGAACATCAACCGGCTTGTGTCCAGGTCCAGCAATTGTGCAATCGTCGGCACCTTATCACGTCCAGCCTGGCCGCCGAAACGTTTGGTCCAGATGAGAAAGGGCACAATCTTGTACGAGTACCCCATTACAGTCAGGACCACCCAGCCTAAAAGGTAGAACCCAACGAGAGCCTGCCAGACGCTTTGCGGACTGCGGCTGGCCAAAAAAACGAAAACCAGTAAACTCGTTGTCGCGCCAAAAGCGACCGCGACGGCTGTAAAGCGAATGGGGTGTTCAATTTTCTTGCGCATTCGCTTTTTCATCATTTCCCGGACGTCAAAAATCTGTAACACAAACGCCGCCGTCGCAGAGATGGCTCCGAGGATCCCAATGGGCAGCCAACGGGTCCAGACACCGGCAACAATTAACCAGATCCCCGCATTCAAGCCGTAAAACACATAGTTCTGCCGCCACGTCGAAAAACCGTGAGACAGCGTAAACATGGGCAAAAGCTTATACGTGAATCCGAATATCAAGCAGCTAAAGAAGCTGACTGCAAGCAGAATGTGGGTTGCCAGCAATTCCGTATACCAAGACGACAAAATGCCGAATGTGAAGGATGCGACCATCAGCCACGCCATCGTGATCGCGAGGATCAAATAAATGTGCGCTGCCTGGACAAACCACCGCATCGGACCGCGAACCGCAGAGGGGGCTAGAGATGACAGGATAATCCCCGCGTAGACGTAGAGTGAAAGCACCACTAAGCTGCCAAAGCCAAGCAGCCCCGGAACGAACCACCCGCGCATCGAAGCCCACAGACCCACCACTCCAACGACGTATGCGTAGTAATTGACCTTGGCCAGTTTGACGCCGCGCACCGGGATCAAAAACGCAACCGTCACGAGTTGGTACACCGCCCCCATCACGAAGGACAAAAGGACTCCGAGCGTCAAAAGGTGTGTCAGTGCGACAATCGCTGGGCTCAGTGCGGCTCCGGTTCCCAACCCCACCGACTCGGACAACAAGTCGAGCGCAAACAGACCAAATCCAAGCACTGAGGTCAGCATATAGCGCATCGGCAGTGAGAACTCCGGGGATTGGTGTGTTACAATCCCTGCCATTTCGTCACCCCCTCGAATTCTTATTTGTGAATTTGAATGACTACAGTTCCATTGCCTAAGTCATTGATATCGTAAGCAAACCCTCGCTCTTCGAGCTCAGGCAGCAGAAATGCGGGTACTCGTTCATTCCAAATCTCAAGTCCCAACGCCCCTGTCCCGTACTCGGCCTCAGTATCGAGCAGGTCGAGAGTCCTTACCATGGGTTCAGGGGGTTCCAATCCGCGGTTGTCGATGTGAAAAAAGCTCAAGTCTCCGCCATTTTTATAGAACTGAATAATGTAGTGGTCGTCGGCTTGTTTTTTGACTACGGACTGAAATCCCTGTTTCCCCAATACCTTTTTGAGGGGAGCGGGATCGAATGTCGCGTGCAGTTCCAACACGTCGTCGTCGTTTAACTTTCCTACGGCCTCCATGATCACTTGAAACGGCTCTTGTTTAGCTTTTAAAATCGGGCGAACGTCCAGCTCCACCAAGTTTTTTTCCATCGCGAGGACCTCCTTTGCACTGTAAGGTCCCTTCGGACCAGCGGGCGTTTGCAGACGCCTTCGTGCTTTTGTCCTTATCATAAAACGAGGTTCGAGTTCGCATTGTGCGCTGCGTCACGCAGTTTTAAACTGCGCTCATACTATTTTCCCGACACGAAGCACCAGCAATTCACGCGCGTACACGCAAAAAACAGGGAGCCCTGTCGCCCCCTGTTTAACGGCCTTGCTTCATCAGCGGTTGTTCACGGGTTTCGTCCAAAAAGACGGTTCAACGGATGTCAACGAACTGCTATATGGTGTGAGACAGCACCTGCGGTTGATAGACGCAACTCGGGTCACTTTCCATATAATCGCCGGTCATCGAGAACGCCTTCGCCCGCGACCCTCCGCACACCTTGCGGAACTCGCAGATTCCGCACTTGCCTTTGAGCAAGTCGGGATTGCGCAGGTTTTGGAACATCGGGGATTCCCGATAGATTTCGGCCAGCGACTGAACTCGGACGTTGCCCGCGACCAACGGCAGAAAACCACTGGGGCTCACGTCTCCGAGGTGCGAGATAAATACGAATCCATTGCCATCGTTGACTCCCATGGCGGCCCGCAAGGACTTCGGGTCATGGATGGGACGCGCCATACCATCAGCGCCTTGCTCTTTTCGGTGCTGCAAGACAACTCTGCGGTAATACGGCGCTTCCGTGGTTTTGACGTCAAACGAGCTGGATTGGGACAACTCGTACAGCCACTCAACCACCTGTTCATGCTCTTCGGCACTGATCATGTCTTTGGCCCGGGCTCTTCCAGTCGGGACCAAAAAGAATACACTCCAAAGCGTAGCATCGTATTGTGCGGCCAGTTCCGCAATCTTTTGCAAGTCCGTCAGATTGTAGCGGCTTACGGTCGTGTTCAACTGAATTGGAATCTGCAGCTCGCGCAGCACGTTCAGCGCGTAGATGGTGCGGTCATAAGAGCCCTTGGTGCCGCGGAAGCGGTCGTGGATTTCCGCCGTCGACCCGTCGAGACTGAACGCCCAGCGTTCCAGACCGGCGCTTTTGGCTTTAGCAATCGCCTCGTGCGTCACTTTCGGGGTTGCGCTCGGAGTAATGGAAACCTTCAAGCCCTGCTTTGTTCCATACTCGATGAGTTCAAACAGGTCCTCGCGTTCCAGCGGGTCGCCTCCGGTGAACACCAACAAGGGTTTGTCCAAGCCGGCGATCTCGTCGATCAGGCGCTTACCCTCAGCCGTGCTGAGCTCACCAGGATCGCGGTGCCTCTGCGCCTCTGCCCGGCAATGCAGACAGTGCAGCTGGCAAGCCCGCGTAACTTCCCAAATAACGATAAACGGCGAACGGTTAAAGTCTCGCCGCATGAAACCCGTTGAATCTGCATGTGTTGAATGGGTATTTGACGTTTGCACGTTTCTCATCCCTTCCCAGAACTACTTGGCAACCGCGTGCAATTGCGGTTCCTGGGAGCTTGTCACTGGGGCCAAGAATCGTTCGGACAGCAATAGACAGGCTCGAATTAATGGGGCGTATGCATTTTCAGCACCGCGCAAAATATCGTAGAGCCGCCGCAAGGCAGGCTGCAGTTCTGTCAGCACAGCCGTCGCTTGAGCGCGCGGCGATGAGGCGACAAAATCTAAGACCAGCGGAAGATAATCCGGAAATTCGTGCATATGCCAGGTGAACCCGGTACGGACGTAGACTCCCGTCAGCCGCGAGCGCAGGTTATCGCGTTCCGAAGCCGGCAGTAAGTCCGCCAAATACAGTGAAGATTCGCTCGAGAACTCAAACGCATCGACGTACATGCGCCAAAATTGCTCTGAACTGAGTGTCTGCTTGAAGTTCATGTAAACGCGAAGCAGCTCGCTCATTTCCACATCGCTTATACGGACCAAGGCGTCTTCTAAAAGTTTGTCAGCGCCGGAATTTACAGCAGGATACAATAAAAGTTTCCCGATGACTTTCATTTGAGACCGCGTACTCATCGACCGTATGGACTGCGAACGCACAGCTTGAAACCTCTTCATCACGACAAAGTCTTCCATGGTGCACCTCCAAGCCGGGGCCGATCTTCGATCACTGTGAAAGGCCTAACCGGACCGGGTCATCCGTTACCGATGAACCCCCTCGCACAGAAGTGTACGGCTCCCCGATAAAATTCGGCAGATGCAAATCGGCTAGGCAATGGTAGTCTGTGCGAGCTATTTGGCATAGTCCATAGCTCATCCGTGTCGCATAGTGAGCCCCAAAAATTGAAGATAGTCCCTGCAAAAGCCATAGGTACAACGGACACGTCCGAAGCGGCACGAAAGGAGGTCATAGCATATTGAGGTCAAAGCAAAATGGAGGTAAGAGCAAATGTGGAGACAGGGGCAAAATGACGGCGGCGAACAGGACATGTTGCTGGACGCCCCTAAAAAAAGAGGGGGCGCCGCCGAGAGCCCATGTTGACATGAGCTCTGGGACGTCCCCCGTGACCGTATCCCTCCACCGGTTTGGATCAATAGCCAGCTCCGTACGGAACCAGCAAGATAAACAACACGAAGATGATGAGAAACACAACCGCCCATCTTGTGTAGCCTCCAAATACTCCGTACATTAGAACCAACCTCCTTGTCCGTGAGATAGTTTAGGATATGTGCTCTCACTGTAAAGGGGGAGGGTGTATGCCCGGGAGACAAGGCAAATCTAACAAAAACTGGGCGTTGCATTTATCCTCAATGCGAATTAACCTGCATCGAACTACGAGTGCATTTATACGCGGCCGTCTGCGGCGAGCCACCGGGCATCCACCGCAAAGTGCGCATCTTGAAACAGCTTGGCCAAATATTCCATAGGGGTTCGCGCGACTTCGCGATACATTTTTCGCGTATACAGGTGATGTGCATTCGGAAGCTCTTGTTTGAGCTGGTTGCGGAGTTTCATACCGGATTCATCCGCATCCACCAAAATATACACATCTTCTTGTTGTAACGGAAGGATGAGTTCCTCAAGCTTTTCGTAACTCAGTGTACCACGCGTGCAGACAATCCGGACCGGCTCTTCAAGGACCTTTAGGACCCGTTCTTTGTCTGTTTTTCCCTCAACGACAATCACCTTCCCGGTGTCCTTTGCGTTTGTTCTGCGCATGGTTCATCATCCTTTCAGTCTCTGCCGATACTACAATTCATGCACTCGTCGCGTCGAGGAGTCGGCGTTTGCCAGGTACCCCTCCTTTCAGAGAATTCACCTATATTTTAAACCTCCAGAAAAACCGCAAACAGCACCAAATTTCGCAAGAGAAACCACGGAACCAGAAATAAAGAACCCCCCGCCGGTTTCCAGCAGGGGGTTGTGTTCACTTTATTCGCGAACGACGGTGGTTTCCTTGGCACTGGCCTGATAAACCTCGGTTCGCGCCGGAATGTTGTGTTCCCGCCAAGTCAAAGTCATTTGGTCCGCAACCTGCCAAGCCGTGCTTTCATCGTCGCACCATGCCAGCATCGATGGTCCCGCACCGCTGAGTGTCGTCGCAATGGCCCCAGCCCGAATCGCCTTTTGGTGCACGTCCTTCCAGCCAGGGACCAGACTGCGGCGGTAAGGTTCGTGGAGTTTGTCGCCAAACCCTCCGCGCAAAATATCGAGCTGTCCTGTGCCAAGGGCCAGAGCCAACCTTGCGGCTTGGGAGATGTTGTAAACGGCGTCCTCGCGGGGAACTGTCATCGGCACCACGTTTCGCGATTCCTTTGTCGGGAGCATGAAGTAAGGCACCGCGACAACAAAAAACAGGTTGTCCGGAACCGGAATGGCGAAAGTCTGGCTGCCTCCTTTGTCGTCGCTGCAAATCAGGCATGCCCCGCCCCGCAAAGCCGGCGTAACGTTATCGGGATGGCCCTCCAATTCGGTGGCCAAGTCTTGAAGTTCAGTACGGCTTAGAGCCCTTTTAGGTTCGTACCACTCCACCAACGCATTGGCCAAAAGAAGGCCTCCGACAATCGCAGTGGCACTCGACCCCAGTCCTGAAGCCACGGGAATTCGGTTGACTAGACGAAGTTTAAAATCCGGAATGGCTGCAGCGCCAACCCTGTCAAACAGTACTTGCATCGTCTGTACGACGGCGTTATCACGGTTTGTGGGCAAAAGAGATGCGGATTCGCCTTCAATGTCCACCTCAAAGGGTCGTTCTGCCTCGACCGTCATTTCATTAAATAAATTGAGTGCGACCCCCATGCAATCAAAACCCGGTCCAAGGTTGGCAGATGTGGCCGGAACCTGAACTGTAAAACTCGGCGCCCGGCTCATCGACTGCTCACCAGCACAGACTTCGCGGCTCGATTCGCGACCCCATGGTGCTTAGGGGCTTGTCCAAGTTTGGCGCAGGTTTCAAAATCAGCGGTCTTTTGACCCTCAGGCCCATACGAATTCGCTGTTTGGACCAACGGGATCATCGGCAGAAGCCGCAAAACCTCCCGCACTGTTTTCATAGCGCGGTTCTTTCGATAAAAATCCAGTAAACCCGGCCGCATTCTGTAATCCACTCCTCTGTCGCTCGTCCCAACACAATCGCCCAAAATTAGTGATTATTATTCTAGTCTGAAGGCCGCGTGTCAACCGATTTGCAGGATATTTAAGAGATGTATTTTCATCCAAGGCAAGCGAACACGCCCCCATGCAGCCCGAAGAATCGCGAAGAAGGCTGCTGCCGTCGGGCAAACAGCCTTCTTCCACTGCGAAGTGTCAAACCAAACCATCAACACCTCTTTAGACAACCGGGGTGGTTGTGCAGGTTGTGGCTGTGTAGCCAGGGACCAAGAGGAAGAACAGAACGAAGATAATCAGGAACACAACTGCCCAACGAGTATAGCCGCCAAATACACCGTACATGAATGGTTCCCTCCTCGTGAGTTTGGTGCGGATTACACTTTAATTAATGCGCCCTGTGCTCATTCCGCAAGGGATATCCGTCCAGGGACAAGGACACTTTGGGCTCTCGTTAGCGGTGGTTGTGTCAATCCGCAGAGTCAACGCATGTATTGTCACCATGCAACACTGCGAAAGGAGAATCCTCGTGATCCGCGATTGGTATGTGGGCCTCGGCGACTCCATTACCTACGGTTACAGCGCCTCCCATCCGTCCCGGAGTTTCGTCGGGCTTTTGGATCGTTATTTAAAGACAAAAAACATTTGCCAAAACACCGTTGTCATCGCTAAAAACGGCTGGACGGCGCGCCAATTATACACGGCCGTTTCCAATATACCGCCTCATGTGTGGACCAGAACCCACGTCGTTACGTTGATGATTGGAGGAAATGACCTGCGTCGAACGTACTACGCAGTCGTCGGCCACCCGCATCCACAACAGGTCGTTCAGCATGCTGCCGCGGAATTTGCCTTTTTTCTCGAGCGGATATGCCTGTTACTGGAGAAACAGGACATCCCGTACGTGTTGATGTCGACGATGTACAATCCACTGCCCAACACCCCCTTGGCAGCCTACTCCATTGGACAAATCAACCAGGTCATTCGAGCTCGTGCGCAACTTTCAAAATTTCGCCTCGTCGACGCGCACAACGCGTTTCTCGGCCAGGAAGCGGCCATGGTGTTCAACTACCGTACGGGGAGAATGGAGGACCTGTCGATCCCGTTTGGCCGTCCCATCCACCCGAACGACCGGGGCCACCACACGATTGCCGAGTTGTTTCAGCGGGAACTCGATCTTTCTCGGCGGGACGATGCTTTGCTACAATAGGAATCGTGCTGGAGGAATCCTGCGAGAGGAACCTCGATGGAGGAACTCATGCGAGAGGAATTCTGCTGACAGGCTGCTTTTTGTGTGCCTGTGCGTGCCTTATAGGCTGTGACACCTGTTGCGCAGACCTTAGCCGGTGCGCGGACGCGAGGACTTTTTTCCCGCGATTGTCTCACGGAACGCGTTGTCTCACTGAAGGGAACTAAAGACCAACCCCACCGCTTTGAACGTGTATTCGGCGCTTGGCAAAACCACTTGACTGGCTGCGCCCCGCCGAACGGTCTGCCGTCAAAGGCAGTCTGGTACCGGCCGAACTGCGAAAATTTTGCGCAAGTGTTCGACCGTCCCGAGCATTCCAATAACTTTCTGGGGGGTATGTGTTGTGACCAAATCCGTCACTGTCAAAACGCTGCTGAAAATGAAACAAGCCGGTCAGAAGATTGCCATGCTGACCGCCTACGATCACCCGACCGCCGTCCTCCTTGACGCAGCGGGTGTCCACATCCTGCTTGTCGGGGATTCACTGGGAATGGTCGTTCAAGGACAGACCACAACCATTCCAGTGGCACTTGAAGACATCATTTATCACACCAAGATGGTCTCCCGCGGCGCACACCACAGCCTCATCGTTGCCGACCTGCCCTTTTTGACCTACCAAATCTCCGCAGACCAAGCCATGCAAAACGCTGCGCAGCTGCTGCGCGAAGGCGGAGCTCAAGCCGTCAAGTTAGAAGGCGGGCAGGAAGTCGCGGCTACGGTCCAACGGATCGTCCAGGCTGGAATCCCGGTCATGGCCCACCTGGGTTTAACCCCTCAATCCGTTCACACCTTAGGCGGGTTTTCCGTGCAAGGGCGGACCAGAGAGGCGGCGGAGCGCATGTTGGAAGACGCGCTGGCGCTTCAACAGGCCGGGGCATTTGCCCTGGTACTGGAGATGGTGCCGGCTGAATTGGCTGAACTCATCACTTCCCGCCTTTCCATCCCAACCATTGGCATCGGCGCTGGACCGTTCTGCGACGGACAAGTCTTGGTGTTTCACGATATGGTTGGGTATACTTCCGGGTATATCCCAAAACACAACAAGCGTTACGCGAATGTCGCCCAGGTGATTCAAGAAGCGGCCTCAGTGTACATTCAAGAAGTGACAAACGGAGGTTTTCCCGGAGAAGACCAAACCGCACGGTTGAGACCCGAGGAATTCGACGAACTGACACCGCTGCTGAGAGGTGAAGGCCAATGAGAATTGCGCAAAGCATTGCACAGGTGCGTCAACTCGTCCGCGAAGCCCGGTCTGCAGGCAAAAGCATCGGCTTGGTTCCAACCATGGGCTACCTTCACGATGGACACTTAGCCCTGCTCAAAGCAGCCAAAACCGGAACGGACTTTGTCGTAGTCAGTATTTTCGTCAATCCGACCCAATTCGGTCCCAACGAGGACTTTGAAAACTATCCGCGGGACGTCGCCCGCGATGAGACGCTGCTTCAGGACGGCGGATGCGACGTTTTGTTTCTGCCATCCGTAGAGGAGATGTATCCAAAGCCGTTGGCCACGACCGTCGAACTCGCCGGGCTCGGCCAAACACTGTGCGGAGCCAGCCGTCCTACGCACTTTCGCGGCGTAACCACTGTAGTGAGTAAACTGTTGCACATCACAATGCCAGACAAAGCTTACTTTGGACAAAAAGACGGGCAGCAAGCCCTGCTCATCCAAAGGATGGTGTTCGACCTCAATATCCCGTCCGAAATCGTCACCGTACCTACCGTGCGCGAAGCGGATGGTTTAGCCAAAAGCTCGCGAAACGTTTACCTCACCGACGAGGAGCGCCCGCACGCGACCGTCCTTTACAAGGCCCTTCAGGAGGCGAAACAGACCCTGATGGAGGGTGTACGTTCTGGAACGTCCATTGCAGAGGAAATGCGGCAAAGAATTGCAAATGAACCGATGGTCGTGCTGGACTACGCCGAGGTCGTCAGCCGGGACACGCTGGAACCGCTGGAAAAGCTCGAAGGCCCCATCATGTTGGCTGTCGCTGCATTCGTCGGCAAAGCCCGGCTGATCGACAATGTGCAGCTGACCCTGGTCGGAGACGACGTGATCGAAGGATGAAAAACGCGATACATGACGCGATACAAGAATGAAAGACGCAATAACAGAGTCGAAGAGCCATCGAAGAGTAGAATGGGAGGAAAAGAGTTGAAGGGCTTTTAAAGTGTCGAAGTTAGACCGAGCCAGTCCGGGGGACTGGCTCTTTGCATGGGGGGTCTTTTGGGGTCGACAACCAAGAGGGAGGGTCGCAGAGTCAACGTCCGTCTGCAGTGTGTTCAAAGGGTATTGGTTTTATCAAGCCGGCCAATTGGAGTCCGAATGGGACCTCGAATTGGAACTCGAATTGGCACTGGGTTTTGAGTTGGAGCCCCCTAACACCCGCTGGCGAAACTGACTCGTCAGATTCTCTGTGAAATCCGGGTTCGCCCCCGCAAGGTACGCCACGCCGAGAAACACCGCGTGAGCGCTGTCGCCCGAAGCACCCACCACGTTTAACACCACACTGCCAATGATCCCGATGAAACTCCCCGCCACCGCGCCAATGACCGGCTTGATGAGGTACCAAGTGCTCAGTCCAGCATCTAAGGTCCGATCCGCAATGTGGCGGTACAAACTGGTCAACGCGTACGAACTGGACGCAATCGACCCAACAGCGGCCGCAGGCGGCAGGGACACAAGCAAGGGCCAAACGCTTTGCTCCACATAGTTCCGGTAAATATAGGTGTGAAGGAAACCGATCAGCACTGCCCAACCGGTCAATATCAACAGTTCATAAACGAACATCAAGGCAGGCCATGGACTGTGCAAGAACCGCTGCCTTCCCTCTGCTTTAGCCAGCGACAGCCGAACCCGGTTGAGTGTCAGATTGATTGAGACGTCATGTTGAAGTTGTCGCCGGAGACCGTCTAACTCCTTGGACGCATCCGTTACATCGAAACCGTTGCGCGCCAGTACAGATGCCTGCTCTTCCAATGCGGCAATATGGTTCAGTATGACTGCAATGGAACCTTGAGCTCCAGCGCCATTTGCAGTTTCCACTTCCGCTTGCGATGGGGCTTGAGTTTTTGTTGACGCTGTGGGCGGAGCTGGGCCTTTAGGTGTCGTCGCCTCTTCTTCCGTCGCCATGATGCATCACCCTTGGAACCGTCTTAAAAGGACCTACTGTATGCATAGCGCGGGGAATGGCAAACGTGACACACAAATCAGGCGATTTGCAGATGCGAATACCGCAGTTTTACAAAAACGGCAAAGTCCCACCCCATGGAATCACATGGGATCACATGGAATCATTTAAATGTGAACATGATCATGTCTCCGGCACCAATGCTCGGAGTCACTGACGTAATACCTGGTTTGAGGTCAAAGGAAAAGACCAAATTGCCCCCTGTGCGGACGACCTTCATGGACGACGCCCAATTGGATTGAATCGCCTCGTTTAAAGGGGTTTTATACTTGCCAGGATGGATATTGACCAAAGTAACCACAAACTGGTCCGGACTTCCGGTCACAATGTGAGGGTTCTGGTAGGCTGTTTGCATGTTGCCATGGGTTGTGGTGAAAACGACACTTTTGTCCCCAATCTGTATGTTCTCCAGTGTAATCGCAACACCCTGTGCGCTGGAAGCCGATTCCGCTGACTTGCTTGCTACGCTCCCTGTGCCATGGGACGCGGTATTGGACGTGCCATTTGGGGCTGCATTCGTGCCGGCCGCGTTTGCCGTATTGGTTCCATTGGCGGTATGGGTTGCCGCCGTTGAATTGCCTGCGTTCGACGTGGCGTTGTTCGAACCGGTTGCGCTGCTTCCAGCCGTATTTTGAGTTGCATTCGCTGTACTGGCGTTCGTCCCCGGTTGCGCGGCATTCTGCTGAGCGGTGCCACACCCTGTAGCCAATGTCAACATAAAGAGCGTCGGGATTAAAACCGCCTTGCCCAGCCTGACTTTGCCGAGGTCTACGTTGCCCAAATGAGGCATCTCTAGATGTAACTTGTCTAAATCAAACTTGCCAAACGGCCTTGCCACAGTATCCTCTCCTTATACAGTTGCTATTGGAACGCACGGTGAAACCCATGGTCGAACGTTCTACCCGTCCCACCGCGCAGCGTCAGTCTGCTTCACAGCAACAAGCTGTTGGTTTTCATTTAATTGACGCATATACCTTTAGGAGTGTGACAAAGTCAGGGTTTACATACTGGGTTTGAGACAAAGTGATGATTGGGGCGTGTAAAAGTGGCGAACCCAAGAGAGGAGAAAAAGACTTCAAGTTAGCTATTATTCATTATGAAGAACAATTTATGCCCGTACATTGGCTCACTTTTGTTTTTAATTGCATAATCTATGTATTTTCGTCTATTATTAAGAACAAAAGCTTTTGCAAATACGGTGGCATATTTACATTTGGGGCAGCGGGTTTATGTTGCGGTCTGCAAATTTTTTTGCCACCTATAGGGAGTCTTCCAGGTGATTGGACAACGCATTCGCGAACTGCGGAAGGAAAAACACATGTCTCTATCTGAACTGGCTAAGCGTGCTGACGTGGCAAAGTCTTACCTGAGCACAATCGAACGTCAAATTCAAGGTAATCCATCGATTCAAGTAGTTACGCGGATCGCTGATGTTCTCGAAGTCCCCGTTCAAACCTTGGTCGAAATCCCAAACACCTTGCCACCACACCGGGTCCGTAAAAAACCAAACACAGACTGTGCAAAGGCGAAGGGCTAAAGGAAGACGGTGTCCTCGGATGTGGTTTGGAGACGTGTTAACCTGGGTGTCGATCCAACCATTGCAGGAACTGGATGAACTCCCTGAAATCCTTGGCTTCTTTCGATGCCCCGGATTTTTTGTGACCGGTCAAAGGATTCACCATGACCTCCCCCACCATTAAAACCCGGCCTTTTTGCCAGGCCATGGCCTTTAGAGCCGCAAGTTGAATCGGAGACATCAAGGGCCTTGACATGACGAAGACGTGTTTGTTGGCGGCTAAACCTCTTTTCGCCGAATCCACGACAACTGCGTCATGGTTTACGTTGTGATTTTTCACCACCACACAAGAAGCCTGTGACAGACTAAGGGCATCGATGTAGTTTGCAAATAAGTCAGTGTGAATCAATCGGAAGATAAATGGATTGTTCAAAACCCCCGGGTCCGCAATGCCTGCCAACATTCCCCGTCTGAATAGCCCTTTGATCAAGTGCTTAGAATTTGATATTTCACCCACAAGCAGAACTCTCGTCACGATAGATTCCCCCAAATGGTTTGGTCTAAATTCAAAGAATCAACAAAAACTATCAACTCAAATAGCGAATATGTTGTTCTTTTTAAAGAACAATGTTAGTATAAAGATACAATATGTTTCTAAAAAAGCAATAGCTTCATCGAGAAATCGTGTGCATTGTGTCGAATCCCATTAAACTTTGTCAAAACGGAAAATTACGTGCAATAAAGTATTAGTTAGATACTCAACTTTCGCAGACCAAAACAGGGAGATAGGCCTTGATATAGCTGGGTAGACCGTCGATCCACTTCTGTAGTTG
>NZ_JAJFNK010000023.1 GCF_021739485.1 Alicyclobacillus tolerans
ATCCATACTCATTAGGAAAAATTATTTAACGCTCTGGCGAAACTGTTTATCCGTGGCTGCTTACCTTGATGGGCATGGGGTGTGTCCATAACTGGAGTGTCCTTGATTGGAGGAGTTCTTCAATCAGATGTGTCCATTACGGATATACCTATTACGGATGGATACCGGGTCAACCAAGGGGCCTGCCAGCGAGTGAGCGGCAGGCCCCTTGGTTTGTGTACACCCTTGCAGAAATTCACGCCAGTTCTTCTTCTTTTTCGTCGGCCAGCAACCCGATCTCTTGGACAGCTTCGATGAATGGATCGACGAGCGCCGGGTCAAACTGGTGTCCAGAGCAGAATTTGAGTTCTTGAAATGCCTCTTCCATGGACCTCTTGCGCTGGTAGGGGCGGCTGGTGGTCATCGCGTCAAAGCTGTCTGCAATGGTCAAGATGCGGGCTTCCAGAGGAATGTCGCAGGCTTTCAAGCCATCTGGATACCCGGTTCCGTCAAAGCGTTCGTGGTGGTGGCGAATAATGGGGAGACAGGGCGCCAAGCTCGCGATTGGCTGTGCAATGCGCTCTCCTACGATCACGTGGTTTTTCATAATTTCCCATTCGCTGCGCGTGAGCGGACCGCGTTTCGTTAAAATCTCAAGAGGAACCTCAACTTTTCCGATGTCGTGCAAAAACGCCCCAAAGCGAAGATACCGAATCCTTTCCTCTTCCAATCCGATTTTCTTGGCCAGAGCTTCCGCATAGCGCACATCCCGTTCGGTATGCGCAAAGGTGTAGCGGTCTTTGGAGTTTAAAATCGCTAAAAAGACCTTAATGGTCTTGATGATTTCCTGGTCGGTCTCGCCCAAATTCAGTTCCTTTTGCATTTCGTCCAAGAGTGACATGTAAATGGAGACCTTGTTCCGCCCTGTGAATTTCCCCTTGTACAGCGCATCGTCCGCCTTGATGAGCAGGTCTCGCTTGTTTTCCGCCAACTCTGGATACTGGGCCACGCCAATGCTGACGGTCAGCCTATTGCCCGGCAGGCGTTCGGCACCGGGAAACTCTGCCTCTTCAATGGCTTTGCGGTACTGCTCAGCCATGACTTCCGCCTGGTGAATGTCGTACCCGATGAGTAAAACTGCAAACTCCTCGCCGCTGTATCTTGAGACTTCTCCATTTTGGGTCCTTTGCACCAACAGAATCTCTGCCAGTCGTTTGAGAGCCTCGTCCCCCTGTACGTGTCCCCACACCTCGTTGTAGCGCTTGAAGTGGTCGATATCCATCATCAACAAGGCAAACGGCTGTCTCGAGTCAATCAACTCGTCCATCTTCGAGTGCACCCAGCGGTGATTGAACAGACCGGTCAATTCGTCTCGGACAGCCAGTTCCTTAAAGTGGTTCGCCATTTTAAAATAATCTCGGTATGAGTAAGCAAACAGTAGAATGAGTGCGGTAAACAAAAGGGCACCAGCTAAGCCGGCGTCTTTAATTACGATGCTAAGCAATAGGCCAATCAATACGGTAATCCCGTAGATGAACCAAAATTCCTTAGCCACAATATTTCTCAATTCACCAAAACCTTCGCTGCCTTTAATTAAGACGAAATAAATCAATACCGAAAGAATGTTGATCGCCACGTAAACCATGGAAAATACAACGATCGGAACCAAATCAACTATTGATGGCAATGTATGAACATGTACCATCTGGAGTTCGACAATTCTTGCTACCACTGCACCAATCGTAAATCCGCAAGCATTGATGACTTGTGCGTACCATTTTTTTCGATATGAAAAACTTGAAACTACGGCGTAGGCCAACCCTGCCCATGCGATAACATGAACGGGATAAATCAACCCAAATCCAATAAGGTAGGCTGTCTCAAGGTTGAATGTGTTTTGCCGGGCAACTGGGATGGAGAACCTCTGCACCAAGACCAGCAGTCCCGCCAAGGTGTAAAAAACAACCCACTCAGGAATCAAGAAAGCAGGATATTTCACAATGGCCCAGGCCGCAAGTCCTGCCCATAATGCCGCAGCATACAAGATGGCTAGACTACGGCGCCGTGACTGAATCCTGCTCACCCTTCATCCCTGCCTTTCTTGAAGTCATCGTCTTTTGAATAAAGAGTACAATTCCTATGGCAAACAAAATGTCTCCAATACTCACCAACGTCGGGGGAATCAGCTTTAAATAAAAGATATCCCCGAGAAAGTTCAAGTGCGTCGCTGAACTCATAGCAATACTCTTCCCCAGCCCTCCATGCTCCAACAGTGGAACGACCTGAGGTGTGAGTTTTTCAATAGGAGGAAGATACGCAGGCATGCGCAACCCGTTCGCTAACATAACGACAAAATTGGACAGTGTGCCCCCGAGCGTCCAAAGCAGACCAGGTACTTTAACGTTGAATAGACTAAACGCAAGAAGCGCTAGATAACTAAACATGATCGCTGCTTCGTACAACACGCCATTCAGAAGGTGAATCGACACCGACTGTAAAACGTACGAAATGGGCAGGAGCCAGATCCATCGCAAACGAAGGTTGGTCAAGGACAGCAGCGAACCCTTCCTCATCCACCCGATAACCACACCTGCGATAATCGCTAACGATTCTAAAGCCAAAATCCCACCTCATTCGACAAGCGTAGAGAGTGAATAAGCCGGGGAAACCCGGCTCACTCAGCGGTGTTTAACCAATCAATAGGTCTGGACCAATTCCCCAACCCGCTTGAGCTGCGAGAGAGAACAGTACAATCGCGCCCAAAATTGCTGCTGCTTTCAATTTTAGTGACATAAGCAATTCCTCCTCAGATGGCTTTTCCAACCTGAAGTGCTGTGGTGTGTGCACTGTGCAATCCATCGCCTAGACGCGCGTTGCGAACAGCAAGAAACCAACAATTCCGACAATGCACACTTGAAAATGGTCGCGGGTACCGGGGGTCCCTGACAGTAGAATTATATAACGTTGCAGTGAAGAATTGCTAGTATAGTAGGTTTTATTTACCTCAATTTAACATAGTTTTCCTCGTGGATTTCAGGGATCCAGCACTTCCATTCCCGCTTCCTAGACCCCTAATTTTAACACGCGGCCCTTAACACTCAGCTGTCAACGCGTAGCTGCTCGAATCCGCGTTTCTACGCACTCTAAACAGGACCACCCGCCCATGTGCATGGGTGGATGGTCCCGTACCTCAAGTTTGCACCTATTGCCCCGTTCGCCTATTGGCACAAGGACAGCATATCTGCCGTGACGTCGTGGGCCATGCCGTTTACCCTCAAGTCGTAGATGCACCGCACGCTGTCAAAATCCCAACATGCCCGTTCCAACTCCTGATAGAAATCCGTTTCTCCGGAGAGCCGCGTATAGCGCAGCCCATCGGCGCGTTCCGCCAAGGTCTGCACAATCCGTTCGGTGTCATCCGTCGAACCGATGTCCATCACGAAAACCTCGTGATCCCGCCGTCCAAAGGACGTCGTGAACAGCAGCGTCCTGAGCACACCCTCAATGTAGTTTTCTGCGTTTTGCACCACCAGAATGACCTTTACTGGGTGCTGTTTCTCAACCCTGCGTTTGATGCGGTTGACAGACTGCCAAACGATCATCAAGGCTCCGTACAAGGCCAGTGCCCAAAACACTAGAGCTTCGACCATGGCCCTCACCCCCTGCTTTACTATATGCAGCGGGCCTTTAAACGCAACCGGGGCGCCTGTACACCTGCCCGGTTTTCTCTGTGCCTAACGGATTTTCCGCACCTGTCCGCAAACGTCGTTGTGTTGCCGCTTTATCATGGACTTAACCAATGGTTCTTCATGGCTGTGATCACAGCTTGGGTCCGGTCGGTCACTTCGAGCTTGGAGAAAATATTCGAAATGTGGTTTTTTACGGTCTTTACAGTGATTCCCAAGGTCTCAGACACTTCGTCGTTGGACTTGCCTAAAGCCAATTCACGCAGAACGTCCATTTCGCGGGCAGTGAGAACTTCTTGCCACGAGTCGTCCAACTGCTCGTGGCTGTGAAATTGATCGATGACCGTTTGTGTCACGCTTGGGTGAACAATCCCGCGTCCAGCCGCGACTTCGCGGATGGCCCGCACAATTTCGCTGACGGAACCGTCTTTGACTAAATACCCGCTCGCTCCCAACTTCAGCGTCTCCAGAACGTAACCTTCGTCGTCGTGCATCGTCAAGATAATGATTCGGACTTCGGGAAACCTCTCCTGCAGGCGTTTGGTTGCCTCGACTCCATTCATGGTCGGCATGTTGATATCCAACAACAGCACATCTGGGCGAACCGTTTCCAAACCGTGCAGCGCCTCCTGCCCATGCCGCCACATCCCGACCACCTGGATGTCCTGTTCGTATTGCAGAACATCTCTGAGGGTTTCCCGGAAATTTTCGTTGTCGTCGGTGATCGCGATACGGATTGGACTATTCAGCGTCACGTTCAGTCCCCCTTATCAACGGGATGTCCAGTGTGAACTGGGTTCCCGCCGGCTCTGCCGCAAGAATCTGCAAGCTTCCTCCAAGCAGTTGTATCCTTTGCCTGGTCAACGCCAAGCCAAATTTCCCGTTCTCCAGCCACCCCTGCCAATCGACCGTCCCTATTCCTTGGCCATTGTCGACAATCTGCACCCGCAGTGCGCCGACTCCATACGTCAAGGTCACGTCGACACGTGTGGCTGCTGCGTGTTCTGCAACATTTTGCAGGGCTTCTTGCACGCTGCGAAACACCGTCACCTTCTCCGTCGGGGTTAAGGCCGCTTCCAAACCAATCAAGTGAATTCGAATCTCTCCCTCAACAGACTGCGCCCATTGCTCTGCGTAGCGCTTTAGGGTCGGAACCAACCCCAGGTCGTCCAGCAACGGGGGACGCAAATCGAACACGACCTGCCGCAGCTCGGAGATAACATCGTTGAGACGAGTCTTCGCCAATCCCGTTGGCGCGGAGTCGTTTTCCGTTTCTCTTTGCGGCGTCGGCACTTGTAAAAGCATCGCGAGGCTCGCCAACGACTGCATGGGTCCATCGTGGATCCTCTGAGCAAAAAGCCGTTTCTCCTCTTCTTGAACCTGCAGAACCTGCAATCCAAGGACAGTTTGCTCGTGGGCCATCTCCAGCACAGCAGCGACGTCGTCGAACTCGGAATTCAAGTAATGGGCCGCGTGATTAAACTTCAATATTACCGTTTCGGCTTGCCTGGCCGTTTGGCGCAAAGCCTTGAGCCTGCGTGCGAGGTCGTCGCGGCGTGCGCGCAGGTGAAACTCGCGTTCTCGCCATTGACTCAATTCGCCGTGGAGCTGTTGTGCGTACTCGTAGGCCTTTCGCATATCCGCTTCACTGTGTGTTCGGAACTCCCGATTGACCTGAGCCAACCGTTCTCTTGCCGTTTTCGATTTTTTGCTCAACTCTTCGACTGTGGCAATGGCATCCGCTGCCGCCTGTTGCAGTTCGCTGTGGTCCGCTTCCAGACGCTGCGTTTCAAGGAGGGTGCTTTGCACGATTTCTTCCACGCGCTCCCGACCGTCGGCAATGGCCGATAAGGTCTGTTCAATGGCCTCTTTTAAGACAGTCATTTTGTCCGCCAAATCAACACGCACTTCCCCCGGCACGTCGTGCAAAAGGTATTCTTTTCCGGGCTGTTGCTTTCCTGCTGAACACACATGGGAACGGGTGAAATACGGGAGAGGCAAAAAAAATAGGTGCAACCAGTTTCCTGGTTTGCACCGAAATGGGGTAAGGGTGATGTTATAGAATTCGCGGGGACCCCAAGGTTTCTGGGGGTCCATTTGAACCATCTTTTAAATTCCTTGCATGATTAGCGGTTCAACAGCGTTTGGGCTGCGTCGCGAAGCGCAGTCGCTTTATGGGTCTGCTCCCAAGGCAAGTCGAGATCGAGGCGCCCAAAATGTCCGTATGCTGCAGTTTTTCGATACAGCGGACGGCGCAGGTCGAGGTCGCGGATAATGGCGGCCGGGCGCAAGTCAAAGTTTTGGCGAATCAGGTTGACGATCTCGTCCTCTTCAATGAGGCCTGTCCCGTAGGTGTCCACGGAAATGGATACCGGACTGGCGACGCCGATGGCGTAAGCCACTTGAACTTCGCACTTTTTGGCGAGTCCGGCGGCCACAACGTTTTTGGCTACATACCGCGCTGCATATGCGGCACTGCGGTCGACCTTGGTGGGGTCTTTTCCGGAGAACGCCCCGCCGCCGTGTCGAGCATACCCGCCGTAGGTGTCCACAATGATTTTGCGGCCTGTAAGGCCGGCATCTCCCTGTGGGCCGCCGATGACAAAGCGCCCCGTGGGATTGATAAAGTACTTCGTGTCGTCATCGAGCAGTTCGGCAGGAACCACCGCAGCGATCACGTGTTTTTTCACGTCTCGAGAAATGGTTTCGAGGTCCACCGCCTCGTCGTGCTGCGTTGAAACGACGATGGTGTCGACCCGGATTGGCTTGCCGTCTTCGTATTCCACCGTCACCTGAGTTTTTCCGTCCGGACGCAAGTACTCTAAGGTTCCGTCCTTGCGGACCTCACTTAAACGCTGAGCCAGTTTATGCGCCAACGAAATCGGCAGCGGCATCAATTCCGGGGTTTCGTCACAGGCAAACCCGAACATCAACCCTTGGTCTCCTGCACCGATTTCCAAATCGGCGTCTGCCTGGCTGCGCGATTCCAAAGCCTTGTCGACGCCCATCGCGATGTCTGGAGATTGTTCATCAATCGATGTAATGACCGCACACGTATCCGAATCAAAACCGTACTTCGCACGCGTATACCCGATTTCCTTAATCGTGCGGCGGACGATTTTGGGAATGTCCACATAGCAGGATGTCGTAATTTCACCTGAAACCAGCACCAAGCCGGTCGTTACCGACGTTTCACAGGCGACGCGGGCATTTGGATCGTGGGACAGGATTTCATCCAATACCGCGTCAGAAATTTGATCACACATTTTATCCGGATGGCCTTCGGTAACGGACTCGGACGTAAACAACCGGCGTGATCCCACGGGCGTCTCCTCCTTTACCCTCATTAGAAAGGTTAAAAAAACAAGCCTATGGTAAACCATTTGCAGGGTCGCGTCAATGAAGCGGCGGTTCCAAGGTCGGAAGAACCGAAAAGGACGGGTGGGCACCCGTCCTTTTCTTCAACACGAAACGCTTGAAGCGCTCCCTATTCAGTTGACAAAACGACTGCATTTTCCCCGGCGTGTCCGTCCGCTGCGTTTACGCCTGGCCGTTGGCTAAGACCTGCTCAGCGTACTCAACGAGTCGTTTTGTAATGCGGCCCCCTACGGCTCCCGTATCACGGCTTGCGATCTCTCCCCAGTAATCCTCGCTGCCTTGATACACGGGCAATCCAAGTTCAGCCGCAATTTCGTACTTCATGTCGTCGAGCGCTTTGTGGGCCTGCGGCACGAGTTGTGGCTTTCCAAGTGTCATCCCCAAACACCTCCAAGAATTTTGCTGGTTTCTCCTCTTACACCCGTAGTTTGTCTTTTGGGGTCGAGGTCACCCTGCAAAGATCCTGGAGTCAACGGCCGAACCTGGCCGCACAGGGGATATCGTCCGCTCGCACAGGATATTGGTTCGGAATGCGGTTTATCAGAAACTCAGGGACGTCTAGCCGTGTCTTTCAGAACCTTCCAGGCGAATTTAGGCAGGGCCATTTGGCGTCGCATCCGGCTAGGCTGCTTGAGCAAACGGTATAGCCACTCTAAGTTCAACTTTCTGAACAAAACCGGCGCACGTTTGACGATACCGCTCCAAACGTCGATGCTGCCTCCCACCCCGATGGCGACGCACGGAGGCAAACTCCCGAGGGAATGGACAATCAACTTCTCTTGACGGGGTTGTCCAAGTCCAACCAGCCAAATGTCCGGCGCAAAGGCTTCGATTTGCTGGAGTACACCTGGAACGTCGGATGCTTGAAAGTACCCGTTTCGCCCAGCAAAGACAGCATGTGGATACTGGGACTGAAACCGCTCCAGACACTTGTTGAGCGCTTCGTCCCGCGCTCCGAGGATGAACACGCGAAGAGACTGCTTACGCTCTTCGGCAGTGTGCAGCAGCTCCTGAACCAGTTCTACGCCCGTCACGCGTTCCGGGACCGGGTGCTTAACGCGCCTGGCCGCCCACACGACTCCAATGCCGTCCGGCGTCACGATGTCCGCAAGTTGCGCAATTCGTTTCACTTCCGCGTCCGTATGGGTCATCATCACAAACTCCGGCCCGGCCGTAATAATGGTTCGACGGCTCTTTTCGGAAACCCAGTGGAGAATTTGTTCGACGACCTGTTTGCGCGTCATCCGGTTAAACCGGATGCCCAGCACGTGCACGAAATTTTGCGCTGTCGTTTCAAAGGCTAACCCATTCACCGGCATGAACTCCTCAATTAATCCTCATAGCCAAGTCAACTTACACATATTTTATACCGTTCCGGTTCAATTTCCATCCGCTCGTGCAATCAAAACGTTCCACCCGCGTGATTGACGGTTTGGCATTGTTATTCCTTTGGACGATCCACCATGGGGTGAACCACCATCGGATGGACATTTGTTAAAGGAGGCTTGCGTGTTGCAAACCAACCGTATCGAGAGTTTGCGAAAAGAGATGTTTGAGGTTGCGAAAGAGTGTCAAGGAAACCTTTTGCACCCGCGCGTACTCAAAGCCAGTGAACAACTGGACCGGGAAATTGCGACACAAGCGAAGCAGCAACTCCGCCTCAGGAGGCAGTCCATCCACAAGACACCTCCTTAAACAGGAGGGGCCCTAAGCTTGAAGCTGTGACGTTCAGCATGGTTGTTGGCAGGGTTCGCTGCAGCCTTTACGCGTTAGCCTATCACGCACATGCGAAAGGACTCATTCACGGACTTTGCGGATGATTTAACAGCGCTAACGCCGGGTTCGTTACAGTTGTTTCCGCCACTTTGGCAATCTGAACCCCAAACAGGTCTGGAACGCGCGAGTAGGTCGTTTTGCCGTTTTGAGTCGTGATCCAGTTGTTGATGAAACCGTACATACCGTCGTGATAAT
Source organism: Alicyclobacillus tolerans (assembly GCF_021739485.1). GTDB lineage: Bacteria > Bacillota > Bacilli > Alicyclobacillales > Alicyclobacillaceae > Alicyclobacillus_K > Alicyclobacillus_K tolerans_A. Next base: position 9,015 of record NZ_JAJFNK010000023.1, read on the forward strand.
CAATCGCAAACCCGGCGTTTAAAACCTTTTGGCCTTTGTAATACAGAGGACGGGCCGGGTCTAAGTTGACATACGTCGTGCTGTTGTCTGGAGAACTGCCGTCTGTCGTCGTCTGCACAGGCCCATGAAAACCCGTCAGTGTCCCTTTCGGAGTCAAGGACAGCACGAACGTCCCGGGTGTGACCGATACGCCTTGCCACACACTGGAACCGTGTTGCAGCATGCGGATGTACCCGCTGTATCCCTGCGGCACCACAAACGTGATCGTCACGCCGCCATCGGCACTGCCGGCGGCCGTTTGCAGCCACTGGGTAAAGGTCCCATTGAAGCTGTTCTCGCTTTGGCCAAAGGCCTTCTGAAAGGCAGCATTCGGCGATACTCCCGCTTGAAGGGCCTTAAAATAAGCAGAAAACGCCGAGCTCCCGTACAATTGCATCAATCGGCTGACGGCCAACCAGTCCTGTAATTCGAGGTCATAGGGCTGGCTGCCTTGCAGAATTTGAGATTCACTGGCCGTCAACGGGATGAGTTCCCTTTTTTGAACCGCTCCTAACACGTTTTCTGCCATGCGCCGGACATACCCCGAGAATGCGACAGAACCTTCCACTTTTTTCTGTATGTACGTTCCGTTTGAAACCGCCGTCCCTTCGTTGACCCAACTCGGCAAATCCGTTAAATGCTGGTTGACGATGGCATGGGTCAGTTCGTGCCCCAAGCTATTGGCCAAATCCGCCTGCGACGTGTTTTGATACAGCGGGATAATGATGGTGGTTCCTTGAGTGAACCCACCCGTATCGCTGGACAAGCGCTGCGCGTCTTGAATGGAAAGCCCTAAAGAGGCGAGTTCGTTTTTATAATCCGCCGTAGTTTGGGCAAGGTAGATATACACCGGATGAGTAATTTTCATCTGTAGACTGTTAGACACCGTTTGAACGATGTGGTATTGACTAAGCAGCTGCTGCACATTGGAAACGGTAGCGGGCGGAACGTCGTTGCCATATCCCTTCACGTAAACGGATGCGTTGACCACCGCCGGAGTACCGGATGTATCGGTCGCACTTGCTGGTGCGGGTCGGGTTGAAAGTCCCGGTTTTAATGGAGTTGAACCAAAAGGCGCCGACTTGCTCTTCGCAGGTTGAACGGGCACATTCGCCGGGGTCTTGCCTTGCTGTCCAAACAGCCAGGACCGGATCGTTTGCGGATCGCGCTGGTATACCACCGTCAGCCCAGACAACACAGTCAGGGTTAAAGCGAAGGCGGCAATGGTTAAATGAAAAACTCTGTCGCTTGGCTTTGACAAGGTTTTAAGTCCTCCCGCAAGTGATACTACCAACAGTTTAACCGTAATCGCTTTGAGTTGAAACGCTTGACGTCAGTGTTTTCAGCCGCTGTGCTTTTCAACAGGTATGAAATTGGCAGTTCAAGGGCAACGCTGTAAAGATTGACTAAATTCTGACGGACTGTTATACTCAAGTAAGGTAAGGCAAATTACGCAGTGTACGATGGTACTTGGCAGAAGTACGATGGTACGAGGTAGGAGGCAATATGGTGCAAGGTACAGTTAAATGGTTCAATTCAGAAAAGGGTTATGGCTTCATTCAGGTCGAAGGTGGCAATGACGTATTCGTCCACTACACCGCAATCCTAGGCGAAGGATTCCGTACACTGGAAGAAGGGCAACGCGTCGAGTTTGACATCGTAGAAGGACAACGTGGGCCTCAAGCTGCCAATGTTACCAAGCTATAATCCACAATGACTGATACACGCCCCGTGTAACGCGGGGCGTTTTCATTTTCCCCTGGTTTCTGTCGTCGAATCACTGTCATTTTCTGCCGCTTTCGGTTCACGCCACCTCATCTGAAATCACGCCGTTTTGGTTACGTGCAGGCGTTCCTCCAAGCGGTGGTTAAACGCCATCGTCACTGCGTTGATCAAAAGAATGGACATCGTCACGTAAAATACCGACCGGATACCCCACTGCGCGGCCACTGTACTGCCCAGCAACGGCCCAAGCAGGTTTCCGAGAAAAAGGCTGCTAGAATTGATGCCAAACGCCGTCGCCTGCATCTCGTGAGGAGCGAGTTTTTTCACGAGTACATTTAAGGAAGGAATCATCCCGCCAATAAATAGTCCTAACATCACGCGGCCAAGCAGCAGTATCCCGATGCCGGGAGCCAAAGCCTGGGGTATGTAGCCGACTGCTGCCAAAGTCAGTCCAAGGATCAACACCTTGCGCTGGCCAATCCTATCGCCTAACCTTCCCAGTATCGGCGCTCCCAACAGGTTTGCCATCCCGCTAGCGGCTACGACCAAACCGGCGACGATGGCCAAGTGCGCCCCACGGTACAAGGTTTTAGCATACACTGTGACGATGGGCTCGATGCTCATCATGCCTAGCTGCGTCACAGTCGATGCGACAAACACGGGCAAAAGAGGCCGCAAAGCGCGCCAGTCGGCCCTCTGTTTCACTTTTCGCTGGATTCGGGAAGCGTCTTCGTGAACGAAAACCATGACAATGATACTCGCCAAGAGCAACAATCCGCCGGTTAAGAAAAAAACCGCGCGAAATCCAATCGCCTCTGCCAATGCGCCGCCGGCCAACGGACCGATCAACGAACCCGCAATCGCCCCCGTTTGCAGCGTTCCCAGCGCCCGTCCGGAGTGTTCGTCCGGGGTCACAGAAGCCTGCAGCGAAACCGCCATCGAAATAAAGCCTGAGAACACCCCGTTGAGCAAACGGAGCAGCAACAGCTGCCAGACAGCTCCGACGAGTCCCATGACCGCCGTGACGACCCCCATGCCAAAACCGGCCCGAAGCAGCATGATCTTGCGCCCGCGCCGATCGGCAAACGAGCCCCATAGCGGTTGGAAGAAAAAAGAGGTGACAAACTGCGCGGCAAACACCCAGCCAGACCAGCGTTCGATGTCCGGCAGGTGGTGAACTCCGAGGGTTTCAATATACAGAGGCAGAAACGGAATGACGAGACTCATTCCGGCCATCACGACAAAATTGGCTGCCCAGAGAATCCATAGAGTATGTTTCCAATTCATACTTCCTCCCCCTTTATGTCTCGCCCAGGTCGCAGCGCCTGCCCGAAGATGGGCTGAATTTCCATAGGGCTGAGAAAGCCAAATCCTAGTTTGCACCTTTCTCGTTGACGTGTCAAAGCCAAACAGGCTGCCTCGAAAACGAAGCAACCTGCCCTTCATGAGCCGCAGCGAGCTCCACCCTATTTTAAAATCCGGTTGACACCTTCGCGTAAACGGACCAACTGACCCTCGCACTCGTCGCTGCTGTTTGCGCGCGCGCCCAGGTAAAACTTGATCTTCGGTTCGGTGCCTGAAGGACGGATAGCCAGCCAAGCTCCCCCGTCAAAAACGTACTTCAGCACGTCGGCTGACGGAAGGACAATCGATTCGACCTCTCCCGCTCTGGGCGAACCCGGCTGCCAAGTCCGGATCAACGCAGTATAGTCCTCCACGGCCGCCAGTTTCAAGGCGTCAACGCGGGGACCCTCGGCTCGAAGCAGGCTCATGATTTCCTGAATTCGAGCCATACCCTCTTCCCCGGGCAAGGATGCGCTGACCAACTCTTCCTTGAAATAGCCATAACGCGAAAATAGGTTGGAAAGCGCGTCGAGCAAATTCTTGCCCTGCGCCTTGTACGATGCCGCCATCTCCGCAATGAGCAGGCAGCTTTGCACCGCGTCTTTGTCCCTGACGATGGGGGAAATCAGGTACCCGTAGCTTTCTTCGTAGCCGAACAAAAACTGCTTCTCCTGGGTCTTTTCGTAATCGGCAATGCGCCCGCCAATGTACTTGAATCCGGTCAGCGTGTCTTCGACCGCCACCCCCCGCGCCCGTGCGGCCGCAGCGCCAAGGTCTGACGTCACAATGGTTTTAAACACGATCCCGTTGGCAGGCAGCCGCCGTTCGCTGACGGCCTGCTCCAGGAGGAAGTCGATGAGCAATCCGCCGGTTTGGTTGCCGGTCAGCAATTGGTAGTCTCCTTGTGCGTCGCGAACCGCGACACCAACGCGATCGGCATCGGGATCGGTCGCTAAAACGAGGTCTGCTTGCACCTGGCGCGCCAATTGCAAGCTCCGTTCAAAGGCGGCCGGTTCTTCAGGATTCGGGCTTTTCACCGTGCTAAACTCCCCATCGGGCTTTTCCTGGCTCGGCTCCACCAAACAGTGGGAGTAACCCGCGCGCTCCAACACGGTCCGGACTGGGACGTTTCCCGTTCCGTGCAACGGCGTGTACACCAACTTCAAAGCACGCCTTTGCTCGTCTGTCACCTGGGAACTGCGCACAGCCTCGAGAACTTCGCGAAAGTAAAGTTCATCCAACTCGCGGCCTACGAACTCCAGCAGACCGGAGGATTCCGCCTCGACTTGCGTTGAGACGCCGATGCGGAACAAGTCTTCGACGCTGCGAATGTGCTCTGTCAGACGGGCGGCAGCGTCCGGCAACAACTGACACCCCTCGCTGTCGTACACCTTGTAGCCGTTGTACTCCGGCGGATTGTGACTGGCGGTAATCATCACTCCGGCAGCCGCCTGGAGATGCCGCACGGCGTACGACAGCTCTGGAGTCGGACACAGGTGTTCAAACACATAGGCCTTAACGCCAGAAGCCGCTAGCACAAGACCTGTTTCCAAAGCAAACTCGTAGGACATGCGCCGGCAGTCATAGCCAATGGCGACCCCGCGCCGCTTGGCCTGCTCACCTTGATCGGCAACAAACTTCGCCAGACCCAGCGAGGCTTTGCGAATGGTGTAAACGTTCATGCGGGACAACCCCGCTCCCAAGACGCCGCGCATTCCGCCAGTTCCAAATTCCAATTCGCGGCCGAAGCGCTCTGTGATTTCCACATCGTCGCCTTGGATTTGGAGCAATTCCGTTCGAATCGCCTCGGGGTGATTCGGGTATTCCAACCAGGTTCGAAACTCCGACACGGCACTGTTCATCGAAAAAAACCACCTTTTTGCAGACAGAAATGGCAAACAGAAATGAGAAAGCAAAAAGCAAAGGGATGAAGTCCAAACCCACCTTATGTACACGCCTACTATTTTATTACAAGGGAGCGGGGAACGCGTTGCAAAAATAATGGTTTGGAAATCCAGATGCAGTCGAGGTACATTGGTGTTACAGAGGAACTGGTGTTAAAGATGAAAAGTTCTTACAGAGGAAAAATGATATTGAAGCTGACGAAAAAAAGCGCCAGATGACATAAAGGGGGACCTTCGTATGCCAGGCGGGAAACAAGCTGCTGTGGTGACCATTAGCGACACACTGAGTCAAGGGAAACGCGAAGACGGCAGCGGAGATGCCTTGGAAGCGCTGCTTAAGGAAGCCGGTTTTCAGATTGCAGCCCGCGAAGTGGTTCCCGATGAGCGGGAATTGATCGCAGCACTGTTGCTCAAGCTGTGCGAGCCCGGGCAGTCCCGGTTGGTGGTGACGACAGGCGGAACCGGTATTGGCCCTCGCGACGTCACGCCAGAGGCGACGTTGGACGTCGTACAACGAACTCTGCCAGGCATGGCAGAGGCCATGCGCATGGAGAGCCTGAAGCACACTCCCTTCGCAATGACATCCCGCCAGGTCGTCGGCGTGTGCAACACGTCGTTGGTCGTCAACCTGCCGGGGAGCATCAAAGCGGTCAAGGAGTGCATGGGTGTGATTACACCCGTTTTAAATCACGTACTCGACGTGGTGTCTGGTCACACGGCGCACAAAGAGTAACGGCCTGCCGGTCTGGGCAGGCCCGCTGTCGCGCTTCAGTTTTGGATGCTTTTACAGCCCCTTATTTTTTCATGGCGGCGTACTGTTGGCCCATTTCCGCAGACCTCGCGGCAGCGGCTCGGAGCGCCTCAAGGACGGTTGAACCGAGGTCTTTTTCGTTCATCACCGACACTCCAGCATGTGTCGTGCCTCCTGGCGAAGTCACCCGCTGCCGCAGTTCGGCCGGACTCAGGCCCCACTCACCCAACGTCTTTGCCGTGCCCACGACCGTTTGCAACAGAAGCTTGCGCGCCATCTCGGGCGAAAAGCCCAAACTAACCGCGGCATTCTCCATGGCTTCGAGAAAGTAGGAAACAAACCCGGGGCCGCTGCCCGATAATGCTGTGGCCGCGCCCATCATGTCTTCCGGAATCTCTACAACTTCCCCAAGCTGCCCGAGCAAAAAGACAATTCCCTGTCGTTGTTCCTCGGACAACCCGTCCGAGAAAGACACCGCTGTAGAGCCCGCCAACACGGCAACGGGAATGTTCGGCATCGTGCGCACCACCGGCGAACACCCAGAAATCTGCTCACTTAAGTAGTTTAACGTGACACCTGCGGCCACAGACAGCACCGGCTGCCCGTGCAAAAAGGGTTGAACAGCGGCCAATGCTGTTGCAACATCCGCTGGTTTTACAGCGACCACAACCAAGTCCGTTTCTGCGGCTGGTTCAAACGACGTTTCGATGGTCACCCCGTACAAAGCGGACAACAGTTCCGTGCGCTCCGCGCGGCTGCGGTTGACCACGTGAATTTTTTCAGGGTTAAGAACCTTGCGTTCGGTCATGCCGCGGATGAACGCCTCCGCCATAGCCCCTGCCCCAATCACAAAAATCTCTTTGTAAACGCAATTTTCCGCGCCGTTTTGCATGATTATTTGTCCTCCTTCCAGAAAAACAAAAACTCCCGCCCGTGTCGACTGACAGGGGCAGGAGGTGTTCCTGCGGTACCACCCTGAATTCGTCCCCTCCCAATTTCGCAACAGAGAGGAGACCTCATGTGAGCGGATAACGGCCGCCACCCGGACGTCTTACTGCACACAGGCTCGTTCGGACATCAACTCAAAGGCGGGTTCGTTCACTCCACAGCAGGGCGATTTCAGCCGTGTCGCCCCTCTCTTAGGCTTGGTCCGTGAACTACTAATCCTTTGTCATCGTTCTAAAGGTTTCCTTGATGGTTTCGTTCAAATATGGCTTTGCTCAAATGTGGTTTTGCTCAAAGTGAAACTATTTCGAAACAGCTTTGAAATTTAGTATATCCGTTTGAGCAGGTGACTGGCAACAGACAAATTTTCCGGTCGGAAAGCCCCCATCACAAACAACCGCGAACCTTGAGCGCCTGTGCAACGAATTCCTGGTGCTCCTGGGGCAGGTGGGCGACGTCGCAAACGGGTTGCCACCTTCGTTCAGAAACCTCCGTATTGACGCAGAACGGGTGTGTCTGTACGGGGACACACAACACGACGACGTCAAACGAATACAAAAGCAGACGCGAGGAGATGACCGCGAGCGGACGCACGTCGATCCCGGCCTCTTCACGCACCTCCCGAACCGCAGTGTCGAATGGCTGCTCTCCCCGTTCCAGCAACCCGCCTGGCAGGCGCCAGGGCGGGTCGTGGTAGGTGTGCCTGAGAATCAAAACCTGATTCGCGTCGTCTAGGACCAAGGCCACGACCCCGATGGGATGGGTGGGTTTGACCATGCGCACAAACTGATGTGAGATCCATCGCGGCGTGATCGCGTAAACTCGAACCACGGCCTTGTGCAGCCATGACGACCTCTGTGTCGCCGGCAGGTTCGAACCGGTATTGGGCTGAGTATCGGGCCCAGAAGGCTCCCGTCCCTCTCTTGGATTCATCGAAAAAACGCACTCACTGCAGAGAGTACCTGCGATTCCCACGGAGTTGAGTTAAAGGTATGGTCCGCGCCTTCGATCATGTGGACCTGGGCTCGTTCCTTGTACGCGAGATCGCGGTACTGGATGGATACTTCCGCCGGGACAGATTCGTCCTTGGTCCCATGCATCAAGAGGACGTCTCCTGGATACCGGCTGGCTCGTTCAAACACCCGCAAATTCTGCAGACTTTCTGCAAATTCCCGGCCCACCAGGTTTCCGCCGTAGTCAAACACCTTGGCCTGCCTCAAATCCACGTCTGGGGATGCCGCTTGATAGGCCATCATAGCGCGGCCAATCAAGTCAGGCATGTTTCCGGCTGGTGCCAACAAGGCCAGTTTGTGCACATCTTCGGGACAGTCGCCGGCCAGTAAGCTCGCCACGAGGCCGCCCATACTCAGGCCGAGCAGTGAAACGCGCGTTGGGTCAATGCGAGGGTCGGCGCGAACCCAGTTTAAGATCGCCTTGGCTTCTTCATATTCGGTATCCAAAGTCATGTCTTCAAAGTTGCCATCGCTTTCTCCGCTGCCGGAGAAGTCAAAGCGGAAACTTGCAACTTGGGCGTCGCACAACGCTCGCGAAATTTTCAAAAACAGCCGGTGGGGCTCCAGTTTGGTCCCGGTAAAACCGTGAAACAAAATCACGGCGGGCAACGCAGTACCCTGAGAGTCCGGAATGTGTTCCATGCCGCGCAGCACCTTGTGGTTGTATTCCAATTCGATGGCCTTTTGCACCAGCTCTTCGCCTCCTTGGAATGGCGGTTTTTCCGCGCAATCGTCCCTATAAGTATACTTCTTGTCCGAACTTTTCCACCTTCGTCGTTGCGGATTGCGGGCTAAAAATGCGAAAATGAACTATCTTGATAAATATTGCGACGGTTTTTTACGGCGTCGCGACCTGGTTTAACGCTGCTTCATCGCGGCTTGCGCCTTTGTTATGCCTTGAAATCCGAGTACACCCGAACTAGGAAGTGAAGTCCATGAGCAAACCGAATTTGACCAGTTTTACGGATTTGTACCAATTGACCATGATGTACGGGTTTTACCAGGCAGGCAAGATGAACGACGAGGCCGTGTTCGACTTGTTCTTTCGGAAAAACCCATTCCAAAACGGATACACAATCGTCGCGGGATTGGAAAAAGTCATTGAATACATCCGCAACCTGCGTTTTACCGAAGCAGACATACAGTACCTCGAGAAGACCGGCCTGTTTCCGGACCCTGCGTTTATCGAAGAGCTCCGGCGCGTGCGCTTCACAGGAAATCTGTACGCCATGCCGGAAGGCACCATTGCCTTTCCGAACGAGCCCATCATTCGGGTGGAAACCCGCCTGTTCGAAGCCCAGTTGGTGGAAACGGCCCTGTTGACCATTGTTGGCTTCCAAAGCCTGATTGCCACAAAAGCGAACCGCATTGTGCGCGCCGCCGAAGGGCGTCCGGTCATGGAGTTCGGATCGCGTCGAGCTCAGGAAACCGAGGCGGCTGTACTTGGGGCCCGAGCTGCCATCATTGGCGGATGTGTTGCCACTTCCAACGTCCTGGCCGGCGAACTGTTCAACCTGCAAATTGCCGGAACGCACGCGCACAGTTGGGTCATGAGTTTCGATTCGGAGTTGGAGTCGTTTCGCGCGTACGCCAAGGTCTATCCCGACAATCTCATCTTGCTGGTGGATACTTATGACACGCTGCGCTCGGGAATTCCAAATGCCATTCAGGTGTTTCGAGAGGTTTTTGCAACCCACGGAAGGCCAAAGGCCTATGGCATTCGCATCGACAGTGGCGATCTGGCCTATCTGAGCAAGTCCGCCCGAGATATCCTCGACGACGCCGGGTTCCCGGATGCAAAGATTGTCGTGTCCAACGACTTGGACGAGTACCTGATTCGGGAACTGCACATGCAAGGGGCCAAAATTGACTCCTATGGGGTCGGCACGAAACTCATTACCGCTTTTGACCAACCTGCCATTGGCTGCGTCTACAAACTGGCAGCCGAGCGCGTGAACGGACAGTGGACCCCTAGGCTGAAGCGTTCTGAAAATCCGGAAAAAATCACCAATCCGGGCGTGAAGAAAATTTTGCGCTTTTTCGACAGACACACGCAAAAGGCGGTCGTCGACCTGATTATGCTCGACGACGAGCCCACCCCGACGCAGCCGTTTGAAGTTTTTGATCCGGTGCACACCTGGAAGCGCAAAGTGGTCGACCACGCCCACTTCGAGCTTTTGTTGGCACCGATATTTGTCAACGGCGAGCTCGTTTACAAAACGCCCCCGCTGACGGAAATTGTCGATGTCGTGAAACGCAGCTTGGATGCCTTTTCCGAAGAACGCGTGCGCCTGAGCAACCCGCATACGTATCACGTCGACTTGTCGCAAAAGCTGTGGGACACCAAGATGCACCTGCTCAATGAACTTGCCCGGCTATAGCCATGTTGGGCATATCGATGTCGAAACACGCATATGCTCACTCGCGGGTTTGCTATGCAGGATTTGTTACGTTGAAGACAAATTTCGACCCTGTTCCCAAAAATTATTTGCTTTTGATGTTAAGTAACATCACATATGTTGTTGACGTGTTCTCCCATCGTTTCATATAGTAAATTTAGAGGCTCGACAGAACGAAACCGAGGAGTGGAAAAACGGTGACAGCACGTGAAGTATTGGAATTTATGAAACAGCACAATGTTGAAATGGTGGATTTCCGAATTGTTGACGTTCCAGGGCGGCAGCACCATGTGACCGTTCCTGCAGTTGAAGTCGACGAAGACATGCTGGAAAATGGCATTGCGTTTGACGGTTCCAGTATCCAAGGTTTCCGCGGCATTGAAGAAAGCGACATGGTCATGCGCCCCGTGCTCGACAGTGCCTACCTGGATCCGTTCATGACCACGCCGACCATCGCGTTCACTTGCACTGTTTACGAACCCGATGGCACCCGTTACGATCGCGATCCCCGCTTCATCGCTGAGAAAGCTGAAGCTTACCTCGAGAAAACCGGCATCGCGAACAAAGCCTTCTTCGGCCCTGAACTTGAATTCTTCCTGTTTGACGACGTTCGCTTCGATTCCAGCTCGCAGGGTGCGTTTTACTCTGTGGACTCTGAAGAAGCCATGTGGAACACCGGCAAGGGTGAAACAAACCTGGCCTATAAGGTGAAAAATAAAGGCGGCTACTTCCCGGTGCCTCCTACCGATACCCAGCAAGACATCCGTACCGACATCGTCAAGGAATTGATGAACGCAGGCATCCGCGTTGAACGCCATCACCACGAAGTGGCGACCGCCGGACAGGCCGAAATCAACTTCCGCTTCAACACGCTGACCAAAACCGGCGACACCACGATGCTGTACAAGTACATCGTCCGCCAAGTGGCCCGTCAAAACGGCAAAGTGGCAACCTTCATGCCGAAACCGGTGTTTGGCGACAACGGTTCTGGAATGCACGTTCACCAAAGCTTGTTTGAAGACGATACCCCGTTGTTCTTCGAAGAAGGCAAGTACGGCAACATGAGCGACATGGCTCTGTACTACATCGGCGGCATTCTGAAGCACGCCCCGGCCATCCTGGCGTTCTCCAACCCGAGCACCAACTCTTACAAGCGCTTGGTACCCGGTTACGAAGCCCCGGTCAACCTGGTGTTCTCGAAGGGCAACCGCTCTGCAGCCGTTCGCGTCCCGGTTGCAGCCGTGACGCCGAAAAGCGCCCGCATCGAGTTCCGTACTCCGGATGCGACGGCCAACCCGTACCTCGCTTTTGCAGCCATGCTGATGGCCGGGCTGGACGGCATCAAGCGCAAAGTCGACCCGCGCGAGCTCGGCTACGGACCCGTGGACAAGAACATCTACGAGTTAGCAGCGGCTGAAAAGCTCAACATCCGCAGCGTTCCGGGTTCATTTGAAGAAAGCTTGGCAGCACTCGAAGCCGATCACGAGTTCTTGCTCGAAGGCGGCGTCTTCACCAAGGACTTCATCTACAACTGGGTCGAGCTGAAGAAGTCGTCCGAAGTCCAGCCGATGAGCCTGCGCCCGCATCCGTACGAGTTCCACCTGTACCTGGACCTGTAAACAACACGGCAGTTTAGCAGCGGGATTACACTTGTCCTGCCTAACAAAAATCTCATGGAATACCGCGCCGCCTGGGTCATCGAGGCGGCGCTTTTTTGTTGCGCGAGACAGCTTACATCACGCATCACGCATCTGCGCGTTTTCTGCACATTGCCGCGATGGAGCGATGCCGTTTCGGTTAGACTAAGTTTCAGGAGTTGACGCGGGTGATTACTGAAAGACTGACGGAATCGATGTGCATTTTATTTATTGGTTTTAACCCGTCCTTGACGTCTTACGAACGCGGTTTTAACTACGCGGGGCGGAACAACCGGTTTTACCGGGTGCTTTACCTGTCGACACTGACGAACAGGCTGTACGCTCCCGAAGAAAGCCCAAACTTGCTTGGGGATTATGGGTTCGGATTTACGAACATCGCCAGCCGGCCTACAAAGCGTGCCGACGAACTGTCTGCTGAGGAGTACCGGGAAGGAAGACAGGTCCTTCGTCAAAAGTTGGAACAGTACAGGCCCAAAATCGCCTGTTATGTGGGAAAAGGGGTGTATGTCCAGTTCTCGCAAAAGCGGCGGGCGGTGCCCTGGGGGTTTCAAGAAGAGTCATCTGTGGCAGACGTACTGGACTTTGTCGGTCCATCCACCAGCGGACTGGTGCGCATGAAACTTCAGGAACAAGTCGACATTTACCGACAACTTGCGGAATACATCCGGCAATTTGGGGTTGTGCCCAGCCGCTAAAACGCCCCAAGTAAACACGCTGACGGGCGGGAAATGAATTCCCCGCCCGCTGCGAATGGGTCGCGAATCGCGAATCCTCTTATTGAGGCACCCCGAATCAAATCCAACGACTGAATCCAATCACTGGATATAGGACTTCACCCGCTGGTACACCTGCTCAGGGGACAAGCCCTCTGCAGAGACTACGGGGACCTGCTGCTGGACATCCTCCATCCCCATCAGGTTTTTGTCGCCTCCAGTAATCACCATGACAGCCGCGTTGTTGACCTGGCTGGCCGCATTTTGCATCTCGACAACCTGAACGCCTTGTTGGCGCAGGTAGTCGCTGACAGGGCTAAGTCCTTGCTCGACAGCTACGGTTCTCATCGGGACCCTCCTTTTCACTGGTCTTACATCAGTTTGCCTGCGTAGGGGCCCCTTCATGCAAGAACCCCTGGTCAATCGACCAGGGGGTGAAAAGGAGTGAGGCAACATGTGCGTTATTCTGGAAGCGCCGCCACTTGCGCAGAAGTTTTGCCGACCAACCGCGAGGCCGGGTAATAGGGGCGAATGACGGACACCACCACAGCTGTCAAAACAGCCTTAATGGCGTCTCCAGGAATGTAGGGATAAAACCCTGCAACCATGGCCTTACTAAAAGGCATGTGAAGTGTATGGGCGAGCCATGGCACCCCGGTGACGTAGCACAGCAGCGATCCGAAAACTTCCGCCGCCAGAAACACTTGAAGCCAGGCGCCCACTCCATTGCCCTTGGCCCGGGTGGCGAAAAATCCCGTGAGCAAAGCTCCGAAGGGGTACATCCACACGTATCCACCCGTGGGCCCGAGAATCAGGGCCAGCCCGCCGCTGCCGTGCAACAAGGGCAGTCCCAGCGCGGTCAGCACCACGACCAGCAACATGCTGAAAAACCCATACCCTGCACCCAATATTGCTCCCGCGAGCATGACGACCATATTCTCCAATGTGATGGGAACCGGAGTAAACGGCAAGTGGATGTTCACCCAGCTCAACACGACCATCAACGCCGCAAACAGCGCACTAAAGACTACGCCGCGGACGGTAATCTTTGATCCCATTGCCACTCCCCCTTATTTTTGTTAACTTGATAGTAATCCGATGTTAACTACTCGGATTCTAGCACACTTCGGGTTTATAGAAAAGGTGACCTCGCGAATGCAAGGAATTCATAGATCCTCGATTGATGTGGATACGGATTGCTCCATCGATACAAATGGTTCCGTTGGTCCGAATTGCCTCATGGACGCGGAGTGTTCCGTTGAACCAAATTCCGTTGAACCAGAGTGTTCCAGCGCCGAGTATTGGCACCTCGACAAGGTGTCCGTGGCGTTTCGGCAAAGCTCCGGGCAGATTCGAACGGTTTTGGACGGTCTCACGCTTTCCATCCCCCAAGGCCAGTGGATAGCTCTAGTCGGAAAAAACGGCAGTGGCAAAAGCACCTTAGGCAAGGTGCTCGGGGGCATTTTACCGGTTTCCCGGGGGTCTGTCCGTACCGCCGTACAGGAGCATTGCCTCCATGGCTCTCCCGTTGGCCGACATTCGCCACAATCAGGCGATCGCGTTACAAGTTTCAATCGAGCCGCCTTGGTGGTCTTTCAAAACCCTCAGGCGCAAATTGTCGGCAGTACCGTGTTTGAAGACATCACTTTCGGCCTCGAAAACATCTCTTTTCCCCCGTCTTCCATGCCGCATCAGGCGCAGTGGGCGCTCCAAAAAGTGGGTCTGACTTGCGCGCTGGACACCCCTGTGGATCAACTGTCTGGGGGGCAGAAGCAATTGCTGTGCCTTGCCTCCGCGATCGCGATGGAACCCCAAGCCATCGTGTTTGACGAGGTGACATCGATGCTCGACCCGGCTTCGCGCAAGTATGTGATTCAGGCCGTGAGAACGCTGCACCAAAGCGGGCTGACCGTAGTCTGGATTACCCAATGGCTCGAAGAACTCGCCTGGGCTCAGCGGGTCGTCGCTTTGGAGGGGGGACGAATGGCTTATGACGGATTGCCATCCAGATTTTTTTACGGAGATTTGAGCGACAACCACAGCCCGGAAGGAACCGCAGTCGGCGGCGATGGCCATCCCGGTGACCCTGGGGATCCGGGGGAACCATTCCATGGCAGCGACCTTGGCGGCACCCTGGCCGAGGTTTCTCCATGCCGAACGCTTGGATTTTCGCCCCCCTATGCGGTCCAAGTCGCTCACACCTTGCGCAAGCGGGGCCTGTTTATTCCAGGAACGCCCATCCTCCCGGAAGACTTGGCTCGCTCGGCGGGAAGCCTGGTGCCATCGACATGAAGCTGAATCCAACGAGCACTGATGACGTCATCGAAGCCCAGTTCCTTTGCGCACGCGCTGGCCAAAGCAGTGAAAACCCCAGCAGACCACCTGCCCTCCGCCAGCTTTCTTTTCAAATTCGCCCGGGAATTACACTGCTCGTCGGCCGCACAGGCGCCGGAAAAACCACCTTGTTGAACGCGTTGGCAGGAGTGACTCCCCCGGAGTCCGGAACCCTTTTGTTTTCCGGTCTTCCTTTGTGGCAGGGCCGCCGGGTGACCCCAGAGCTTCAGGCTCAAATTGGACTGGTGTTTCAGATGCCGGAGCAACAGTTGTTCGCCCGGACCGTGCAAGGGGAATTCGACTACTCTTTGCGCCCGCTTCGCCTCCCTGAGTCGCAGGTGGCAGTACGGACAGCGGCAGCGTTGCAGGCCGTCGAATTGCCGCCGAGCATGGCGGCCCTTCCGCCTTTAACGCTGAGCGGAGGACAGAAACGCCGCGTTGCACTGGCCGCTACTTTTGCGGCAAATCCAAACTTTTTGTTCCTGGACGAACCTACAGCTGGGTTGGACGCCGAGTCCACGCAAGCCCTTACAGCCTATCTGAAGCAGTGGGTAAAGACAGGAAACAAGACCGCCGTGATCGCCACACACGACCTTGACGCCTTTCTTCCTGCAGCCGACGCAGTGATGGTGCTGTGCGAGGGTCAACTTTTGGCTTATGACACACCACAAGCCATCGCAAGCCGTCCGGACGTCCTCATTGAGTCTGGAGTTGGCCTGCCAAGCGGCATCGAGCTGATCGCGCGGTTTAGGGAGCTTGGCTTAGAGGTGCACGAGGAAGTTGTGAAGGCTGCTGTCGGCGAACCGGACGAGATGGCCAAAGCCCTTCTGGCACATCCACCTCAGCGTCTGCATTCGGATGCCTCGTTGGATGCGTTGGATGCATCCAACGCAGAGACCCAAGCGGCACAAGCAGCACCTCAAGCGATGACCCTAGAGGCATG
Source organism: Alicyclobacillus tolerans (assembly GCF_021739485.1). GTDB lineage: Bacteria > Bacillota > Bacilli > Alicyclobacillales > Alicyclobacillaceae > Alicyclobacillus_K > Alicyclobacillus_K tolerans_A. The sequence continues at coordinate 24,783 of NZ_JAJFNK010000023.1, forward strand.
TGACGCTGAACGAGTCGATTCGGCTACCCATCCTCGAACGCCTCTGGTGCAACAACTTGACCCGCGAGCCAAGTGGCTGTTTTACCTTTTGACATCCCTTGGCCTTCTGGCTCAGTCCAGTTGGTTCGGGTGGTGTATTGGGGTCGCGATCACAACGCTTGTCACACTGCTCTCCCGCACACCGTGGCCCAACATTTGGCGGCTTGTCCGGCCTTTCTTGTGGTTTGTAGGTTTTTCCGTACTGCTCTCGGGGGTTCGTTTCGGGAATCAAAGCGGAGTTTGGCACGCGGCAGGCATTGGCTTTTCTATGTCTGCTGCTTCCACAACGCTGCTGCAGTTGGCAAAGGTCCTCTTGGTCATGGTACTTGGCATCTTGTTGACCGCAACGACGAGCACCTTGCGCATGAAACAGGGTCTCGAGCAGGCGCTGCACGGGTTGAAGCGCCTCAAGCTGCCGATTGAAGCATTTGCTCTTGGCGCCTCTTTAATGCTGCGCTTCGTCCCGGTGCTGATGCAGGAACAACAGCGATTTTCGGTCATCGTCCGCGTCCGAGGCAAAGCACAAACGAAGCCGGGGGCCATCCGGCTGAGAGATGCCAGGGCGTTAATTATCCCGCTCATTCTCTCGGTCTTCCAACTCGGCGAAGACCTCTCGCAAGCCATGGAAGCTCGCGGCTATACTCACACATCCATGGAGCGAACCAGTGCCGTGCAACTGAAGTTTTCCCGGGCCGACGCTGTGCTGATGGCCGCAAGCGCCGTCATCGCCGGACTGCTGTGGTGGATTCACGGCATCTGATTTAGGCATCGAATTCGCGGCCCTAAGGAGTCCCGTTTCCGGCACAGGGGTCGGCCAACTCGGTTTTACTTCACTAGGCGGAAACGGAGTTCAGCAGTCAATCCTGAGTTCGATGGCTCTGATATAGTCCGGCAACTAAACCAACTGAACCTTAGTTCGCTGGCTGATACTTCGCATAGACAGCATCCACGGCCGCTGCTTCGCCGAAGTCGTCCTCGGTGAGTCCACCGGCGTGCCAGCTGGTCAACCGCAGTGTGACGACTTTGTAGTCGATAGAGATGAACGGATGGTGGTTTCGCGCTTCAGCGATGTCAGCAACTTCGTTGGCAAACTTAATGGAGTCGGGAAAACTTTGAAACTTAAAGCGCCGGACGATGGTTTTTTCCTCCCGGGTCCAGTTTGGCAATGCCTGCATGCGCGCTGCAACTTGTTCTTCATCCAACTTCACAGCACATCACTCCTTGGTTTGCGATAGTGAATCCAGGACCTGCAAAAACCCGTTCAAATTGGGAATCAACGCGTCGGGCTTTAACTGTGCCAATTCTTCTGGGGTGTTTCCGCCGGTGCTCACCGCTACGACCTTGGCTCCAATTTGGCGGGCCGCTTCAATATCGCGAACAGTGTCGCCGATGACCACGACATCTCCTGCCGCAAACTCCTTCTGATAATAGCGGCTGGCATTGGCGACGCCCTGCTCCAACACCTTGTAGCGCTCCGTAAGAGTCACGCAAAACCCGCCAACGGGGAAGAAACGGTTTAACCCAAATGGTTCAAGTTTCAGACGAGCTCCCCGTTCGAGGTTCCCAGTGCCTAAGGCTTGGAAAATGCCAGTTCTGGCCTCCAGCGCTTCCAAAGTCTCGACGACGTGCGGTGCCAGTTCGGCGCCACAGTCTGTCAACCGCTTGGGCAAGGCCCGGTAGTAAGCTTCTAAAAACTCTGGAGCGCGCGACAGGTCGATATTGCGGCGGGCAAACAAGGTGTGTACGAAGTGCAGATCGAGCCCACCTGCCATGTGCATGCCTGCAAACGCATCTGCGACGCCAAAGACCTCCAGGAAGGCATCGTCCATAGCTCGGCGTCCAGCTCCCTTTCCCTTCAGCAGTGTTCCGTCTATATCCCACAGTAACAGCAGTGTTGTGCACCCCATCTCTCGTTAGAAGTGGCCTCGTTCCCAGTAACGTCTGCAGCCGTAACGTTAGTCTGCTTCCTGAGGCCGTCGATTTAACTTGCAGAAAGAATTTTTGCTCGACATCCAAAGAAAACCCCCGTATTTTGAACCGCAATTTTTGCCGCTGTCATGATGGGTTCTGCTCCAGCGGGACGGAGCGCATGGGATCGCGTAGCCGCACAGTGAACACTCTGTTCCTTAGTGGCACAGAACCCACCAGTCACAGCCTCGCACCGTCCAAGAGGCCTCTACATCTACAGGAGCGGCTTGAAAGGAGCCTCCTCCACAGGAACCTGTGCAATGGGAGCCGCAGCGCGTCTGTCGGTCCCCCAAAGCCCAACTGCGACCACGCCTACCAGGGCAACGGCGCCCCCCGCGATGGACAACAACCCAGGCCACTGACCGAGCCATATGCCGGCAATGAAAATCGCCAATACGGGGTCCAAATAGAGTGAACTCGAAACGATGCTGGCTCGCCCAGATGACAGGGCAATCGCCCAGGCCACGTACGCGATCGCGGCCGGAAACACGCCGATGTAAACCACGGACCAAGTCGCCGCTGCACTCGCATGGGCAACTTGCTCGGCAAACCCGGGCAAAAACAAAAGCATGGGCAAGGTGCCAAACCAGGTGAAATAGGCGGTCAGTTCCGTCGCACTGTAACGCGTCAACAGCGGCTTTTGATAGACGAAAAAGATGGAAGTGCTGACGGCGGACAGCAACACCAACAGCGAATTGGGCGTGAAGCCGCCCGATTGTCCAGACCCTAACGTAATCGCGATCACGCCCAAGAACCCGATTGCGATGCCCACCCAGCCGGTCTTTGTCAAGCGTTCCTTGAGCGCAAAAGCGGCAATGAGGGCTGTAAAGGCGGGTGCGGCGGCGATGAGCAGGCTTGCCGTCCCGGCCGGTACGGTTTGTTCTCCGAACGACAAAGAGATGTGGTATACCGAAATGCCGATCCATCCCATGATGGCAATGCGCGGGACATCGCGGAGTTTGGGTGGGCGAATCCTGCCCGTTAAACTGTACAGAACAAAGACGCTCGAAGCGGATAAGAAACGCAATAAGACCAAGTGCCCTGGACTGTAGCCGCCAATCAGCCCTTGACGGATTCCGGCAAAGGCCGAAGACCAAAAGACCAAGGTCACGGTCACCGCCAATACTGTCTTCAGGTTCAACGCTCTTTCTCCTCTCGCTGCAAAGCCAACTCCACAGCGGGTTCGTTCGCAACGAAATCCTCAAAGTGAACCCAAAATAAATCCAAACCTAAGTCTTGTCAAATAAACCCACAGCGCACAGGCCGCACACCGCAGTAAATTGCCGGATGCCGGGGCCCGGCTCGCGGGTCCCCGGCCCCCGGCCTCAAAGGTTCCCGACCTACTTGTCGATGCGCAGCACAATCTTTCCGGTGTTTTTGTTCTGTTCCATGTACTCGTGTGCTTTCGCCACTTCGCTCCAGCTGAACACCGAATCCACCACAGGTTTCAACCGATCGTCGGCAAAGCGCGGCATCGCAAACTCGGTAAAGTGCCGTGTTAACTCGATTTTTCTCTGACCGCTTCGCGACCGAAGTGCCGTCCCGATGACCTGCAGGCGCCGGCGAAGCAGGGTTCCCAGGTTCAGGTTGGGAACCTCAATCCCCCCCATGGTTCCAACAATAATGAGGCGCCCGTCCATGGCGAGTGCGGCGAGGTTCTGATCGAAGTACGGCGCCCCAATGAAGTCCAGAATGATATCGACGCCTTGGCCTTGTGTTTGCTCCAAGACCCAGTCCTGAAAAGGACCCTCTTTGTAATTCCAACCCGCTTTAGCTCCTAGGTTGAGGCAGGTGTCGATTTTCCCTTGCGATCCGGCCGTGACAAGGCTTGTTCCCCCGACCTCTCGGATCAACTGAATCGCGGCGGTCCCAACACCACTGGCGCCTGCGTGCACCAGAACGGTCTTGCCCTCGCTGAGGCCTCCCAGTTCAAACAGGTTCAAAAAAGCCGTCAGAAACACCTCTGGGATCGCGGCGCCCTGTTCGTACGTCAAGTGGTCTGGCAGCAACATGGCCATACCCGCCGGGATGACAACCTGTTCGGCATAGCCGCCGCCGGGAAGCAGGGCGCAAATGCGATCGCCGGGCTTTAGCCCGTGTACGTTTGGGCCCACTTCGATGACCTCGCCGGCCATCTCCAGTCCCAAGATTTCCGAGGCTCCTTTTGGAGGTGGATACATTCCACGGCGCTGCAACAGGTCTGCACGGTTGAGGGCCGTCGCTTTGACGCGCACGCTCACCTCGCCAGGACCTGCTACCGGAGCCGGGGCTTCTCCAATGTACAACACTTCTGGACCGCCAAACTCCTTCATCAGGACTGCTTTCAAACGACTCACCTTCCTCTTTTACAGGCTTTGCTCTCTCTGCCACAGACTTTGCTCTAAGGTTAATGGTAGCACAAGTCGTAGCTTCTTCCTCACGTCGGAGGCGCATACCTGAAAACCCGCACCGACTTTGTTCGGGTGCGGGCTTAAGCGTTTATTGAATCACAGTTGACCACCTATTACAGCTGGGATACAGGCTGTGTACGCTGCCAATATGCTGCCGGGTGCGTGGCTCGTTACCGGTTCAACAACTTCAGAAACTCCCGCATGAACCCGGGCAGGTCTGGCCATGCGTGGCCAGAGACTAGGTTTCCGTCTACATACAGAGTTTCGCTGACATAGCAGGCTCCCATCGCCTCCACGGAAGGGCGGCATGCAATGTATGCCGTCATCGATCGGTTCTGCAGCACGTCGCGAACCGTTTCTAGCACCTGGGCGGCGTGGCAGATGGCCCCAACCGGTTTGTTGGCTTCAAAGAAATGGCGCACAATCTTCGGCAGTGCGGGATTGAGCCGGATGTATTCAGGGGCGCGTCCACCAGGGATAATCAAACCATCGAACTCCTCCGGATTGATACCCTCGAAAGCTGCGTGCGCCTGCAACTGATAGCCGGGTTTTTCCGTATAGGTGTCCCAGCTTTCAAAGTCGTGAACCACAGTGTGCAGCATCTTCGCGCTGGGTGCCGCAATCACTGCCTCGATGTTCTCCTCCAACAGCCGGTAATAAGGATAGTACACTTCGAGTGCTTCCACCGCATCGCCCGTGACAATCAAAACCTTCTTGCCCATCCGAAAACCCTCCTTTGTTTCTCCTCGTCGATGGAGTCCAACTGCGTTGCAATTCCGGTGCAGTTGCCACTTTTATTATACCGGAATGTCCCAGGCAACACCTGTTCCTCAACACCTCCGACCTGAAGAAGCTGCACCTCATTCATCTTCCGACTAACAGACTCGCATCGCGACACGCGCCTGTTAAAAAGAAAGCCGCTGAAACACCCCAGCACATGTTGATTCGTTTTCTATTCACAAGCTTGTTGCGGATGCTGCGGTGCTACGAACTACCTCGAAAAGTTTGCTGGCCGCATGGCCGCTTACTCAACTGGATATAATATCCATCACAATCACCCTTTGTACTGGCTTTGAAGTCTGCACAATTCCGTGCAACTAAGAATACGAACCGAATGCACCCGCGGTCTTGGGGGGATGAAGATACTGCCAATCGTTACTGGAACTGTGGTCGTGTGGATTGCAGTCACTGTTTTTTGTCTTATTCCCAAAAAACTTACGCCGTTTGATTTGATATTTCTATTCTTTATGGATACGGTCTTCGAACTCGGTACGATCTCCATATTCCAAACAAACCTGAAGTGGATGGTGGTAGGTCCTAGTGTTGACATGGCCCTCGCGGATTTAATGTTTCGACTGATTGAACTTCCATTATTGCTCGTGACCACGTCAAATCTCTTATTGTATTCAAACCGCTTGGTCAAATGGGGCGGTGTCTCAACAATTGTCCTGTTTTCAATGGCGGTTCAAAAGGTTTTGGTGTGGCACGGGATGCTCATCTATCGGAATTGGAACATTTTATATACCGCAATATACTTGGTTGTCTTTGTTGCTTTTTCCAGAGTCATGGCCTGGTTCATCTTGAGAACATCGCCGGAAGAGGCACTGTAATGCTCGTTCATGACAATGCGTTCAACGCCAACGAATGGTCTGTCATCATTGGGCTCTGTATCGGACTATTACTTGTGTTTGCTTTGCCAAAGAGGTTTCCTACAAAGGCGTCTTTTGTGTTTTTCATGTGCGGGGTATACTCTGGGTTCTTTTTTGACAACTCGTTAACCATCCAACCATTTGACTTTTACGACGTGAACGATACAGGTTCTTATGAGGTTGTGGATTATTTATTGTACCTCGCGTATGGGCCCGTCAGTTATTTGTTTTTCTACGTATGGGGCTACATGGGATTTAGATATCAAATGGTTCCATTGTATGCACTTTTCTGGGCGTTCCTTGCATTAGGGCTTGAACAGATCGGTGCGTGGATTGGCGTCTTTCATTATTTACATGGTTATAGAATTCAGTATTCCATGCCGATTTACCTGGTCGTATTTTGTCTCTGGATGGTGTTGTATCGTTATTACCAGGCCCTCTCGAACAATGGCCAAAGTAGACTTTAATACCCTGCCTAAAGCACAAGGTCACGTGTGAGTGAGTCGTTGTGGGCTGTCCTAAAAAGGGGAGTCCGTACGGACTCCCCACAGTTGCCATGTTTACTCGACTTTGTACTTACCTAGAATGTCCCCTCTAAAGCGAAGGCCATGCCCAGACTGGTTCATGGGTGTGACGAAGCCGTTCTGAATGGTTGGGAGTTCTTCAAAAAGCTCATCAAACCAGTCCATATACTAATTTTCATTTTGCTTGTCGAACGGTACAAAAATGCGCAAAAAAAAGCGGACCTGCACAAAAGTGCGAAGTGTCCGCATTTCTATTAGAATTTCTAACCGCATTTCTACCAGTTAAAGGTCGTCGAAAACGCGCGCAAAATCTTTTTCGTTGCTGCAACGAAAACGAGCAGTACAGGGATAATGACAATGGCCGTCCCGGCCGCCAGCAAATTCCACTGCATGCCCGATTCGCTCGATTGGGCCAGCATCGCCAAGCCCACGACAATGGGGCGAGACTGTGCCGTATTGGTCACAATCATCGGCCACAAAAAGTCCGTCCAGTGGTACGTGACGGAAATGACGGCAAAGGCCAAAGCGGCCGGAACGGCCTGCGGCAAATAAACGCGGCGGAAAATTCCAAACATCCGGTACCCATCCAGTCGCGCAGCCTCCTCGAGCTCCCGCGGAACTGAACGAAACGCTTGGCGGAACGACAGGACCGCGATGCCCGACACAGCGTACGGCAGCATAAGACCCGCTTTGGTGTCGAGCAAGTGCATCGCGCGCAGAATTTGGTAGTCTTCAATCATGACCGCGTAGATTGGGATTACGATTTGCATCACAAATACTGCCGTGACCAACGACTTGAGCGGAAAATCAAAGCGAGCTAGGACGAATCCCACTGCAGCGCCCGTGACTAACTGAACGGCCAGCAATCCGAACACAATCACAACGGTATTCACAGAGTACTTGGCAAACGGAGCAGATGCAAAGGCCTGAACAAAGTTTTGCAGCGTAAAACCTATGCGTTTTCCGCTGTCGAAAAAGGCTTCGTAGAGCACCCACAAGGTCGGAAAGCCCCAGACTAAGGCAATGGCAGCCAACACCAACCCGTGCACAGTACTGGCCCACTTGCGGCGGGATTTGGCCTCAAAGCGAGGTTTGAGTTTCGCAGTGTTCAGTGCAGGGTTTACTGCCAATGGAACGCCCTCCTTTCCATGACGATCAAGGACAATCCAGACAACGTGGACAGACTCGCTAAAAGCAAGGTGGACAAAGCCGCCGCGCTGCCCCAAGAGAAGTAGTTAAATCCGAGCTGAAACAGGTAATACATCACTAAGTTCGTACCGTTGTTCGGACCTCCCTGTGTGAGAACGTAGACGGGATCGACCGTTTCCAGGGAGTACAACACGGCCATCGTCGTCACAAATGCAAGCATCGGGCTGAGAATCGGGAGAATCACCTTTCGAAACGAATGCCACCCCCTGGGGTCTTCTGTCTTCAGTGCCTCGCGAACATCTGGAGGAATGGCGCCAAAACCGGCCAGCAAAAACAGGGTAAAGTACGGGGCGTATTTCCAGATGAACAAGACGACCAATACGGCCAGGGCCGTCCCCGGGTGACCCAGCCAGTTTTCCCGGCCCAATCCAAGCCACCCGAACATCCGGTCCACCAGCCCAAGGCGCGGAGTCAAAAAGTACAACCAGATGTTTGCCGCCGCGATCATCGGCATGATCGTGGGCGAAAACAGCCCTACGAGAAGGGACCGCGACGAACCCTCGACGCGGTTCATTAGCAGCAACGACAAGGCAAAGGCGATGGCAATTGATAGGATGGTTGCAAATACGGCGTAAACAACGGTGTTGAACAGCACCTGGTGAAACAGCGACGAATGAAACAGCGCCGCGTAGTTTTTTGTCCCGGCATATCCGGTGACAACGCCTCTGGCATCCAGGGAGTCAAAACTGGTGACGGCGGTCCGGACCATGGGAACCACCACAAATGTCGCCACCAACAACACCGGCGGCAGCAACACGGCGTACCTCACCGCATGCCCGAGAAGCCCCCGCGTCCATTTCGACGCGGGGCGGCCTTGGGCAACCGCATTATCGATTGCAGACTGTGTCAAACCCAAGGTTTAGCCTCCTCATCCGTTTTGGTAGGGCGCCAGAATGCTGTTCGCCTGCTGCTGTGCCTTGTCCAACGCAGAATTCACGGAGGCTTGCCCGTCCATCACCGACTGTATCGCACTGTCAATCACGTCGTACACTTGGTTCAACTGGTAGGTGGACAGCTCCGGCTGTGCGTATTGAAGCTGCGCAGGTGCGACTTTTGCCTGTGGATGTTTCGCCAAATAAGCCTTCATCGCAGGCTCTTCATACGCTTTTGGAGAGCTGCCGATGTAGCCCGTTTGCAGCGACCACTGAGCGGCCTGCGCCGGCGCGCTCATCCAGCGGATAAACGTCAGCGCGGCGTCGTGCTGCGCTTGACTGATGCCCTTGAACAAGAACAAGTCCCCTCCGCCAAGGCCCGTGAGGTACTGACTTTTGTCCTTGGGCAAAAACGATACGCCCACGTTGAAATTGGCTTTTTTCAGAATCGAGGCCAGGCTTCCGCTGGAGTGGGTAATCATACCCACCTTGCCGCTTTCAAAGTCGGTTGGAACCGAATTCCACGGAATAATTCCGCTGGGCATAACGTGGTACTTATGCGACAAGTCCATCCAGAAATTCAGGGCCTCCTTGGCGGCCTGAGAGTTGAAGTTCACATGAGCCCCATCGCTGCTTCCCAAGTTCTGTCCAGCTTCCGTCGCCCACGGTTCAAACGTCCAGTACACCGTTCCATCGGACGGGATCTCGATGCCTGTATAGCCCGCCTTCTCCAGTTTTTGTCCGTCCTGCACCACTTGACTCCAGGTTTGGGGTCCGTGACTGGGATTCAGTCCTGCCTTTTTAAAGGCGTCCTTGTTATAGTAAAGGACCACTGTGGAGCGTTGGAACGGCACGCCCCAATTGTGGCCTTGAATCTCGGGCTTGAGGAAGGCCGGGTAGAAATCCCCTTGTGAAACGACACTGTCGAGTGGATCAATGGCCTGTAAATGCAGCAAGTCAAACTCCGCAGTGTGGTTCAGGACCGCGACAGCCGGAGGATTTCCGCCTTGAATGGCCGTTTCAACCTTGGCCAGCGTCTGTTGGTAGTTGCCAGCAAACACCGGCGTCACCTTAATCCCCGGATGGTCTTGGTTAAACTGGTTCACCATGCCGGTCATGATTTCCGCTAAAGGACCCGCAACACCCACGGGAAAGTAAAAGGTCAAGTCGGTCGCCTTCGCGCCACCCGCGGAAGTCCCGGTGCTTGCACTTGCGCCGCTGGAAGATTTCGCGGTCGAAGGCGCACCGCAACCGGCGACGAGACCGGTCAGCACCATCAGTGACGAGAGAGTAATGAGCGTTTTTTTCAAAGGTTTTTCCTCCGTTTTTCCGAATTGGCATGCGTTTTCAGGAATCAAAGGCGCGTCCGGCCTGGTTTTTTCGCCGCTTTCGGCGTCTGTCTCCATGTCCTGTGTCGATGACCTATTTCAATCCCCCAACCGTCTCGGGGATGCGCTGGAATTGTGCCAAGGTACCTGCGAGCTGTTGGCTGACAGCGTCGAACAGGTAAATGTTCTCGAAGGCTGCGGTGAGTGCAATGGGTTGGTTGACTGCGATGACTTGCTTCCCCGCAAGCTTGACCACCCACTCTTGTTCGCCTTGCAAAACCGTGACCAAGGTTTCGGAACCCAGGTATTCCACCAGGTCGACCACCCCTTGAATCATCGCTTCCGATTCGTCGCATAACCGCAGGTCCTCAGGCCGGATTCCAACAACGAGGTCTCGGCCATCTGGAAGGCCGTCCTGCAGCTCAAGCCCCAATTCCCTGGGCACCACGAGTTGTCCGGGATGCCATTCAATATGTGTGCGCCCGAACTGCGACCCGTAGCGCAAGGTGCACGTGGCCAGATTCATCGGCGGTGCACCCACGAATGAAGCGACGAACGTGTTTGCCGGACGGTGGTAGATTTCGTAAGGGGTTCCGACCTGTTGAATCTGGCCTCCGTTTAAGACGGTAATGCGGTCGCCCATGGTCATGGCCTCCACCTGGTCGTGGGTGACAAACACCGTTGTGGTCTGTAAGGTGCGCTGGAGTCGCATGATTTCCGCTCGCATCCGGACGCGCAGTTTGGCGTCGAGATTGGATAAGGGTTCGTCCATCAAAAACGCTTGCGGGCTGCGAATAATGGCCCTCGCAATCGCCACGCGCTGCCGCTGACCGCCGGAAAGTTCCCTGGGGCGGCGCTTTAGGTAGTCCGTCAGACCCAGACTGTACGCGACCTCGTCCACGCGCTGGTTGACTTCATGTCGAGGGGTTCGAGTCGCCCGCAAAGGAAACGCAATGTTTTCAAACACCGTAAGATTGGGGTACAAAGCGTAGCTTTGAAATACCATTGCGACGTTTCGCCGGTGCGGAGCCAGGTCATTGACGCGCTGTTCATCAATGAGAATGTCGCCGGCTGTGACGTCCTCAAGTCCTGCGATCGACCTCAGCAAGGTACTCTTACCGCATCCCGAGGGGCCAACCAGCACCATGAGTTCCCCGTCGCGGATCTCTAGTGAAATATTCGATAACGCGACTTGGGTTCCGTAAGCTTTCGAAATGTCAGATAGGTGAATGGACGACATAAAACCTCCCCTTTTCTGGGCTCGCAGATACACTTGCAAGCTTGTTTGTGATTCGTGGAATCTATGAGTGCAGTGTAGGGAACGAGTTTTGAGGGCCTTTGAAGATGTGCCGAATTTTACGTAAATTGCGAGTAAACAATTTGTAAATCAATGACCCAGTTACGCAGTCTTTACAAGATGTCAACAATAACTCAATAACTCCGTGTTACGGTGCTTATATCGTAAGAAAGTGTGCTAGAAATCCGAGAAGGAGGTCACAGCGTGGAATTCCGCCTGGCGGTCATTGGAGACCTTCATTACAGCGCCATGCTCAAGGCCACGTCGCGGGCGCGCCAAGCACGGGACGAATTTTACAGCCGTCTGTTCGATCACTTTTTCGCAATCGAAGCCGACATGCATGTCGCACTGGGGGATGTCACGCACGAGGGGCACGCAGAAGAGTGGCTCGGCATCCAGGAACTCGTTGAACAACACGGGATTCCCCGCAATCGGGACTTCCGCTTTATTCTAGGCAACCACGACTCGCTGGCGCTTCCAAAAGCCCATGCCCTAGCGACCATGAACCAAGCACAAAGGTACAGTCTCGTTGAAACCGACGTGTGCCGACTGATTTTTCTGGATACCACGAAAGAATCGTCGCGGCACGATTGGGGCGGCATAGTTGACGAAGAACAAATCGAGTGGTTGAAATCGCTCCGTCGTTTGCCTCGAAAAACCACCTTGGTCTTCGGGCACCATCCGTTTCCGAGGACCACAAGCAGTTCCGATGAACCCATGATGAACATTGCGAATGCCGAGGCGCTCAAAGAAGCCTTATCGCTGATCTCCGGGACCGTGATGTACTTTAACGGTCACAACCACGTCCACAGTATTGCGGAGCAAGCCGAAGTCGATGAAAATTGGTCGTTTGTCCAGTCCGCATGTCCTGTGTCTGCCTTCTCGTTTCGCACTGTAAAAGTGTCCCCTGAGCAAATTGCGGTGTCGACGGTGCATCTCCCCGAACCGGAATTCGAAGGGTTATCCGAACAGGTACGGCAGTCCATGACCGACTTTATGCACCATCCCTTCGCTCGAGGCGGAAAACGGGATCAGAGCCTCGTCGTTCGCTGCCAACCGATCGACGGACCTTACGTTTGAATCAACCATTTTCGGGTTTGTGTTCATGTTTAGGGTTTGTATTCATGCGGATCCGGTTTTTGCAAGGGCGTCGTCCGAGTGCGGGAGGCGGCGCGTCCAGATGCGTCGCCTGCCAAAACCACGCTGTCAACCGCAGACCAGACGACATTCGGGTGCGTGTGCGTCAAGGCGTGCCCCGCCCCAGGCACAACGATGAATTGTGAATGTGGAATTTGCCGATGCAGTTGGGCAGAGTGGGCAGAAGGGTCAACGAGCTTGTCCGCATCTCCGGCGAGGATGGCAACTGGACACTGAAGCTGCGAGTAGTCTTTTTGCATCCGGGCGAGGAACGGGGCAAGCGCAGCGAAGTCGTCCAAGGCGGCCAAGAGCTGAGGCGGGCGGGTCCAGAGTCCAAGTGCCTCGGTTTGATAGCCCGTTGGCACCGGGTCTGGGGAAAAGGCAAGTTTCAACGCGATCCAGACCGCCAACCGCCCGATCGGAACCCCCGCAGCCCAAGCCAAAAAACCGGCAAGCCGCATCAGGCGCGCCGCCGCACTGACGGCGTGGACGAAAAAGACAGGTTCTGTCTGTCCGCCGATGACCACTACACCGCGCACTTCAGCGGGGTATTTTAATGCGTAGGCCAGGACCGCTGCCCCGCTCCACGAATATCCGACTAAGACAGGACGAACCGCCCCCAGCTTTGCAATGGCGTCGTGGAGGATGGCGATTTGACGCCAGACGGATAAACCGCGCGGGAACGGGCGTTGACTGTAGCCGTGTCCAGGGCGGTCCAAGCGGACAATTCGGTACGGGCGCTGCGTGGACACGGCTTCAGCGACAAGTTCGTCAAAATCCTGCGCAAATCCCGGATTCCCGTGCAGGCAAATGACATCCAAACCGCTGCCCTCGGAAATTCCGTGAAGGGTCAACCCATCCACGTTTATCCACTGCCCCTCAGGGGGGTACTGCCGCTCTGCCTTGCGCCCAAGTCCCTTTGCCGCGGCACTGAAGGCCAAGCCAACTGCCGCCGCAACCCCAATCACCACCAAGACGAACATGTTCAACGTCCTTTTACTTGCCCATTTGTTCCAACAGAAAACGAAGGGTCTTAGCGACTCCGTCCTCGTCGACGGCAGGCGCAACCCGGTCGGCGGCGTCCTTGACCGGCTGCTGGGCGTTTCCCATGGCGACCCCGAGACCCGCCATTTCGATCATGGGGATGTCGTTCAGGCTGTCCCCAATCGCCACCATTTGCCCGGGGTCAATCCCCACGTACTCGCAGACAACCTTCAGGCCGCTGGCCTTATTCACGCCCAGTGGGTTAATTTCGATGTTGGATGGGTCCGAATTAGAGAGTTCAAATCCCCCGTGCTCCCGCAGCGCCTGCCAGAGGCCAGAAATGGCACTGGCATCACGGGACCAAAAGCCAAACTTGAGCCACTCGTACTTGCTGTAGTCCTTCGGATCGGGGAATTGGCCCGTCCGCGCGACGCGGCTGGACATGGCCGCCCAGTAGTTGGCCTTGTACTGACCGGCTAAATCTTGCAAAAAAAAGATGTCCTCCACCGGCAAGGTATGCCTTTCGAGCAGTTTTCCATCCGGCGTCCAGACTTCACTGCCGTTTGCTGTCACAAACGGAACCGTAAAGCCGAGTTCCGTGGCTAACTGTTCCACCATGCTCGACCGGTGCCTGCCGGTTGCAAACGTGACTTCAAGGCCCAACTGGCGCGCCCGGGAAATCCAACGCCGGTTTTCGGCGGATACGCCGGCATCCCTGGGCAAAACGGTGCCGTCTATGTCCAAGGCGACCAAGCGCCACAATTTGTTTGCTTCACCTCTGGTCTCCACGCAACGTCTCCTCTATGTGTTTTTTCACATCCTGCTCAATGCTATTCTAGCATCCAGTGAGCACTTCGGCACGGCGGCGGATCGCGTTGTCCAGTACGGGTCGATTTGAGCGCAGCCGTCTTGAAGTGGTATGGTAAGTGTGGCTCAATCAATGGTCAGTGTGGCTCAAATCAGCCGCGTTCACTCCGTTTTCGGAGTCATTGCGGCCGCGAAAAGCGGCTCGTGCACTGATTCAAAAGCCCATTAGCAAACAGGTGCGTGAAACAAACTGCGTTTGCAGTAGAAGCAGCGCGGAAACAGTAAGGGAGATAAGGGAGATTTCGGCAGATGAACCGTGTCAAGATCTGCAAAATATTTACGTTCGACGCCGCACACCAGCTTTCCGGCCACAAGGGAAAGTGCGCCAACGTCCACGGACATACCTACACCCTGGAAGTGGTTGTCAGCGGAGAGCCGCAGGGTCCGGAAGTCCCCGGTGAAGAAGGGTTTGTCATGGATTTCGGCGATCTGAAAGAAGTAGTCCGCAGCCGCATCGTCGATCCGCTGGATCACGCCTTCCTGGCTGTAGGAGACGAACCATTCCTCGATTCCCTCCGCGCGGCAGGCTCGAAAATTGCGCAGTTGGGATTTCGCACGACCGCAGAAAACCTGGCTATGTTTATCGCATTTTCACTCCTGCAGGCCTCGATTCCGGTCTACTCGGTGAAAGTTTGGGAGACCCCCACGAGCTGGGCAGAAGTACTGTCCAGCGAAATCCCTCAGGACGGCCCTAGCTATCGAAAGATGGGCGTGTGCGATGTCGGATAAAATCCCGGTCATGGAGGTTTTTGGCCCTACCATCCAGGGGGAAGGCATGGTCATTGGCCAAAAAACCATGTTTGTGCGAACAGCCGGGTGCGATTACCAATGTGTGTGGTGCGACTCCGCCTTTACATGGGACGGAAGCGAACGGGATAAAACCCGGTGGATGACTCCTAAAGAAGTGCTGGACGAATTGTTCAAACTGGGGCAAGGTCGCTTTCACCACGTCACCATTTCCGGCGGAAATCCAGCTTTGATAGGCGAACCGATGAAACACTTCATCGAACTGTGCCACGAAGCGAATCTGCAAGTTGGGCTGGAAACTCAGGGAAGCAAAGTTCAGGACTGGTTTTTTCAAATCGACGACTTGACACTAAGCCCGAAACCGCCGAGTTCCGGGATGAAGCCAGACCTTAAAGCGCTGGACGAACTGGTAGATGCCCTGCTGGAGGAAAAAGTGCATTTCAGCTTGAAGGTCGTGGTGTTTGACGCAGCCGATCTCGACTTCGCACGCTGCCTCTTTGCCCGATACGACGGGGTGCCAAAGTACTTGCAGGTCGGCAACGACCGACCCAGGGACCCTGGGGACGTTTCGGGGCACCTGCTGACTCGACTCAAATGGTTGTTTGAACAGGTCATCGCAGACCCTGGACTCAACGACGTTCGCGTTCTGCCGCAGCTGCATGCGCTGGTTTGGAGCAACGAACGCGCGAAGTAGGAAAAGAAAAGCGGGGTGGTCATGGCGGATCACTGCAGGTACACAATGAGGCGGAACCTTTAACTCCGGCTGCTTTGCGAAGGAGTGGCCGGTTCCGCCTCAGTCTCGATTAGTCGTGCCACATGTAGGACTTGCCTGCAGCTTTCGTCGCAATGTCCACACCGACTGAAGCACCTTGTCCCGCCGCAATAATGGCTTGACTTGCAGCGCCGGACAATAAACCCGCGATGTACAAGCCCGGAATGTGGGTTTGACCCTCTGGACCCAGTCCTTCCACCATTCGGATTTTACCGCTGGGAACCTTTTGGTTTACGACGACGTCAAAGCCAAAATCCGTCAATGGTTGGGTATTTAGATTTGTTGCAATCACGAGGTACTTACAGTCGTAACTCTCTGCTTCGGTCGTCACGCGAAAGTAAGGTTTTACGTGTTCCCAGGCGACAACCGTCTCGTTTCGCAATTGCACCCCTACGGCGGACACTTGTTCCCGGTAGCGGTGCAAGAGCTCGGCACCTGAAATCTCTGGAATACCCAGGTAATTGTGAATGGCATGCACCTTGAGGGCCTGCGAAACGTCGTTATCGAAAACCACCGTAGTCAGCCCTGCCTTGGCCGTGAACAAACTGGCAGCTAAACCGGCGACTCCTCCGCCGATAATCATCACGTCGAACATGGTCGGCTCCTTCCTAAAACAGCATGGGTTCTTTTGGGTGTCACCCGCAGTTGGCCTTGTCGGAACAATACCCTAGTGGGTACTATTGTATCGGCCGCAAACAGCCTGTCAAGGTCTTTGATTTCCAGAGGACAGCCAAGAGCACCCAGGTTCCCCACCGCTTTGAGTCGACTTTTGTTGGCTTGGCCCGTGCCTTCCAAAACTGCCACTAGTTGTCTCGTATGTCTCACCCCTTCGGCGCATATGGTTGGTTGTGGCACGGAAAATGGGATTTCCCCTGGGTCTAGGTATGGCAAGGTACCAAACGGACAAGAATGTGCTCACGGAGGGTGATTGAAATGGCTCACCAATTTCACTTTCGCTACGTGCCTCGGGAACAAAGCACCGATCCTTCGGCCATGTGCGAGCATCATTGCGATCGCGTCATCCAATTCATATCCGACGACAGCAACGAGGTCCGATATGAAATTTGCGCTTTGGACGCTGAAGTCATCGCAAAAGTATTCTTAGAGGCAATCGAGGGGGAATCGAGGAGCTTGGCCGGGTCCGGCCAATGAACAGCCATAGACAGAGACGGTTTTGACCAAGAGCGCCCAGCGGCGCTCTTTTTAATTTTGTTTGTCCGCGGAAAGCGAAAACTGACGCAAACGCAAACGCAGTCTCCACCCGGCCAGCACCATCAGTGCGCCGTATAGGGCCACCAGCGCAACCGTCGTCCACAAGTGGCGGCGCAGTTGACTTCCAGCTAAGGTAAACGCCAGCATCGTCGGCAGTTTCCCCATCAACGTGGCCACCACAAACGTTCGAATTGGGATTTTTGCAACAGCACCCGCCAAGTTGATGACCGACGAGGGGAAAACAGGGATCATGCGCGTGATTAAAATCGCCGTAAATCCGTGTCGCTCTAAAAACGCGAGCACAGTTTGGGAAATGCGGAAACGGCCGGACAGCTTGAGCAAGTGGCGCTGCAGCAGCACCCGTTCAAGCAGAAACTTCAAGATGGCCCCAACGGCTGCACCGCCCCATGCCACCAAAAACGCCACCCAAAAGTGAAACACGGCCCCCGCGGCGGCGGCAATCACGGGGATGGGAATCACGGGAATGAAGTTGACGGCGACGAGCAAGGCAAAGGCATACCAGGCTGCAGTTGCGCTGCCTTGCGCGACCACGGACGTCCAGTGCGTAAACACGCCAATGTGCATAGGTTTACCCATCCTCGTCGTTCCCGCGGTCCTGTGCGGGTTTACGATTGAGTTTTGTTCTTCGCAAAGCGAATGTCTCGACTCGCTTCCCAAGCGAGCACCCCGACAAGAGTCAGCAAATACAGCCACTGCGTCGCGTCGAGCCACCCGATTTTATTGACGTGAACCGCAAAAGCGGAGGTCAACAGCAACCAGGCGCAAAATATCGCCAGCATGCGTTCCGGTCGAGACACCGCCCAGCTTCTTGGCCGCCGCATCCACAGCATGAGAACGACGCTCCCTATCAAGCGAAGCAGGTCCGCGGTGCGCGCTCCGGAGCTGTCGGCAAAGAAGCGAAACCCGGTGTACACCAGCGAACTAAAAACAAGGGCAGCAACCATCGGACCCACAAGGTCCGAGCTGAGTTTTTTTTGTCTCGTCAAGGACACCAAAACCGCGATTCCCCCGGCGACAGCGCCGACAACCCAGCCGTTTTGCGGCGGTTGACTGAGCAAAAACCAAATGTTCAGGTGAAGAATGCTCGAAGGGTACCAAAACAGGTTTGAGAACCGCGTGACAATAATCGAGACTGCCAGAAAGTTAAACACCTGGTCTGCCAACAGCGTGCGCAAATCCTTTGGGGCAAAGGCGCGAAAGTAGATCCACATCCCGATGCCCACCACCAACAGATCCGCAATGGACGCCGGAATCCGGCTCAGGAAGAAGAGGACCGCGTTCATGGCCCACCTGCAATCTTCTGCAAAGTGGAGGTCAGTTGTTGCGGAGTAACAGCGCCTTCCACGCGCAACACGATGGTTCCGGAGGCATTGACAAAAAAGGACGTCGGAAATGCGCTGACTTGAAACTGATTGGCAATGGCGTTTGACTGGTCCAAAAGCACGGGGTAATCGATCCCGTAGTGTTTGACAAAGGCGCTGGCGTTGGCCAGAGAATCCTGGGCCGTGACGTTGACCCCGATGAACTGAACCTTGTTGCCAAACTGCTTATACGCTTTGACCAAATCTGGCGTCTCTGCCTGGCAAGGCGGACACCAGGAAGCCCAGAAGTTGATGAACATCGGTTTCCCCGCATACGCGGAGGTCGACAAACCAGGACCCGCATGGCCATTAGCGAGCCTGGGCAGCGTAAATGCGGAAAGTTGATAGCCGGCGTAGGGCGCAGAACCAACCGTGTGCGGCTGTTTCCGGCTCACCGCAATAAATGAGCCAATGAGGACCACAACGACGACCGCAATGGCGGTCCATTTGAATACCAGCCTCAAAACGAAGTACCCCCAGTGGTATGTTTCGTCCCATTATACCAGAGCAGTATTAGAGCCGCCTCAAATTCGCGCAGATTGTTTCGGAGCAAACCGGGCGAGCGCCAACAAACAGTCCCACCAACGCAAGTTATAATCAAAGCCCCTGCCAAAGGGTACGCCTTCGTGGCGAATTGTTACCCTCGTCACGTCTTGTGCAACGGGATCGAACAGCCACGACAACACCGAAGGGTCCTCTTCGCCCGGCCACGCAAAGGTCAACTGAGCGCCGTAAGACTCCTCTACGACGGGGCCAAAATCCTCCGCGGTCCAATTCTCCCGAATCTTGGTGTCTGCCACGCAATCCCATACTTCGTCAAGACCTGCCTCCAAATCGAGGCTTTGTTCCACGCGCGTGGCCAACGTGTTGGCAAATGGAAATCGGCCCACGTCCCGCGAACGTTCCACCCAAAACGCGAGCTGGTACAGCCAAATCGACCACACCCGTTCCATCCGTTCGTAGTCCTGCACGGACGGCATCAGGCTCTCTGACACTTCGTGTTGAATCACAACGCGCGTGCCGGCAGTTCCGGCGCGACCCAAAGAATCGGCATCGGAACTCAAGCGTATGTATACGTTCGTCTCTTCCTGAGCTATGGTCCAAATGAACGAAAGTTCCTGTTCGTCTTTCCATTCCAAAACCGATCCGCCGAGTTCTCCGCTAAAGATTCCCTCGCCTTTCAACAAGTAAGTGAACTCGTCGACATCAGCACTGTCGCAGCACCACTCTACCAGTTCCTCCGGGTCCGTCAGTGCCAACCAGATACTCTGTTTATCCGAAAAGAGCAACGCTTCGCGCGCCAATTGCATGCTAAAAAACCTCCATCGTCCTTCGCAGCTTTCTGGAATCGCCGGATGCACGGTCAAGACAAGCGTATCGTCCAGACAACCCAGCAACCCCCAGCCTCCATCTACTTAAACAGTCTATCCAAATTTCCCTGCCCTTGTTGAGCATACTACAAATCATGAAGGCACTGCGATGCCAGAGTATGCACAGCAAGGAGAGCACAGACCCCCATGACAAACCAGAACCAGAACCACCCTGACTTGACCCACGCCCCTGCCGGATTGAACCTCCCGACAAGTTTCCCTTTGCAGCATCAGAACCGGCAACCGGGTCTAGAGTCCGACATGAATCCCTTGCCTTGGTCGGAAAACCCCTCTTATCAAGCATCGGGAAAACTGCAAGGCAAGGCGGCCTTAATTTCGGGAGGCGACAGCGGCATTGGCAGGGCCGTTGCCCTCGCCTTTGCCAAGGAAGGCGCCGATGTGGCCATTGTGTACTTAAACGAACACGAAGATGCCAAGGAAACGAGGAACCGCGTGGAAGCGCTCGGGCGGCGCTGCGTGGCGATTGCGGGCGATATCGGAGACGACGCGTTTTGCGAATCAGCAGTTCGTCAGGTCGTAGAGGCGTTCGGAAAGTTGGACGTCCTAGTCAACAACGCTGCAGAACAGCACCCGCAGCCGAGCCTGCTCGACATCTCCAGGCAACAGTTGGAACGGACGTTTCAAACCAATGTATTTGGAGCGTTTTATTTGACCAAAGCCGCACTGCCTCACCTGCGTCCTGGCAGCACGGTCATCAACACCGCTTCCATTACGGCATATGAAGGAAACGTTCAACTTCTCGATTACTCCGCTACGAAGGGAGCCCTCGTATCGTTCACGCGATCGCTTTCGCAATCTCTAGTCCCGCAAGGCATTCGCGTCAACGGTGTGGCGCCCGGACCTATTTGGACTCCGCTGATCCCGTCGACTTTTGATGCCAAACAAGTCGCTTCCTTCGGCAGCAGTGCACCGATGAAACGCGCGGGCCAACCGATGGAACTCGCGCCCTGCTACGTCTTCTTGGCAAGCGAGGATTCCTCGTACATGTCCGGGCAAATCCTGCACGTCAACGGCGGCACCATCGTGAACGGCTAACTGCGCCAAGCGCTGACTCGTTAGCCGCTAACTTCCAGTCGACTCGCCCGTATTCGCCTGTTGGCCGAAATCGGGCACGCGGCGGGTGCCCGTCGCACTTGAAGTGAACAAGTACACTCCGGCAATGACCACTGCCGTTCCCACCATTTGCAGCAGACTCATTTTTTCGTGAATCAGGATGAACGAGATGAGCGCCGTAAAAATGGGGTTGAAGTTGAGGAACATACCGGACTTCGTTCCCCCGATGTGGTGAACGCCAAGGTTCCACAAAACCGTTGCGAGTACGGTGGCACCCAAGCTGACGTAAAGGGTCGCCACCCAAAACGGTCCCGTCGCGTGTTTGACGCTGAGGTCAGAAAGGTTAAAGGGGAGCAGTATCACGACGCCGAACACGCCTTGCCAAAGCGTGGACATCCACGGGGATACGTGCTGCATGGCCTTTTTTCCAGCGACTGAATACAGTCCCCAGCAAGTCACGGCTAGTAACATGAACAAATCGCCCGTATTGAACTGCAGATGCAGTAACCGCTCGACTTGGCCCTGAGTAATGACTACTACCACGCCAAACAAAGAAATGGCCATCCCCAGCAGTTGTTTCGGGCCCAAGCGCTCTTTCAAAACAAAAAACGACACCACCGCAATGGCCACCGGATTGAGGGCGGACAACAGGCCCACGTTGTCCGCAGTCGTGCGCTCCAGGGCCATGAACATGAAGATGTTGAATAACGCAACTCCGGTCAGCCCCATCATAAACAGCGGAAGCAAAGCCCGCTTGGGTGGAAGAAGCCGCCGGTCCTTTACCCAAACCAATGGAATCAAGCATATTACGGATATGCCCCAGCGCATGTTGGTTAACGTGATCACCGAAGCATGGCCGACCAAAAACGTCCCGGCTACAAAGTTCCCGCCCCACAACATGCTGGTCAAAAGCAACAGCAGGTAGAACAATCCCCGCATTTTTCTCTCCCCATCCGATCCCCGTTTCGATTGGTTGTCACTCTCTAAAAAAAACAAGGTCAACCGGCGAAAGCCGCCGCAGTTGCCTTGGCTGACTCCTATTTGGGATGATTCCTATTTTAAGGGAATTGCGTGAACCCGGCAAGAACTTCACAATGCGGGTGCTGCCCCTGAAAACCCAAGACCATCAGCACCCGGTGACTCGTCAACGAACGCAAAACGGGCTGTCCCCAGCCGTTTTCACGACAGGACAGCCCGTGGATTCATTTGTTTGTTGACCGGCGCCTTAAAGCCTTTGTCAACCTTGGTGCTTGACGGCGCAACGGTTCGGGCCCACTTCGAGGTCGGATGCCTCTTGTTGAGTCACGTGAACATTGCCCCGGTTGATTTGAACGATGGTTTCGTAATTCGGCGGCGTTGCTCCAGCACGGCCCGCTACCGATTCGGTAAACACATCTTCGTCTCCACCCTGGAGCAGTTCGTTGCTCTCGCGCAAGTCGCCGAGAACGGCACCTACGTATCCGCCGTCGGTGATCTCTTTGAAGTCCGAATAGTGCGCAGGCAAGACGATGACGTCGTCAGACAGCTTGTTGAGCTTGTTGACCACCGTCTGATACAACAGCTTCGCCCATTCTTGAGCTTTCCCGCCCAAATCCGGACGTCCCAACCCGTTGACAAACACCGTGTCTCCAGACAACAGGAACTGGTTGTTTACCAAAAACGAAGTACTGCCTGGGGTATGACCGGGGGTTGGGATCGCAAGGACTTCCAGCGTCGACGAACCGAATTCCAGTTTGAGTCCGTCCTTCAGTGCGTTGAAGTCGCGAGAAGAGCCCTGCATCTCGCTTTCGCCGATCCAGTACTTTGCGCCGGTTTGCTCTGCCAGCTCCGGGCCGCCGGTAATGTGGTCAGCGTGCAAGTGCGTATCCAAGACGTGGCGAATCTTGACGCCCTTTTCTTCGGCCAATTTCAAGTACTCATCTACATGCCGGGAGGCGTCCACGACAATCGCCTCACCATGTGAGGTCAGAAAATACGACAGGCAGCCCTTAGCTGGGCGTAGAACCTGGAAAAGGTCCAGCTCGTCGGAAACACTGACGGCTACCGGATAGTAAAATTCACTCCAAGCTCCCATACCGCCTTCTAAGTACGTGATGTCATAGCCCTTGTCGCCGAGCATCTGCGCTGTTTCCTGTGCAGACACGCCTTTTGCGCAAACAGCTACGATTTGGCGGTCTTTGGGGATTTCGGGGAACGCTTCCGGCCCGTGCTCTTTAAGTTTCGAGTTCTGGATGTTGACGGAAGTGATACCCTTGTCCTGAATTCTCCAGTCTTGATAGGCGCCCGACGCCCGAACGTCGAGAACAAAAGCACCTTCTGGAGAATTCATGCGTTCGTGCAGCTCATGAACCGAGATGGACTTTGGCATTCAACACTCCTCCTTAAGGACTATAAATTTATGATTTGACTAGTACACATGAACTAGTTAATTCGTGCTGACACCAATAAAGTGTATACCCTTATAGGTATTTTGTAAAGCCGACTTCAGTGAAGTTCAGTTAAAGCTTTCCTATGCGAGGGTGCGCCCGTTGTCATCAAGATATGTAGGAACATAAAAATGGAAACAGCCAAATGATTC
The DNA here is from genome assembly GCF_021739485.1 of Alicyclobacillus tolerans. Classification (GTDB taxonomy): domain Bacteria; phylum Bacillota; class Bacilli; order Alicyclobacillales; family Alicyclobacillaceae; genus Alicyclobacillus_K; species Alicyclobacillus_K tolerans_A. The sequence continues at coordinate 48,182 of NZ_JAJFNK010000023.1, forward strand.
CAGTCGAGAACCCTGGTCATCTGGCTGTCGTGTATGTCGTTCCGTCGTACCCACTGAGAGCGTCGTCAAATGAAGTTTCAGAGGTGCGCCAAAGGTGCGCCAAAACCGCTCCAACCGCCCATGAGGCAATCAGGCAGACAACGGTTTCATGGAAAACGGTTTTTCAGCTTCTTTCGAGAGCACCTGCAAGCTAGTTTCACACAGCCCTAAAGGAATCTTGTCTCCATTGGGCAACGCGCGAAAGCCTGTTGAAAACACGCGGTCTGCCTCCTGGCGTTCGTGTTCTGCATGGCACAAAATACAGAAATACACACTGATTCGCTCCTTTTTATTCGCGCTGCACGTACGACGACAAAGTGTCTGGTCCACTCAATGCTTCGATTGCTGATTCTTGCGAAATCGTACGAAATAAGTTTTTTCGACATTGTTTTACAACATCTATTCGACAGTGCCGATCACTTTATGGGGGTACCGCGAAAATATTGTCCTTTTTTCGCATTTGATGGTCCTTTTTCGCATTTAAAAAGAACCTCTACGGGGCAACAACCGTATTTTGATTCGCGAATCCCCCGCAAAACGAGTCAAACCCAGTACAATAGAATCACCACAAGGCACTTGATGTGTGACCTGAGGGACTTAGGGAAGTTCCAGGAAACGGTTGAAGCCACCCCTCACAAGACGCCTGGACGAACCTAAAATTTTGGAGGGAAACATGGAATTCACTGCTGCAGACCGAATGATTCCTTTGTCGACCGGCATCTTTACCGAACTGGCTCAGAAAAAGCGTCAAGTTGTGGAATCGGGTGCCGAACTGATAGACCTGACTGTCGGAAGTCCGGATTTACCGCCGCCTCAGATCGTCGTGGAAACCTTGATCCGCTACGCCCAAGATACCACTCGCTACGGATATACCCTCACGGGAATCCCAAGCTTTCTTAACGCTGCGGCATCGTTTTACGGGCGGCGATACGGCGTCGAATTGGACCCAAGCCGCGAAGTCGTGCAATTAATGGGGTCTCAGGACGGCTTAGCCCACTTGGCCACAGCGTTTGTCAACCCGGGAGACTACGTGCTCGTACCCGATCCGGGTTATCCCATCTATAGCGCAAGTGTGCAGATTGCCGGGGGAAACCTGTATAAAATGCCGCTTCGACCCGAGAACGGATTTCTGCCGAACCTCGACGACATCCCTCAGGATGTTCTTTCCAAGGCGAGGATGATGATTGTCAGCTACCCGGGCAATCCTGTGACGGCATTGGCCGGACCCGGCTTCTTCAAACAGGTGATAGAGTTCGCAAAGCGGCACGGGATTTTAGTGGTCCACGATTTCGCATACTCGGAACTCGTCTTTGACGGCATCCGTCCGGAAAGCTTCTTGGCCACTCCGGGAGCTAAAGAGGTCGGGATCGAATTCAACTCCCTATCGAAAACCTTTAACATGGCCGGGTGCAGAATCGGCTATGCCGTGGGCAACGCACAAGCTTTGGCCATCTTGTCTCAACTCAAATCGAACATCGACTACGGCGTCTTTTATCCCATTCAAAAAGCAGCCGAAGCAGCGCTGACGTCCGGGTTTAGCGGCCTTAAGACCCTGGCGGACACCTATGAACAGCGGAGAAACACCCTCGTGTCCGGCCTGAAAGAGGCAGGATGGCCTGTGGAAACGTCCCAGGCGACCATGTTTTTGTGGGCCCGCATTCCCGAGGGATGGACTTCCCGCGAGTTTTCATTTGCACTGTTGGAACAGACTGGCGTAGGGGTGACTCCCGGTGACGCATTTGGCGGCCAAGGTGAAGGGTTCGTTCGCATCGCGTTGGTGCAACCCAGTGAGAAATTGGCCGAGGCAGCCCGCCGCATCGGAACTTTTCTCAGAGCGCACGCGGACACACCCCGCTAAATGAGGGTGAAAGGGGGCCGCCCTACGCTGCAGCTCAGACTGCTTTCAAGGGCGGCCCTTGTGTTTCACTAAAAATCGACTTCGCGCATTTCTGGCAAGGTGAAGGGCCGGCCCTCAGCCTCGCGTTCCTGCAGAAACTGCCGGATGTACCTCTTTGCGTCTTGAAAGGCGTGTTCCTTGTTTTGCCGGAGCACCCGGCACGAAGGAACCTCCGCACAAGACGCGACGTACATTCCATCCGGCATCTCATAAAGACTGATGTGCATCTTCATGGGATAGGCTAACCTCCGTTTTCTACGGCTCGCAATCCCATTGTAGCACTCGGGGCCTTCCTTTGGACCCTGCCTTGTTCACTGCAGACAAATTCAACTTCCTGTCCGTCCAACACCGTGACGAGTCTGACAGGCTCTCCCCACAGACGTTCTACCCTCGGCAGCGTTCGTTCAATGTATTTGACGTCCAATTCTTGCCCTTCAAACGAGTGAACCAACGTCAGGTCACCGGTTTTCTCCGATTGCTTGACGTCGACGAGCAACGTGGGGAACCCTCCGTTGATCCGCTGCCGGATGAGGAGTTCCCGGATTTTGTCCACTGACCGCTCCACGACAACCCAATCCGACCCTCTCTTGGCGTAAATGTACAACTGACACTCATCCACCAAGTCCTGGGTGAGGTAGTTCCGAATGAAGCTGACGTCGGAGTCGCATTCCCGGATTTCAAACATGCGTTCGGTCCCGTAGCGCTGCTCGATATCGCGCCACATGGCCAGGCCCAATTGGTAAGGGTTTAAGCTGTAACGGTTGGGTTGAGTGACATTGGCCGTCAATTTCGCGAACTCCAATGCGTCCTGCTCGTTTAAGTCCATGTCGTGCATCAGCTTCGTATGCCAGTAGCTGGCCCAGCCTTCGTTCATGATCTTGGTTTCCAACTGCGGCCAAAAATACAGCATCTCCTGCCGTACAGAGGCCAAGATGTCGATTTCCCAATCTTCCAGGTGTCGGCCGTGCTCCACCACAAAGCGCAGCAAGTCTTTGTCGTACTGCTCCTTGCTCGGTCCCGTGCGAGAAAGTGCGTCGTTCGAAGACCCCATCGCCTCCGCGGAAGCCGCGCTCAATCCGTGCCCCAAACCGGGGCCAGAAGCTGTCTGGCCGTCGTCGGAATGGTTTTGCAACGGGTACGACTTGCCGGTTATCGACCAGAGGTCGTGATAGGGCAAAGAGGTGCCCGCCCGGTCTTTGCGGTCGCCAGAGTGTCCATCCAAAGGGGTATGCACCTGTCCTTTGGTCGGGTCGTGGGCGCGCGCTCTCCAGGAGGGGTCCACGTGCTCTTGAATGGACATCGCGGCGTCGATCACCGCTTCCACCCGATCCAGCCCGTATTTCTGCTCGTAACTGCGAAAGCGTTCCGCCGTGGCCGCCATCGTGTCGATCATGTGGCGGTTGGTGTAGCGAAAACGCGCGTTGTTCTTGAAAAAGTCGCTGTGCCCAAGCACGTGAGCGACAATCATTTCGTTTTGCATGACGGTGTTGCTGTCGAGAAAAAACGCGTAGCACGGGTCGTTGTTCACGACGAGCTCGTAAATCCTCGACAAGCCGAGGTCAAAGTCGAGTTTCTGGCGATAGTACTGCTTGCCAAAGCTCCAGTGGCTGTAACGCGTAGGCATCCCAAAACCAGCAATGGTATAGACCACGTCAGCCGGGCAGATCTCGTAGCGCATATCGAAAAAATCAAGTCCGTAGTCTCTGGCTGTTCGCTCCATCCATTGAATGGTTTGGCCCAATCGATTGACATCGTCCTGGTTCATACCGCAACCCCCTGTCGGAAGAAGTGCTCGAGAGCGTTGAGAATCTGGTTCCGGCCCGCGACCAAGGACGACTGAAACACCGGATCGTCTAAACCCTGCAGGACCCTCATTAACGCGGTCGGACGTTGAAACGGATTGACCTCCACGTACCCGACCATGGAAGACACTTGGCACAGTTGACGGATCAGCGACAACGTTTTGTCGTTGTCCGACAGCAGGTTGTCCCCATCCCCCACGTACACTGGATAGATGTTCCAAAGGTCCGGCGGATAGTCTTGCGCGATGACCCGCAAGGCCTTGTCAAAGACGGTGGAACAGATGGTTCCTCCGTTTTCGCGGGTCGTGTAAAACTCCTCTTTACTGGTCTCATACGCCTCGGCATGGTGGACCAGATAGCGGACCTCTAGAGACTGGTACTGCCTTCTCAGGAACCGCTCCATCCAGTAGAAAAAGGTTCTCGCCATGTACTTTTCGGTCGTACCCATACTGCCGGAAACGTCCATCATGGCTAGAACCACGGCTCCAGTTTGCGGATTCACGCTTTCTTCCCAGGTCTTGAACCGGAGGTCGTCTTCGGCCACCGACAGCGGCTTTCCCTCTCGCCGGCTGCGCCGCAGCGCTTCAAGCAGGGTGTGCTTGCGGTCGATGTTCGCCCGGATACCCTTTTTGCGAATATCCGTAAACTCCCAATCTTCCACGACCTGCTTGACCTTTGGCTTTTCTTGCAAATTCGGCAAACGAAAATCCCGAAACAGGGTGTCCTCGATCTCGTCGATCTCGACTTCGGCCTCGAGGATTCGCTGCCCGGCTTGATCGCCGGCACCCGCGCCTTGACCCGGCTTTTGCCCGCCTGTGGGTACGGCCTTGCCGATGGACTGCCCTGCCTCGCCTTCTCCTTGGCCAATGTGCTGCTGTTTACCGTGATCGAACGCAAAGTGCGGCTCGTCTAAGGACCTTACTGGAATCCGGACAGTGCGTTGGCCGTCGCTCATAACGATGCCTTCGTCAGAGATGATGTCCGCCAGGTTATCCCGAATCGCTTTGCGCACCTTTTCTTGATGCCTTGACTGCGACATCTGGCCGCGTCGGTCGAGCGACCAATCGTCTTGTGTAAGAACGCCCATCTGATTCCCTCCAGTACACACATTTCGCAAGTCAAGCAGCCCCGGATGAAACGGTGGAACCTCCGAACTCTCCGGAGCGAACACTAGCCGGTCTCTCCGGATGTTTGTTCCAACCGTCGGAGCTTTTCCGGAGCCTTGTCCGGAGCCGCCTTGCCCGGACGACTCCGGCAGAACGCGTTTGATTCGTGCCTTTAGCGGTTGAGCAAACTGCCCACGTATTTCAGGACCTCGTTCGCGCACACGGAGCAGTACCCGTGCTTGTCCACCAGGGTTTCGTGAACTTGGTTAATGCGCTTGAGTTGATCGGGGTCTGGTGTCTTCGCGTTCGTGGTGATCTTGATGACGTCGCGAAGGTCGGCAAACAGCTTCTTTTCAATGGCTTCTCTCAAACGCTCGTGCGAGTCGTAGCGGAACACCCGGCCACGCCTGGCGTACGAGGAGATGCGAATCAGGATTTCTTCGCGAAACTGCGCTTTTGCGTTTTCGCTGACGCCGATTTGGTCCTCGACAGACCGCATCAGAGTCTCATCGGGTTCGACGTCTTCATCTGTGATGGGGTCGCGCAGTTTTTGTTTGTTGCAGTACGCCTCTACATTGTCCAAATAGTTATTGAACAAAGTCTGTGCGGATTCTTCGTACGAGTAAACGAACGCTTTTTGGACCTCTTTTTTCACGTTCTCGTCGTACTCTTGCCGGGCCAGTGCGATCAAATTCAACAGACGTTCCTTGTCAGCCGGTTGAATGCTCGCGTGCTGGTCTAAACCTTCCTTGAGCCCCCGGAGAATGTCTAAGGCGTTGATACAAGTTGAGTTGTTCTTCACGAGTGCGGAGGAAATGCGGTTGATCACGTAACGGGGGTCGATGCCGCTCATGCCCTCGAGCGGAAATTCGTTCTGGAGCTCTTTGACATCCACCTCGTTCCCCGAAACGTCCTGTCCGTCGTACAGCCGCAGTTTGGTCATCAAATCCGCTTTGGCCGATTCTTTCAAGCGCGACAACACGGAGAAGATGGCCGCCGTGTGGAACCCGTGAGGAGCCACGTGAACGTTCTTTAAATCGCTTTGGCGAATCAGCTTTTCGTAGATCTTGACTTCGTCGGAGACTTTGAGCGTATAAGGAATAGGCATGACAATCATGCGGGAATGCAGTGCTTCGTTTTTCTTGTTTGAAATGAACGCTTGATACTCGGTTTCGTTGGTGTGGGCAATCACGAGTTCGTCCGCGCTGATGAGCGCGAAGCGGCCCGCTTTGAAGTTTCCTTCTTGTGTCAGGCTCAGCAAATGGTAAAGAAACTTGCTGTCGATCTTCAACATTTCTTGCATTTCCAGAAGACCCCGGTTGGCCTTGTTAAGTTCTCCGTCAAACCGGAAAGCCCGCGGGTCCGACTCTGACCCGTACTCGGAAATGGTCGAGAAATCGACGCTTCCCGTCAAGTCGGCGATGTCTTGGGACTTTGGATCGGATGGGCTGAACGTGCCGACACCAATGCGCTTGGTTTCACTGAAGAAAATGCGTTCTACGGGAACCTTGAGCACGTCTCCCCCGAACTCTTCATCTAACCGGAGTTGGCAGACTGGGCACAATTCGCCTTCGATATGAATGCCAAGCTCTCTTTCCATTTCTGGACGCAAACTGCTTGGGATCAGGTGCATCGGTTCTTCGTGCATCGGACATCCCTTAATGCCGTACACCGCCCCCCTGTCCGTCCGGCTGTACTCCTCCAACCCTTTCTTCAACAACGTCACCAAAGTCGATTTCCCGCCGCTGACGGGTCCCATTAACAACAGGATCCGCTTGCGAACGTCCAGACGCCTTGCCGCCGAATGGAAGTACTCTTCCACGAGCCGCTCCAGGGCATCCTCCAGTCCGTAGAGTTCGTTGTCAAAGAAGTGGTAGAGTGTCTTTCCATTGACCCTTTCTATTCCGGCAGCGGCAATCATGTCGTAGATTCTGGCATGTGCCGTGTGAGCAATGGAAGGGTTCTGCTCAACGAGTCCCAGGTACTGTTCAAAAGTTCCCTCCCACTGCAAATCCCGCTCTTGCAAGTGAAAGTCCTGCAGTCTCAGCGCTACGCTCATAGTCTTCTCCTCCTTCAACACTGTGGGATTGTTCGCCGTCCCCGACGCCTAAACCGGGGTCTGGCCTGTTCCGGCAAAAGCTATCAACTCATCCATCTCGCACAAAATCTTAAAGTGCTATACCTTAAATTTTTCTCTCTTTTCACTCGGGTTAAACGCCGTCTGAAAAATTGTTTGCAAGAAATAGACTACAAACTTTGGAGAACGTTCGTTCTGCTTCATCCGGTTTGCATTTGCGTCGTCAGGTTTGCGTTCGGCCTCATTCGGTTGCCGATGGATGCCACCGGACTCTCCCACCCACACAAAAAAAGCGGGGGTGTCCAGAGCCATTGACGGCTGCTGAACACCTCCGCTTTCGAAGTGTACCCAACACTGCGTAAATTACCGGATAACGAGTCCTCCATAAGCAAACGCGGCTACGATGACAAACACCGGGTGGACCTTAAACTTTTGAAGCAGCAAAAAGGCTGCCGCGGCAATCCCCAAGCTCTGCCAAATGCCGGCACCGTGAATAGAGTTTCCGGAAATCTCCCACGTCAGCGCGATCATTAATACCGCGATCACCGGTTGGACCAACAGAGTCATCCCGCGAACGGCGGGAGACTTGCGGTGGCGGTTGAGCAACCGCATCAGCCACACCATCGCCAGTGCTGACGGCACCGCAGTTCCAATCAGGGCGGCGAGCGCGCCGAGCCACCCTGCCGTGCCAAACCCGACATAAGCGGCAATCTTCGTCGCCAGAGGACCTGGAAGTGCGTTGCCTAAGGCCAACGCGTTCGCAAATTGAGCCGCGTTCAACCAGTGGTAGTGGTTCACGATCTCGTTTTCCATCAGTGGAATCGAGGCAGGTCCCCCGCCATAACCGAGCACGTTCGCCACGAAGAAGCCCCAGAGCAGGTGCAAAGTGGTCACTTTGAGGCCCCCTTGTTGTCATCGGACGGTTCTTTTGACGAGGACGGACGAGCCAACTTGTTTCGCAGCGACAGGTGAACGGAGCCATACGCCAGGAACAGCAAGACCAAAATGCCCGCGTTCAAGTGAACAATTTTGAGCAGGACGAAGGCGATGACGCCGAATACAACCGCCCACACTCCGCCGAGTCCCTTCCACGCTTTTTTCACGAACTCGTACGCCATGACTCCCAGCATCACGGCAACGACCGGGCTGACGGCTGCCATCATCCCTTGAACGACCTTGGAGTGCTTGAGTACGGCATAGACGCCAAACAGCGCGATCATGGCAATGGTGGAGGGTAAAATGTGCGTCAGCACGGCGACAAGAGCCCCGGGTACCCCTTTTCGATGGTAGCCGAGGTACACGGACATCTTTGTCGCCACCGGTCCAGGCAGCACATTGGCAAATGCCAAGATTTCGCCGAACTCCGCGTCGTCCACCCAGTGATAACGGGTCACCGCTTCGTGGCGAAACAGCGGAATGATCGCCGGCCCTCCGCCGTAGCCAAATACCCCCGTACGAAGCATGGCAAAAACAATCTCTTTATAAGGTTCGAACCTTCCTTCCACTACGTGCCCTCTTTTCACCAGGCAGCAATTCCTCCGTCGGTTCGCGGTTCGGTCCCTCCCGCAAGTACGCCGGACTCTTCGCGCCGTATGATTTGTCCCCTTCCAAAGCTGACGCTGTCTACCGCGATCTGAATGTCGTGCCCGCGGCGCGCCAGAGCTTCGGCGATGTGTCCGGGCACGGACGATTCCAAGACGACTCTTTTCCCTTCCGTCCACTGCCATCGCGGAGCGTCGAGTGCGGCTTGGGGATTCAACTGAAAATCGATGCTGTTCGTGACCACCTGTACGTGTCCCTGTGGCTGCATGTAGGCGCCCATGACGCCAAACGGCCCGACTGCGGACCCGTCCTTCGTTAAAAACCCTGGAATAATGGTGTGATACGTTTTCTTGCCCGGCTCCAGGAAGTTCGCGTGGCTCGGGTCCAGAGAGAATGTGTAGCCGCGGTTGTGCAAACTGATGCCAGTGCCTGGAACGACCAATCCGGAACCAAAGCCGTTGTAATTGCTCTGGATGTAAGAGACCATGTTCCCTTCGGAGTCAGCCGTTGCCAGGTAGACCGTGCCTCCTCCCGGCGGCCGACCGGGTTCAGGAGTCAGTGCTTGGTTGCCAATCAAGCGTCTACGGTCGTCGGCGTAGCCGTCGGAGAGTAAATCTTCGACGCGTACCTGCATGTGCTTGGGATCGGTGACAAACTTTTTCGCGTCCGCGAACGCCAGCTTAATGGCGTCGATTTGCCGGTGATAAGTCTCTACCGAATCCCTTTCGCACAAGTCAAATCCCTTAAGGAGATTGAGCGCCATGAGCGCAACGATGCCTTGACCGTTCGGTGGAATCTCCCAGACGTCGTATCCGCGGTAAGAAACGCGGATGGGTTCCACCCACTGCGGAGCGAATTCAGCCAAGTCATCCTTGCGCAAATAACCCCCGTATTCCTTGGAAAAGGCTTCAATTTTGTCCGCGATGGCGCCTTCGTAAAACGCCCTGGCTTTGGTTTCGGCAATCTCTTTGAGTGTACTGGCGTGATCGGGCGACCTCCACATCTCGCCGATGCGCGGCGCCCTTCCGTTTGGCGCATAGGTGGAAAACCAGGAAGCAAACTCGTTCCCTTGGCAGTTATCGCGGTAGAGGCGATAGGAACTTTCCCACAACCTCCCTAAATTCGGGGATACAGGATAGCCGTTTTCGGCGTAGTCGACAGCGGGAGCCAAGACTTGGGACAGCGGCAATTTGCCAAAGCGCTGCGAAAGTTCAGCCCACGCAGCGGGAGCTCCCGGGACGGTGACGGGTAAGAATCCAAGGCGAGGCATCTCCGAATACCCGAGTTTTTGCAGCTGTGCAGCGGAAATTAACTTCGGGGCAGGACCGCTGGAATTCAGTCCGTGCAGTTTGCCGTTCATCCACACCAAGGCAAATGCGTCCCCGCCGATTCCATTGGAAGTGGGTTCCACGACGGTCAGGGCTGCCGCGGCTGCGATCGCCGCATCGATGGCGTTGCCGCCCTGTTTCAATGCATCCAGCCCGGCTTGGGCTGCCAAAGGCTGAGACGTAGCCACCATGCCGTTGCGGGCATAAGTAGTCATTCGGCGCGAAGCGTACGGGTAATACAGCGGATCGTAGCTCATTGAGACTCAACACCTTCCATCTAACTGAAGTCAAATGCCGTCTAAGTAAGTCAAGCAAATGCCGTCGAAGTAAGTCCCGTCTAGGTCGCATGCCATCTCAGTTAAATACAGCCTAACTCAAATACCAGTTCGTTTCGATGACACGGTCTATGCGATCGCGTACGATTCCCAGGTCCTTGACAATGTGCTGGCGCATAGCCAGGCTGGCACCCGGTCCATTGACGTCTTGCAACTTGCAAAAAATCTCGCGGTGGTCGGCGACCATGTGGATTCGCTCCGGGGAAATTCGCAGCACCAGCATCCAATAGCAGCGAAGCAATGCGGAAATCTCGTCGTTGATTCGCTGCAGCCGCAAGTTTCTAGAAGCCTGTAGGATTGTGGTATGAAACTCAGAATTCAGGTCAATCAGGTTCTCCGGGTCTCCACTGCTGAGACAACGGGCCGTCTCATCCAAGTTTACCTCTAAACGGGCCAATCTGATTGTTTGTTTTGATATTTGTAAGATAGTACCTGGGCTGTAGTGCGAGCGGTCGGGATCGCGCAACCATTTAGGCGGTCATACATAAGCTGAAAGGCGTTTCATGTGATTTAAAACATATCCCGTAGTGTCGTTGTATGCGACATTAAAGTTGGCTAAGCGAAGGAAAACCAAAGCTTGGCCGGGCTAGCCGCTCTTTGGCGAGTCTTTGAATTCATAAAGATGTGAGGAGGGAAATCCATGGCCTTTGTGATCACCTCCCCATGCATTGGGGAGAAAGCTGCGGATTGCGTGGAGGTTTGTCCAGTCGATGCGATTCACGACGGGGGAGACACGTACCTAATCGACCCAGATACTTGCATTGATTGCGGCGCTTGTGAACCCGTGTGCCCAGTTTCGGCCATTTTCCAGGAAGATTTTGTACCCGACGAAGAGCAAGAGTGGATCGAGGTCAACAGGGCTTTTTACCAGAAGTAGTCTTGAGAAGTAGTCTTGAACGGATGCAGGGGATGCAAATCCGTACAGCCGGTTCCCTTAGGAAGCCGGCTGTATTGTTGTCTTTGAGATGGGTTGTCTGCGCGAAGAATGTGTGAATTCTTGGCTTCGCGCGGCCGAATAACAAAGCGTTCCAAAGAGGAACGTCACAATCGACACGTGCACCAAAAACGCCGGCAAACTGAGATGGGAGTAAATGAGATAGGCTCCGCTAAAAGCCTGAAGGAGCACAAGGACTAACCCGCTCATGCTGGCTCTGTACAAGTCGGGACGAGTTGTGCGTTGCCGACGGGCCTTGACAGTCAGCCATACGTTGAGCAAAACGAGACCCAACGCGATGGAACGGTGCAAGATGTCTACGATTAACACTCCATGAACCAACGAATAGCTCTCCGTAGGGAAGGGCCAGCCTCGGAAGCTGTCTCCATCTCCTGTGCTTGCGACATACGCTCCCCAATAAATGGCCACAAACGTATAGGCGAGAGTGAACCACGCAAGCCTGCGAAAGTCCTTTCCTGGAGCCGGCAGGTTAAACGCTTGGTCAGAACCGCGCTCCACCTGACGGATGAGAGCGGTTAGAACGAATACAGAACCGAACGACACCAGCGCGATCCCCATGTGCGTCGCCAAAACAGCCGGCGGGTTGACGAAAAACACGGCAAGGGCTCCGAGAATGGACTCCAGAAAAACGCCAAGGGCGGCAAAGCCAATCAAAATCCGGACGATGCGGTGTCGGCCATACCGTCTCCACGCCAGGACCGCAAACAGAACCAACAGAACCATGGATATCAGGACGATAAAACGATGAGTGAATTCAATCAGCGTGTGAAGGCCCCATTTGGCAGGGATGACGGTTCCGTTGCAAAGCGGCCAATTGTCGCCGCATCCCATCGCAGACCCCGTTTCAGTATCGATAAACCCCATGGTATTTACGAAGAACAAACCAATCAGCGTCACCAGCGACAGAGCGTATAGGTGCCCGCGCCGATGTACGCCTTGTTTTGTCTGCATAGCCAATTGTTTCACCTATCCCCTGTTGTGTCTTGCAGCCCGTGCATTTGTGACGCATTGGCTGCATTTTTATATCTATCCATACCGTAGCTACGGCCTACATGGCTTGTACTTCGCCGGTCGCAGAACTTAGTGAATGACGCCAATGACCATGGCGATAAACAACAGCGGCAAATACATTAAGGAGGCCACAAAGGTCCTTCTCGCCCAGACAAACTGACCCTTGGGTTCCAAACGCATGCGAAGCGTCGCCAACAAAAATGCACTCCCTAGAACGAACGCCACAACCAGGTAAGAGACATTCAAGTCCCCTGCGAAGTAAAGAGACAGCGAAGCCAGCAACAACAAAGCGGAATACCACAGGCTTTGCCGTTTTGTGCTCTCAGTTCCCTTGACGACTGTCATCATTGGAATCCCGGCTTCACTGTAATCCCGGTTCTTCAAAATCTCCAAGGCCCAAAAGTGCGGCGGAGTCCACAGGAAAATTATCGTAAACATCAACACCGCAGCCAGGCTGAGGTGTCCCGTGACGGCGGCCCAGCCAATCAACGGAGGAATCGCACCGGCCCCGCCGCCAATGACTGTGTTGTGCGGGGTGCGGCGTTTCAACCACATGGTGTAGAACACGGCATAGTACACAAACCCGACAAAAGACAACACCGCCGACAGCCAATTCACCCAAACTGCCAGCAGGACTACAGAAGCCACTCCCAAAGCGATGCCAAAAATCAAGGCGTTCATCGGTTTCACATGTCCGGCCGGGATTGGCCGGTTCTTCGTGCGGCTCATGACTTTATCGATGTCCTGATCAAACCACATGTTCACCGCAGCGGCTCCCCCGGTTGAAAACGCCAAACCGACGAGCATGAGCAGAGTAGGTCCAAGGTGTGGAATGGACCCCTTGGCCACGACAGAACCACAGTACGCTGTAAATAGGAGCAGAGTCATGATCTTCGGCTTGGTCAAGGTAAAGTAGGTCTTGGCTATGAATAACGTCTGACGCAATACACCGGACCGGCCTGGTGCAACCAGCACCTCCGACGGAGTGACTGTCATCATCCGACACTTCCTTCATGTTGGTTTCCCTCTATTTTACTTGGAGCTTCTCATCAAGTGTTTTCATCCAGGGGGGCTTTTGCAACGGTTTCCTGAACACTTTTCGGAAATGTCCGCCGTATACCCACAAGGCCTTGCTATTGAGCTCAAGTCAGGGGTTCTATCTGTGTCACCAATATTAACGAATTCTAAGTGTGCTGTCCTCTGTAAAAATGGGGAAAAAAGAAACCATGCAGCCAAAACAAACGAAACAACAAAACCAAAGGAGCAAAGTCAACAGGACCAAGCCATCGAACAGAGGAGGCCGGGTTGCCCCGGCCCGGCCATCCGTTCCTTAAGATACCTGTGCGTTGAAGGACATGACCCAAATCGACCCGCCTACGATGGCGATGACAAAGAAAAATCCAATCATCAACATCAACGTGTGGTACGCGGGACCATAGCTTTCTGTGATGTGCATGAACATGAACAACTGGACGAAAATTTGAACGACAGCCAGCAAGACAATGAAGCCTAACACAGCTCCCTTTGGCATGGAATGGTGCAAAACCAACTCCAATGCAACGATGCTGAGGACGATGGACAGGATGAACCCAATGATGTGTCTGGTCGGCGACCCGTGTTTGTGGGAAGCTTCGCTTCGTACCGGTTCAGGCATAGTCGACATCTTACAACACCCCTGTCAAATAGACTACTGTGAAGATGAACACCCAAACGACATCGAGAAAGTGCCAGTACAAGCCGACAATGAAGATTTTGCGGGCATTCACGGGATTTAATCCCCTGCGAGCGAGCTGGATGATAATCGAAACCATCCAAATGATGCCCAAGGAAACGTGCGCGCCGTGCGTCCCAACCAAGGTAAAGAACGCCGATAGAAAACCGCTGCGCTGCATCGTCGCCCCATGCGACGCATAGGTGACGAACTCGGTGACCTCAAACCCGATGAAGCCAAGGCCCAAGATTACCGTGACAATCATCCAACCGATGATGCGCTTGACGTTTCCGTTGCGCATCGAGAGGGTCGCCAAACCCATGGTGAAACTGCTCGTCAGCAGAAGGAACGTCTCCGTCGTAAAGCCAGGAACGTCGAACAGTTGTGCAGCAGTGGGTCCGCCAGCCGTATGGCTTTGTTGCACGATGTAAGTCGCGAACAAACAAGAAAACAAAATCAAGTCTTGCACGAGAAACAGCCAGAAACCAAATATTTTCAGAGAGCCTTCTTCGGTCGAGTACTCCAGCGGCAGGTCTTGGTTGCCGCTGTGGGAAACGCCGTGGGACAACTCCCCCGCAGTAACGGACATCTATACTACCTCCCTAGTGCGGCCTCAGTGTGCTCAATTTCTTGAACTGGAATGTGATGACCATTGTCGATTTCAAACGACCGGATTAAAAGCAAGACTGCAACCGCAACCAAGCCGAGAATCGCCGGGACGTACCAGTTGAACACAAAGCCAAAGCCCGCGACGAAGAACGCCACACCGATCATGAACGGACGTCCCGAGTTGTTGGGCATGTGAATCGGATGCAGCGATCCGTATTGAATCACCGCTTCCTTTCCTTCCTTTTGCGCTTGCTTCATTTCCCACCATGCATCGCGCGTGCTCACGATAGGAGTGCGGGCAAAGTTGTACTCAGGCGCAGGAGACGGAATCGACCACTCGAGAGTGCGCGCGTCCCACGGATCGCCGGTCAAGTCGCGTTCGCCGTGCTTGATACTGTAAACAATCTGCCAAACGATGAACAGAAAACCTATGCCCATAATGTACGCGCCAATGGTCGAAATGAGGTTGTACGAAGTCCAGCCCATTCCGGCAGGATACGTGTACATGCGCCGGGTCATGCCCATGAGGCCCAAGGCATACTGCGGCATGAAGCAGACGTAAAAGCCGATGTTGAAGAACCAAAAAGCCCATTTGCCAAGGCGTTCGTCGAGCAAAAAGCCAAACATCTTCGGCCACCAGTAGTACATTCCGGCCAGCATGCCGTAGACCACGCCGCCAATCAACACTTGGTGAAAGTGGGCCACTAGGAAATAGCTGTTGTGATACTGGTAGTCAGCAGGAGCTGCCGCCAACATCACGCCGGTCGCGCCGCCAATCGTGAAGTTCGGAATAAACGCGAGCACCCACAACATCGGAAGCGTCAAGCGAACGCGGCCGCGGAACATCGTAAACAGCCAGTTGAACACTTTGACGCCCGTCGGGATGGCGATGAACATCGATGCCAAAGCGAAGAACGAGTTGACTCCTGCGCTGGCACCCATCGTAAAGAAGTGGTGAGCCCAGACCAGATAACTGGCAATGGCAATGAGCATCAACGACGTGACCATCGCGGAGTACCCAAACAGCCGTTTGCGGGAGAATGTGCTCACGACCTCAGAATAGATGCCGTACGCAGGCAAGATGACGATGTAGACCTCCGGGTGACCCCACATCCAAAACAAATTGATGAACATCATCGGGTTGCCGCCTTGGGTCATTGTGAAAAAGTGGGCTCCGGCGATGCGGTCAATCAAGAGCAGTCCCAGTGCTACTGTCAAGGCTGGGAAAGCGAAGATGATCTCGATGGACGTTGCCAAGACAGACCAACTGAACATGGGCATTTTCATGAGCGTCATGCCCGGAGCCCGCATCTTCAAAATCGTGGCCATAAAGTTAATTCCTGTGGCAATACTACCGATACCAGAGATCGAAATACCTAAGAGGTAATAGTTTTCACCTGGTCCTGGGCTGAACTGCAGTCCGGCCAAGGGAGGATAGCTGACCCAGCCCGCGTCTGGAGACCCGCCGATGACGAACGACAGGTTAAACAGCATGGCTCCGAAGAAAAACAACCAAAAACTAATCGCATTCAAATACGGAAACGCGACGTCGCGAGCGCCGATTTGCAGAGGCACGGCAATGTTCATCATGGCGAAGATAAACGGCATCGCCATGAACAGAATCATAATGGTTCCGTGCGTTGTGAAGATCTGGTCGTAGTGCTCAGGTGCCAAAAACTGTTGATTCGGCAACGCGAGCTGCGTGCGCATTAACTCTGCATCCACGCCGCCGCGGAACATCATCAAAAGGGCAGCAATCATGTACATGATGCCGATTTTCTTGTGGTCAACCGTCGTCAACCATTCGCGCCACAACCAACCCCACTTTTTAAAATAGGTGAGGACGAAGACAATGGCGACGCTGACAAGGACAATCGAAGCATCGGCGCCATAAATCATCGGGTCGCCGGTGACGAAAAAGTGAGACGCAAAATTGCCTATAGCGCCCATATTCTACCCCTCTCTCTCAAAATCTCAGTTCATGTTCGCCATGGAACCTGACATAGCGCTGGACGTCGTATTGCCCATCGTTCCACCGGGTGCCATGTGCATGTTCCCGTTGCGTTTAACGATTTCGGTGTACAAGTCCGGCGGGAATGAAGAGTACGACTTCGTCGCCGTGACGCTGCTCGGCTTTTCGAGTTGTTTGTATTCCGCGTCGGTCAGCGGCGAAGACGACTTCTGAACGCTCTTCACCCAACTGTTGAACTCAGATTCCGGCTTGGCGTCGATATGGAAGGTCATGTGAGCAAAGCCTTTGCCAGTGAAATTCGCGCCGCGGCCCAGGTAGTCCCCGGTCTGGTTCGCTTGCAGCCACAGGCGCATTTCCATGCCGGGCATGGTGTATTCCTGGCCCCCGAGTTGCGGGACCCAAAATGAATTCATCGGAGCGTCAGAAGTCAAAATGAACTGCACAGGTACTCCGGTCGGGATTTCCGCGTAATTCAACGTGGCAATCTTTTGTCCGGGATACTCAAACAGCCACTTCCAATCCAAAGACGTCACGTCGATGGTCATGGGCTGCACGTTTTTCACCGGTGGTTTCATTAAGGCAAAGGTCTTTTGCACGGTCACCGTACCGAGGATTCCAACGATGATGACTGGGATGGTCCACCAGATGATTTCGAGCACCTTGCTCGATGCCCACTCCGGTTTGTACGGCGCAGTGTTGCCAGGTTTATCGCGATAGCGAATCACGATGAACGCCAGCAGAACAATGACCGGTACAATAACAATCAATACGAGAATCGTCGATAATAAAATCAGGCTCAGCTCACTGCGCGCAACCGGTCCAACCGGATGCAACACGACGTAATTCCGGCCGCAGCCTGTGGTCAACAACAGTGCTGTTGCGAGCATGAAAAGAACCTTTCCCATTGCTTTGGGCTGTTTCCGATTCACGATTCCCTCTCCTTTCCAATGATGTGGTCTAAGCTTTTGAAGCCAGGAGCGCCCCGGGTCTCACACGGAGCTTGATGCCTTCGGATTTGCCGATTTTAGGGATACCTCCAAAAAATCATTAACCTTGAGGTCAGAGTGTAAGGTCGCGCCTTGCCCGAGTGTGTGTTTCAGATCACACATTTACCTGCTTCTCGCTAAGGTTCACAGACATGTCAAGGTTGGTACCGCGCGGTCAAACAGGCCCGCCGAAGACGGCACAAATCGTTGCCAGCTGTGAACAGTAGATATGTAGACTACTATGAGTAAAAGCGAGACGGCAGGGAGGGCATGGTTTTGGGTATTTCTCTGACGGTACGGTTTTCCCCAAAGGCATCAGGGTGATCCCAGATAAGGACCCTGAAGACTTGACGATTATACCGCCGCTTTGCAGAGAGTGTAAACTGATAGCAACACTTGTGAAGTGGTAGATTAGTAACAGTCAAGAAAAATTCATGGATGGAATATTTCGACTATAAGAATACAAACTTCTCATCTTGGAGTGGACGTGCGCAATGGAACTGTTTTTCAACGGTTTTTTACTCTCTCTTTCCCTGTGCCTGGATTTAGGCATTGTCAATGTGGCGACCATAAAAACGGGTTTTGAGCGAGGATTTGCCCCTGCGCTGTTGATGGGACTCGGATCATCGATCGGAGACTTGATATACGCCTGTTTATCCATGGCGGGAATTTCTTTGCTGCTCGAACAACCAGCTATTCGCTTCGCCCTGTGGCTGATTGGAAGTGTCGCCCTTGGCTATTTGGCCTTCCACATGCTGCGAGAGACTGCGAAGCCGACGAAATCACTGGCTGGGCAAGACGGCATGCCTAGCCCAAACCTTGCGAACCCTCGTACGAATTCGACTCTGTGCACCCACAGAACCAAAGTGACCGGATGGGCCCGTCCTTTGATGACGGGAGCGGGGCTAGCGCTGTCCTCTCCGTCCGCCATCTTGTGGTTCGCTACAGTGGGCGGAAGCATCATCGCTGCGGCGCATCGCCGCGGACAACCGCCCTCTGAACTCGTCTGGTTTTTTGCTGGATTTTTCGCAGCAGGCGTCACTTGGTCCGCGCTCGTCGCCTGGGCCTGCGGACGAGCGCGGCGGTGGCTCAATAACGGTTTATTGCGCGTTGTCTCCTTGGTCTCGGGTGTGCTGTTCATCTACTTCGCTTTGCGCGTATTCCTGTCGGGAGCCAAATCTTTTCTGTAATCACCACTTCAATCTTTACGGGGATTTTTGAAGCTGATTTTCAAATCCGGCCTCGGGATGCGGCAGGACCGGGGTGGCTATAACAGCATTTGAAAAGACTCAGCGGATACCGGCGGGCTGAACAGGTATCCTTGCATGTAGTGACACCCTTCCTTTTGCAAATGCTCGAGCTGTTCCTGGGTTTCTACACCCTCGGCAATCACGTCCAGTTCTAGTTTTCTTCCCAACGAGATCATGGCGGAGACAATGGCTTGAGTGTCTTGATTTACGATGACATCGCGAATAAAGGAGTAATCCACTTTTAAGGTATCCACTTGGAAATCGCGCAGGAAACCCAACGAGGAGTAACCAGAACCGAAATCGTCGATGGACACTTGGATTCCCATCCTCTTTAACGCCATAAGAATTTCCCGAGCCATCCGTTCATTGTGTATCAAGGTCGTTTCCGTGATCTCCACTTCAATCCAGCTCGGGTCCAAGTCTGCAGCGTCCAGCGCTGAGTGAATCACATCAATCAAATTGGGCCGGAACTGACTCGCGGAAACGTTTACGGCGACACGGACGGGTTTTGTCCCCGAATCCAGCCAGAACCGGATTTGCCGGCACACTTCGTGAAACACAAAGCTTCCGATGGGAATGATGAGTCCCGTCTCCTCAGCAATCGGTATGAACTCCCCAGGCGGCACAAGCCCTCGCGTTTTGTGCTGCCAACGCAGCAGGGCTTCAGCGCTGACGACCCCTTCTCCCAGACGCACCCGCGGTTGATAATGCAGGACAAGTTCGTGGTTATGCAGCGCCTCTTTCAGCTCCCGCTCAACGATCAGCCTCGTGGTGGCCCGTTCCTGGAACCGCGGGCTGTAGAACTGGATTTGATCCCGCCCCTGCCCTTTCGCCAGGTACATGGCGGAATCGGCGTTTTTGACGAGGGTTTGAGAGTCCGTTCCGTGCATGGGAAACATCGCGATGCCAATGCTTGCCGTCAACCAAAACGTCTGGTCGCCGATGACGGTCGGCTGTTGAATCTGTGCAAGAAGTTCCATCGCCAATTCGTACGCGGACCGCTCGCTTTCCACGGGTTCCACCAGAATGGTAAACTCGTCCCCACCCGTTCTTGACACGAGTCCCCGGTTTCCGACTCGTTCCCCAAGCCCCCTGGAAACGGCGCTTAGCACTTCGTCTCCTGTGTCGTGGCCGAGCGAGTCATTGATGTCTTTGAAGCGGTCGAGGTCGACATACATGACAGCCAGCTTTTGCCCTCGCTGCTTTGCAAACTGAACTGCCCGTTCCAGCTGTTGTTTCAACAGCCTGCGGTTTGCCAGTCCAGTCAACGGATCGCGGTGAGCGAGTTCGTAGATTTGATCCGCGTAGCGGTCGTGTTCAATCGCCACTCCCGTTAGACTCGTAACCGCTTCAACAACCCGCTCGTCTTCCTCAAACTCCGGGTGAAGGCGACTGTAGTACAGCGCAAAGACCGCGACCAGCGATCCGTCGGGGTCCAGAATGGGCCGGCAGCTGCACGCGAGAAACCGCGGACTGCCGTCCTCACTGCCCGTCCCGCGCAAAAAGTCAAGGTTTGCCACGTCTTGAAGCCCGAAATTTAACACATCCAGCATATTTGCTGTATCCGGTGAGTTCGCGGCCTCGGAAAATCCAATGATTTCCATGTCTGGAATGTAGACGGTCTCGTTGCGAAAGCTCCCCTGCGTGGGCAACCTCAGTTGGCTGAGCAAAACGTCTTTACTGCCCCACTCAGGGGGGACTCCGGCACTGGCGCAGTGCCGCAGCGTTTGTTGATCGTCAAGCCGCCAAATCAAACACGCATCCGCTCCGGATTGACTCTTCGCCAGGTCCGCCCCTTCTTGCAAAATTTCTTGCAGTCGATGGCCCTTCGCAATCATTTCCAACAGCTTTTTTTGTCCAGTCAACAAAGCCTGGTCCCGCTTGTGCCTCGTGATGTCTTTTGCAATGCAATAGACTCCGACGACTTTCTGATGAACGACGATGGGGACGCCGGACACTTGAAGGTCAATCTTTTTGCCATCGGATCGCAATATCGACGCTTCAATCGTTCGAGGAATCCCTTGCTTGACCCGTTCATATTCAAGCAAAACACGATCGCGTTCTTCAGGCAGCAAAAATGGCATAAATGACATTTCGAGCAGTTCCCCAGCAAAATACCCGGCAATTCGCTCGCAGGCGCTGTTGACGCTCGTAAATCGGCCTTCTAAGTCACAGGCAAACACAGCATCCGGATTATATTCAAACAGCGACTTGTAACGTTCGCGCTCAACCACAAGCAGTTCCTGCAATTCCTTGGAGTCTGCAGAATGGCTCTTGTAAAACTCCACGGGGACCACCTCAGGGATGTCGGTTTCAAAATCAGCAGACTCCAAAAAGATTCGTCCAATTCCGCATTTTTCCTCCACATCTCGCCGAAAGCTGCCCGAAAGCTCTCTGAAAGGTGGAGTTGAGAAGGCTGAAGACACTGCCATTTCGTGCCTATAACGTGAAAATTCGCTATACTGATTGCGGCGGCAGTGGCCTGTGTTTTCTGCCTTTTCACCCCGCCTTGTGCAATTTGCAGTCGCGATGACCACTTTCAACGCGCTTTTTACAGGTAACCTTTCCAAGTTTTCCTTCGCAAATGACCCTTTTTAAGGTGGTGGAGAAACTATGCACGTTGTGATCATGGGCGCTGGTGCAGTGGGTGGATACTTCGGAGGCAAACTGGCCTTAGCCTCCGTACCTGTCACATTTCTGGTGCGGGAAAACCGCGCCCGTCAACTGCAGCAGACCGGACTTCGCGTCAAAAGCCTGCACGGCGATTTCGAGATTCAACCGAATTTGGCCACGACACCCCACGACATCGAACACCCGGATGTCGTCATTCTCGCGATGAAAAACTACCACTTAGACAATGCACTTCCAGATATTCGCGCATTGGCGCAACGGGGCGCCAAAATTCTGCCTTTGCTCAACGGCGTTCGCCACTTGGATACCCTGGCACAGCAATGCGGTCCGGAAAACGTTCTTGGCGGACTGTGTTACATCGAGTCCACGTTGGATTCCGAAGGCGCTGTGCTCCAAACCAGTCCCATGCAGGACATCGTATTTGGATCACTGGGCAGCGGCGTGACGCAAGCCTGGTTAAAAGAACTTGAACAGCACTTTGTCGACGCCAAGGTCAACGTCCGGGTCAGCGACGCCATTTTGCCGGACATGTGGCGCAAGTACATATTCCTGGTTTCGCTGAGTGGAATTACTTCGACGCTGCGCAGCCCGATTGGCGTGGCCCGCGAGGACGAGGTCACCATGGAATTTTTAAAAGACATGATTGCCGAACCAGCGGCTGTGGCAAGGGCCAGAGGCGTACAACTGCCGTCCGATCTCGTCGAGCAAATCGCAGCTCAGGCCATGGCGATTTCCCCAGCCATGACTTCTTCGATGCACCGCGACTTGGAAAAGGGACTTCCATTGGAACTGGACAGCCTGCAAGGCGCTGTTTTAGAGATGGCAGCCGAACACAACCTGCCAGTTCCCTGCATGCGCGCCGTATATGCCTTGCTGCACCCGTTTAAAGAAGGTAAAAAGGCCTGACACCCCGCCCCGTCTACCGTGCTTGGACACCCCGTGCGCACGGCTTGGCGGGGCCAACGCATGCTGTGAAGGAGATTGACAAAATGTACTTTGAAGAATTTGAGTTGGGTCAAAAGTTCGAGCTCCCGGAAATCACTTTAACCGCGCAGGAAATCCGCGAATTTGCAGAAAAGTACGACCCGCAGCCGATTCACATCGACGCATTGTTTGCAGAGCAGGGACTGTTTAAGGGCATTATTGCCTCGGGCTTTCATACCCTGAGCGCCATTTGGGGCGAATGGATCCGGTTGAACAAGTTCGGCACGGAGATCATCGGCGGAACGGGAATGGACTTTGTCTCGTGGTCGGCTCCTGTCAGGGCCGGAGACCGCCTGTTTACCGAAGTGGAGGTCGCGGAAAAAAGCCTCTCCCAAAGCGGCCGGCGCGGACAGGTTGCCCTGAAGTTTACGGCGAAAAACCAGGATGGAACGGTCGTCTTGACGACGCAGGGCCGGGCTTACTTAAAATCGCGGATGGCTGAATAAAGGAGTTCACATGCTTTGAAGGGTTTCGCCATATCTATAAAAGAGGCTCTAGGACTGCTTGCAGCATAAGCGTTTGAAGAAAGGTGTTCTTCACAACCGCAACATACCCGCAAAGTAACCGCAAACCACAGACCGAGGGAGGCGCGAATTTGTTTGATGCGATCGTTTTCGATGCGTACGGGACTCTGTTTGATGTGCAGTCCGTAACCCAAGAATCAGAACGGCTGTTTCCGGGAAACGGCTCAATCATCAGCCGTCTATGGCGTCAGAAACAACTGGAATATTCTTGGCTGCGGGCGCTGATGAAACGGTACGCCACGTTCGACGAAATTAACTTGGATGCTCTGCGGTACTCCCTGCAGCAAATTGGCAAGGAACCTACAGACGAGGTCGTCGCCAACCTGGCCGGGCAGTACTTGAACTTGACCCCATTTCCGGAGGTTTCGGAAGCCCTACAAGAACTGAACTCCGTGCCGCTCGCCATTTTGTCGAACGGAACCCCGTCTTCGTTGACCGCAGTTGTCCAGAACGCCGGGCTCGAAAGTTACTTCGAGCACATTTTAAGCGCGGACAGCGTTAAATCTTATAAACCGGATCCGCGGGTGTACGAGCTGGCGCGCGTCGTGTTCGACGCTCCAAAAGACCAAATTTTGTTCGTCTCCTCCAACGGTTGGGACGTTGCGGGAGCCAAACAGTTTGGCTTTTCGGTTGCCTGGGTCAATAGGTCCTCGAAGGTGCAAGAAGAACTGGGCGTTGGGCCGGATTATGTCGTCGAAAGCCTGACGGGCCTTTTGCCCGTTCTGTCTTAGCACTACAACGAAGCCGAATTCACTGCTGGACACGGCTGAAAATCCATGTTAAGGTGGAGGAGGGATTCGGTTGTTGG
>NZ_JAJFNK010000024.1 GCF_021739485.1 Alicyclobacillus tolerans
AGTGAGATGGGAAGTCGAAAAATACGCCATTCCTCCCCGACTTTAGAAGTCAGGGTCTCCTGGCGCAAATCGATGAAACTTCAGAGCATCCAGCATCCGGCATCCAAGCAACACCCATCGCATCAAGACTGCACCACATCCACAGGCTTGTGAGAAATCATGGCAGTGAACCTTTGCTCGTAGCGCGGCAAAGGAATTTTATAAGCCATTTGAAAGCTCGTCTGGGCACCTACGGTCTTTGAGTTCAAAACAAATGTCCAAAATGTCTTTAAACCATACCGGTCCATCAGGTGCCGCACCGCCAAATAATCGACAAATTCCGCGTTGTATGTGCCGTTCACTTGCAAGAGTTCACTGTCGGCAGCCGTGAGCGGCAGGATGAGGCGGTCATCCCCCGCGGAGCGGACGCCAAGAGCCAAAGAGTCAAAGAGCCCGGCTGTCACACAGGCATTACACAACCACCCCGCCTGCATACCGTCATACCAAGCGATTCCCTCCCGGACCCACTCGGGCAAAGACACGCTCAAGCCTTGACGAGTCAAACTGACATGGCTGAACTCGTGTACGAGGGTATTGGTCAAATAGGTATCGTCGTCGTACTTGTAAAGCGGAATATAAACTTGGGAGTTCACCGTAAAACCCGACGTTTGTGCAACTGCAAGGGAAACAACACTTTGGGGGAAGTTTTTCGAAACGGCTTGGCGATACGCGGACTCAGTCGTGTACACCACCACATCAGCCCCGTCCACTTTCAGACGGGAGATGACCGGAGTTGCGCGCTGCAGAACATCTGCGACACGACGCAGGTCTGACGCCGTGACACCAGGGTTGCCTGCATGCACAGACACCGCGACACTTGCATCGAGACTGTCGCTGCGGTTTGAGGCGCTGCTTTGGCCGCGATTTTCATTGCGGTTCTTATCGGACTGCGGGTTGACGGTTGGATGGGTTCGCACGGCCCAATCCAGAGGTACAAAAGGAGCTGTCCCAGCAGCACGAGCGACGTCTAAATGAACAACCTCCCCGCCGAACTCCGGGATTTGGGCATTTTGCGAGTGAGGCACCAAGACAGCCGCAAGCGGCAAGACAGTGGCGACAAAGCGACAAGCTGCGGATTTCCAGTTCCGCATTGAGCTCACCCGGATTCTCAGTTGTCTACGGATACAGTCTCCTTGTGAGAGACCTTCAAATCTATATTTCCATCGTAATCCAATGTTAGGTATTAGACACTCCCAATCCCTTGTCCATCTATACAAATTTGTGACAAGTTTCGTTAGCGTTTGCCGCGAAAGGGGCTGGAAGCAACTTCACTGCCGTCTTTTTGCACAGGACTCCACCTGTCCACAACCCCAGTAGATGGCCCCGTGCACGCGACTTCAGGCAACACCTGTATCTCGTCGGCCTAGTCGGAAGCCGCGCGCGCAACCTCTTGAGCCGTTTGAGTCACCAGCAAAATCCACTTTGCCAAGGATTCCGGCGTCTTGCGGAACAACGGCCCTGCCAGCGCAATTCCGGCCAGCAATTTTCCGTCTTTAGAAAGAACAGGCGCAGCCACTGCAAACGCCCCTTCATCCAGTTCCTCTTCACTGACGGCGTATCCTCTCTCCCGGATTTCTGCGATCTCGCTGCGCAGCAGCCGTTGGGACGCGGCATCCAGGTTGAGGCGTGTCATGTATTGGTCTTGTTGCCACCCCTCCATGTAAGCCAGCAGGACTTTCCGGCTTGCCCCGCGGTGCAGCGGGCGAACGCTCCCCACCCGCGTAGTCAGTTTAATTTGGGCGGGACTGTCGATGGAGGCAATGCAAACGCCGTCCATCGTGACGGGATCGACAATATTGAGACTGACGGTCTCTTTGGTCGCCTGTGCCAGCCTTTCTAAAAACGGGCTGGCGGTGTGCTTGAGCGGCAGCGCCAGTTCTGCGTTCAATCCCAGTGTAAACGCCGCGATTCCAAGCACGTACTTCTTGGTCTGCGGGTTTTGATACAAGTAACCGAATTGAACCAGGGTGGCCACTAAACGGGCCACCACCGTCTGGGGTAAGGCCAGTTGCCCGGCCAAGTCCTTAATCCCCATTTCCGACTGGTTCTCGCGAAAGCAGTTTAGGATGGTTAGTCCACGCGCCAACGTTTGTGACGTGCGCGTCTTGTCGGACAGAGATTTATCCTCAGGTTTATCTTTCACAAATCATCATCCTGTAGGCGCGGTCAAACCGTTCGATTTTGAGTGGTCTGGTCAAACCGTTGGATCGCGCCCGTTTGATGGGTAGGTCCGATGGGTTTATTTTGCGTCAAAAGCCGGAAGCATGCGATTCAACGCCTTGTCTTCGCGATAGCCCAAGGCGTACTCCGCCTGCATCACGGTGTGGATCTCGCGGGTTCCTTCGTAGATGACCAAAGCCTTCGAATTGCGCAGGAAGCGTTCAACCGGGTATTCGTTGGAATAGCCGTATGCCCCGTGAACCTGAACGGCGTCCGAAGCGCTTTGGTACGCGACGTCCGACGCGATCCACTTTGCCAACGAACATTCCCTCGTATTGCGCACACCTTGGTTCTTCAACCAACCCACCTTGTACACAAGCAGTTTGGAGGTTTGATAGCCGGCTTCCATTTTTGCAATCATCTGCTGAACCAACTGATGGCGGCCGATTTCCACGCCAAATGTCTTGCGCGTATGGGCGTATTCCACCGAGGCGTCCAGACACGCCCGAGTCAATCCAGCTGCACCGGCGGCTACTGTAAACCGCCCATTATCGAGTGCAGACATGGCAATTTTAAACCCTTCGCCATCTTCACCCAACCGGTTGGCCGCAGGAACGCGCACATCCGTCAAAATCACTTCGCCGGTGTCTCCGCCGTGAATCCCAAGTTTTCCTTTAAGCGGCCTCGTGGTCACCCCAGGGAATGACCGCTCCACGATAAACGCGCTGATACCGCGGTGTTTTTTCTCAGGGTCTACAGAAGCAAAGATCAAAAAGTTGTCCGCATAGTCGGCCATGGAAATCCAGATCTTTGATCCGTTTAAGATGTAGCTGTCTCCATCGCGCACGGCACGGGTCCGAATAGAACCTGCATCGGATCCGGCATCTGGTTCCGTGAGGCCAAATGCTCCGAGTTTTTCCCCTTTGGCTTGAGGAACCAGGTACTTTTGCTTTTGTTCTTCCGTTCCCCACTGCAAAAGCGTCATGCTGTTCAAACCGGTGTGAACCGACACTGCGGTGCGGTATGCCGTATCGCCGTATTCCAACTCCTCACAGACGATGGCCAGCGCGTTGTAGTCCATGCCAGCCCCGCCGTACTCTTCCGGAATGCATACGCCCATCAACCCTAAATCGGCGAGTTTTTTGACGACGCCCATGTCAAAGTGATGCTCTTCATCCCACTTTTGGATGTTCGGCAGAATCTCAGCTTTCGTAAAGCGCCGGACCAGAGACTGCAATTCTTCTTGTTCCTTGCTCAAGGAAAAATCTAACATGTGAGAATAACTCCCTTCTCTTTCAAATCGTCGATTTTGTCTTGGTGATACGACAGCTCGGATAAAACTTCGCGAGTGTGCTCGCCCAACCGGGGCGGCGGCATTCTCAGCGCAGGCGGCGTGGCGGAAAGCTTCACAGGACTGCCGACCAGCGTTAAATCGCCTAAGTCGGGATGGGGAACATTCCACAACATGTTCCGAAGCGCGGTTTCATCCGAAAACAGAGCTTGCTTGACCGACCGGACCGGGCCGCAGGGTACACCCGCTTTATTCACCTTTGCCAGTACTTCCTGAGTGTCGAAGGACGACAAGGTCAACTGCAAAATTTCAACAAGCTGCGTGCGGTGCGCCACGCGTGACGGATTCGTCGCAAACCTCGGGTCAATCGGAAGTTCATCTAGGCCGAATGCCGAGCAAAACGATTGAAACTGGTGGTCATTTCCGACTGTGATGACAACCTGGCCGTCGCTGGTGTCAAACAGTTGGTACGGTACAATGTTGGGGTGGCCGTTCCCAAACCGTTTGGCGTCGTTTTGACCGACCAACACGTTGCTCGCCACATTGGCCAGCATGGCAATTTGCGCATCGTACAACGCCATGTCAATGCTTTGTCCCTGGCCTGTCTTTTGGCGCTCCATAAGAGCGGCCTGAATGCCTACGACGGCGTATAGACCCGTAAATAAATCGGTAATGGCAACGCCCACTTTGTACGGCGTCCCGCCTTCTTCCCCGGTGATGCTCATCAGTCCGCCCATGGCCTGCATGATGTAGTCGTAACCCGGGCGATTTTCGGAAACTCCAAATCCGGAAATCGAACAGTACACGACATCGGATTTGACCTGTTTCACTTGATCGTAGGACAACCCAAGCTTGTTTGCCGACCGGGGCAAAAAATTGTGAATGACGACGTCGGCATCCGCCATCAACTTGCGGACAATGTCGCTTCCTTCCGGCGATTTTAAGTCGATCGCGATCGACCGCTTGTTCCGGTTGACGCACAAGTAGTAAGCGCTTTCCCCCGAAATAAACGGCGGTCCCCAACCCCGGGTCTCGTCCCCTCCATGCACCGATTCGATTTTGATGACCTCTGCCCCCAAATCGGCGAGGTTCATCGTGCAAAACGGCCCGGCCAAAACCCGCGTAAAATCAAGTACTCGCACACCTGAAAGCGGCCCCATAAGCTTTACACCTCCTCTCGCAGGTCTGAATATTGCGTTCCCTTGCATTTTAGATTCCCATCACCTAATTCCTATAATCGGAATCTAATTCCTATATAAAATAGGATATCATTGTTCACAGAATAATTCAATCAAAAAGACCTCTCGAGCATGGGCGTTCT
This sequence comes from Alicyclobacillus tolerans, assembly GCF_021739485.1. Classification (GTDB taxonomy): domain Bacteria; phylum Bacillota; class Bacilli; order Alicyclobacillales; family Alicyclobacillaceae; genus Alicyclobacillus_K; species Alicyclobacillus_K tolerans_A. The sequence goes on from NZ_JAJFNK010000024.1 coordinate 4,812, forward strand.
CTGCCGAGTGGTCCTCCTGGTTCTTTCCATTTTCCCAAAATCGGAATATGCTAGTTGTGTTTGCGCGCTCCATCTCGTCGAAGAAAGGACTCTGATTTCCCCATGTTGCAGGTCAAAGCGGCACCAGGTCTCGTTTTGCTTACGGTGGGGATTGCCACCTTTTTGTCGAGTTTAAACAGCAGCATCGTGAACACAGTCCTTCCCGTCATCAAATCTTCTCTACACTTGAGCTTGACCGAATCGGCTTGGGTTGTCTTGATGTACTTGTTGGTTTTAAGTGTTCTGTTGCTTCCCGTCGGACGGCTTTCCGACTTGTGGGGCAGGCGGCGTATCTTTCTCATTGGATTTATCCTGTTCGCGGCAGCTTGCGTTCTCAGCGGGATGTCCGGAAATCTGTGGGAACTGCTGACAGGCCGCGCTGTCCTGGCCATTGGCGGGGCAATGCTCCTGTCGGTGGGACCGGCGCTGATTACGACGACATTCGCCCCGGAAAAACGCGGTTTCGCATTAGGTATGCAGGCCTTGATGACCTATCTGGGCCTGACAGTCGGACCTTTGGCCGGAGGCGCGCTGACGGAACTTTGGGGATGGCAGTCGGTGTTTTACAGTTCCATTCCGCTGGCCGTTGTGGGGTTCGTACTGGCTCTTGTCGTCGTGTCTCCGCAGTCACACAGCCAAGGCAAAGCCAACCTCGATTCCGCAAGCACCCTACTGTACGTCGTCGCCATGGTCTCGGTGGTATTCCTTTTTAACTCTCAGATTATTGAGTCCTACCAAACCCTGGCCATCGTTTTAGCGGGTTTCGCCTTTGTCGTCACGACATGGCTGTTTGTGCGAAAACAAAAGCGGATACAAGTCCCGCTCATCGATGTCTCCTTGTTTCAAGTGCGCAACTTTGGCTTTGGGACTGCAGGGGCTATCTTCAATTACTTATGCCTGTTTCTGGCGTTGTTTTTGCTCCCTATGTACATGGCGGACATCTTGCACCTTTCTCCCGCCAAAGTCGGTTTATGGCTGACTATCATGCCGTTGTTCATGATGATCAGCGCCCCAATCACCGGGGCGCTGTCGGACAAAATGGGTTCGCGTCTGTTCTCGACTGCAGGAATGTTGGCAGGAACCTTGGGCTTAGGCTGCTTTGCCATCCTCCAAAACGACGCCAGGGCCATCGGATTTTGGATGACGAGTGGCCTCGTTTTAACGGGCCTTGGCACGGGGTTGTTCGCCGCACCCAACAACGCCGCGATCATGCGCGCTGCGCCGTTCAATAAACAGGGGATGGCGTCGGGTACCCTTGCCACAGCGCGCTACGTTGGCATGATGGCTGGCATCACCGTCGGGAGCGCCTTGTTCACGACCATTGAGCGCCACATCTCTGCAGCCAACAGCACCGCAGCCTTTTCCAATGCTTTCACGTGGGTGATGTGGGTCGGCGCCGCATTTGGATTGGTTGGAATGCTGTGTGCCTCCCTCATGAAAAGATGAGCACAGCCGCGGCCACAAACGTCACGCGAGTCACAAACGTCACAATTCGCGAATGATATTGCGGGCCGCATAAACGCCGCTGCTGGCGGCCTGAGAGATCCCCCTGGAAATTCCCGGGCCGTCGCCGGCGCAGTATAACCCTCGGATGTCCGTTTGCAAGTGCCGGTCCACGTGCGCCCGTGAGGCGTAAAATTTGGCTTCTACACCGTAAAACAGGGTATGCTCGCTGGCGATGCCAGGCGTGACATGGTTGAGCGCTTCAATCATTTCCTGTAGAGCCACCATGGTCTTATACGGAAGAACGAGCCCCAAATCTCCAGGAACTGCTTCCTTGAGGGTGGGTTCGATGAAGCCCTCGTGAATCCGCTCCGGCGTGCTTCTGCGGCCTTTTAGGATGTCCCCGTACTTTTGCACGATAATCGACCCGTTGGACAGTTCATTCGCATGCCGGCAGATCTGTCTGGCAAACTCGTTGGGCCGGTCAAACGGTTCCGTGAACCGGTGACTCACAAGCAAGGCAAAGTTCGTGTTCGACGTTCCCAGTGCCGGGTCTTTATAGGCGTGCCCGTTGGCAGCCATGACCCCGGTGTGGTTTTCCACAACGACGTGCCCGGAAGGGTTGCTGCAAAACGTCCGGACGCGAAGGCCCGTGGACGGCGATGCAAAAATGAATTTTCCTTCATATAGGTGTTCGTTGATCTCTTGCATCACCACGTTCGACGTTTCGACGCGGACTCCAATGTCCACCTGGTTATTGGTCATCTTGAGTCCGTGGCTGCGAAACAACTCCGACAGCCAGGTGGCTCCGTCTCGCCCAGGTGCAACAATCACGTGACGCGCGTGGATTTCCTCCCCGCCTCGAATTCGGATGCCTTGAATCGCGCCGTCTTGGATGAGCAGTTCTTCGACAAACGTGCGAAAACGCAGCTCAACCCGCTGTGCTAAATACTCAAAAATACTCGTCATGAGTTCGAGGTTTTTATCCGTTCCAATGTGGCGAACCCTTGCGCGAAGCAGCTTGAGTCCAGCACCCATGGCCCGCCGTTCAATCTGGCCCACAGCCTCGGTGTTTGGGTCGGTAATGTGGCCTGGGGCCCCGTGGCGCAAATTGATGTTGTCTACATATCCAATCAAATCCAGGACTTGGGACGGAGGTAGGTAATCAGTCAAATAGCCGCCAAACTCGGAAGTGATGTTGAACTTGCCGTCGCTAAAGCTGCCCGCTCCCCCAGCTCCGTTGATGACGCCGCACGCAGGCCAGCAACTGGCATACGTTTTAATCTTGTTGGCCGGCGGGCACTTGTCGATTTTGCCTTCCATAATGGGACAGTGCCGGTACTTCGCTTCGACGCCTTTGTCGACCAAGAGCACCTTCGCTTGCGGTGCCATCAAAGTAAATTCATAGGCCGCATATAAACCAGCCGGACCTGCTCCTATAACGATCACGTCGTAATGATTAGGCATGCTCTGCACCTCGCAGCAATCTGGCACCCGCTTTGACGCGGGTCGGGCCTTAGGTTTGCACTGCACTGTCGATTTCGGACACGAATTGAGCAATCTGTGTAGTCAGCAGGGAAATGGCGATTTCGTTTTCCCCGCCCTCCGGAATAATTAAATCCGCGTAACGTTTAGATGGCTCCACAAACGCGTCGTGCATCGGTTTGACCGTTGTGAGGTATTGGGTGTAGACCGACTCCACCGTGCGCCCCCGTTCCTGAACATCCCGCAAAATCCGGCGCAGCACGCGGACGTCGGGGTCCGTGTCCACAAATACCTTAATGTCGAGCATCGACCGCAGTTCTTGCTCCACCAGGATGTGAATGCCTTCCACGACGACAACGGGTTTGTAGGGAACGCGAATGGTCTGGGTCGAGCGAGTGTGCGACGAAAAATCGTAGACAGGCAGGTCGATGGAGTCGCGCTTTCGCAATCGCCGCAAGTGCTCCAACAACAACTCGTTGTCAAATGCATCCGGATGGTCATAGTTCAATCCTTGCCTCTGTTCAAACGGCAAGGTCACATGATCTCGGTAGTATGCATCCTGTGGAATCAAAGCGACGTATTGTTCTCCCAATTTGTCGACGATGGCCTGGGCGACGGTGGTTTTTCCGGACCCAGTGCCTCCTGCAATCCCGACGATCCGCATTCGATGCATCTCCTTATCCAACTTGTAGGAGTATACACCAATGGAATGGTTTATGCGCAATTGCAGCACACGGTGCCCGCTGCAGGATGCAGGTATTGGACGAAGTTCAAAAAACCCATTACAATAAATTCCGTCAAACCTAAGCAATTCATTGAGCCACAGAGACGTTGGGGAAGGGCACAAGGAGGACGTTTTCGTGAGTAAGACCGTTCTGCCGATCTCACAACCAATACAAGCGTCACAACCCATGCCTTCATCAGAACGAATGGCTTCTACACAACCGATGCCTTCGTCCCAAACTGACGGCGAAAACGCCGCCTGCGTGCGTACCCAGCCGTCGCTCCTCAGTGTAGTCGTCCCGGCTTATAACGAAGCTTTGGTCATCGAAGCCACCTACGCCCGTTTGAAACAAACCCTGGAAAACCTCGGCGTCAATTTCGAATTGATCTTTGTCAACGACGGGTCTTCGGACGAAACCCTGCAGATATTAGCTGACCTCGCCCGGCGCGACGACCTGGTGAAAGTCATCGACTTTTCCCGAAATTTTGGCCATCAAATTGCAGTGACCGCGGGAATCGAGCACGCACAGGGGGATGTCGTGATCCTCATCGATGCGGACCTGCAAGACCCCCCGGAACTGATTGGAGAATTTTTGGGAAAGTGGCGACAAGGCTACGATGTCGTGTATGCCAAACGGGTTCAACGTCAGGGAGAGACTTGGTTTAAGCGAGCGACTGCCAAACTATTTTACAGAACCCTGCGTTCGATGACCGAGATCGACATACCCATGGACACCGGCGATTTCCGGCTCATGAACCGCAACGTCGTGGACAGTTTGCTCAGCATCCGCGAAAAACACCGGTTTATCCGGGGCCTTGTCTCCTGGGTTGGCTTCAAACAGATCGGAGTCCCTTACGAACGCGCAGAACGGCTCGCGGGCGAATCCAAGTATCCGCTGCGCAAAATGATCCGGTTTGCCATCGACGGCATCACATCCTTTTCTTTCAAACCTCTGCAATTCGCGTCTACCCTGGGCTTTTGGTCCGCAGGAATCGGGTTTGTCGCCATTTTGGCCATCTTGTATCTCAAGCTGTTCACCCGCCAGACGATTCAAGGCTGGACGTCCATGATGGTGGTGACGCTCTTTTTAGGCGGCATCCAACTCATTATGCTGGGTGTTCTTGGAGAGTACATTGGCAGGATTTACGATGAAGTCCGGGACAGGCCCCTTTACTTGGTGCGGGCGCGTTACAACTTGTCCAACCCGCGCGAAGACAACCGATAAATCCGGGTTTAAGCGGCCCCCGGCCAAACGAGCATGAGGGTTTCACACTCGATGGAGAAGGCGCAAAGCCTCCACTCTGCCCGCACGATTTCTGTGCGGGAATTCATCGCGGAGGCTTTGCCAAGGATGACTGTATCCTCGCTATGATCTAATGCAAAAACCTCCCTTCGGTGTGCGTGTAATTAACTGGAAAGGATAAAATCCGCGAAAGTTTTTTGCTTGCGTGCGTTGAATCCGTTCACGCGATGCGGGTTCAAAAAACAGACGGATGCCCGGCTTTTTCAGAGGGCATCCATTCTATTCGACGGCAGCTCCATGGTTATCCGCGGTACTCGGCCGTCTTTCCGTCTGTCGGCACATCTGCAGCGTGTCCCAAGTACAGCGCTTGAACTGCGCTGTTTGCCTGGAGTTCGTCGGCCGGCCCGCTCAACTCCACCGTTCCTGTTTCCAGGATGTAAGCATAGTCTGCAATCTGCAGCGCGAGCCGCGCGTTTTGTTCAACTAACAATACCGATGTCCCTTCCCGGTGAATCTGCCAAACAATCTTCATGACTTCCATGACCACGACGGGAGCGAGTCCCAGTGAAGGCTCGTCGAGCAAAAGCAGTTTCGGGGCTCCCATCAGAGCTCTTCCAATGGCCAGCATTTGCTGTTCACCGCCGCTCAGCGTACCAGCGGGTTGGTTCAACCGTTCCTTCAGGCGTGGAAAATAGGTCAACACCTTCTCGTAATCCCGCCGGATTCCCGCAGAATCCCTGCGCAAATAGTGGCCAATATCCAAGTTTTCCTGAACGGTCAACTCAGGAAACACCTGACGTCCCTCCGGGCTGTGCACAATCCCGCGCTCCAAAATGGCCCTGGGGTCCGCGTTTGTGATGTCCTCTCCGTGAAAGGAAATCGTCCCGGACTTGGGATGAATCAGGCCGGAAATGGCCCGCAGGGTTGTCGTCTTTCCTGCGCCATTGGCTCCCAAAAGGGCGACGATTTTGCCGTCGGGGACTTCGATGGAGACGTCCTGCAAAGCCTGAATCGCACCGTAGTTGCAAACGATGTTCTCAATCTTTAGCAAAGGTGATTTCACCCCCTAGGTACGCTTCGATGACGTGTGGGTCCGCCTGCACCTCTGCCGGTTTTCCGTCCGCGATTTTACGGCCAAACTCCATAACGGCCACCTGATCGGACAAGGACATCACCAGTGCCATATCGTGCTCAATCATTAAAATGGTCAGCCCAAGTTCATCGCGCAAGCGCCGAATGAACTTGCCCATGGTCTCTGTTTCCGCTTCGTTCATGCCGGCTACGGGTTCGTCGAGCAAGAGCAGTTTGGGTTCAGAAATCAGTGCACGGCCAATGTCGATGCGCTTTTGTACCCCATAGGGCAAGTCGGCGACGTGTTCGCTTTGAATGTCCCGGAGTTCGAGCATTTCCAGGACACCCTCGGCCTTCTTGAGCGCCTCTCTTTCCAATACCCTTCCTTTTGGGGTCCTAAACGCTCCCCGGAACAGCCCAACTTTGAGGACAGGGTGCAGACCCACCAGCAGATTGTCCAGTACGGACATGGCCGGAAACAATTCAATGTTTTGAAACGACCTGCCGATGCCGGCGGCGAGCACTTTGTGTGGAGCCAAGTGCAGCACGTCCTGGCCGTTAAATCGGATGCTTCCTGCCGTGGGTTGATAGAACCGGCTGATACAGTTCAACGCGGTTGTCTTACCGGCTCCGTTCGGTCCAATCAGGGAAAAGACCTGGCCTTGCTCCACGGCCAAAGACAGCTCGTTGACGGCCACCAGTCCGCCAAACTTTACCGTGATCTTCTCAACTTCCAGAAGCATGCGGTGCTCCTCCTCCCTCGTCCCCGGAACTCGGCACAATTTTAAGCACCTTCGGCCGCGACTTTTTCCCAATTCCTCCGTTGAAAAGGGTAATAACTCCACCTGGCAGGAACATCACAGCCGCAGCCATGACAAGTCCCGTAATGACGACCGAGTAACCCTGCAAACTGCTCGTGGCCTGCTGCACCACGGCGATGAGAAAAGCTCCAATCAGCGACCCGGGCAGAGAAGCCAGACCGCCCACGATAATCATGGCGAGAAACAAGAAAGACGAGTCGAGCGTAAAGTCGTTGGGCGAGACAAAGGCGACGTAGTGCGCATAGAGGTTCCCGGCAATCCCCGAAAAGAACGCGCTGATGGCGAACAACAGCGCCTTGTACTGAGCCACCGGAACCCCCATTGCGGCTGCGGCCACTTCACTCTCGCGAATCGCGACGAATGCCCGCCCCATGCGGGTTTTCAACAGGTTGGACGACAGCCACAGCACAATGCCGAGGATGCCGAAGATCATGAAATAAAACGTAATATCGGACTGAAACGGCTTGGGTACAGTCATTCCGTTGGACCCGCCGACGACTTGCATGTTCAACACAATTTCTGGAATCGCAATGCCGAAACCCAGTGTTGCGACTGCGAGAAAGTGCCCCGACAAGCGAACCGCGGGCAAGCCCATGATGTAACCGGCAACGCCGGTTAACACCGCCGCAATGGGGAATGTCGCCCACATCGGAAAGCCGAGGTTCGTGCTGAGGTAAGCGCTGATATACGAGCCGATAACAACAAACGATGCTTGGCCAATCGATACCTGACCGCCATATCCCGTCAGCAGGTTGAGTGCGACGGTCACAATGCAGTAAATGCCAATGATATTCAACTCATAGGAGTAAAAACTCCCCAGCGGTTTCGCAATGAACGGCAGGGCGATAAACACCGCGATCCAGAAATAGAGCCACCTTCGCTTTTTTTCAAACAGTTTTCCCATGGCTCACACCTTCTTTGTCGCGCGCTTGCCGAACAATCCGTTGGGACGGGTGTACAGCACGACGATGATTAAAAGAAATACGAAGGAAGTTTGAAACGCCTGCGACACATAAGCCCCGAACAAGTTTTCTGAAACCCCGATGATGAGGCCGCCAATCACAGCGCCTGGCAATGACGTGAATCCTCCCAGCACAGCGGCGGCAAAGGCCTTGACAGCCACTTCGGACATCATGGTCGGTGACAGCAAGGTCTGAGGGGCTATCAGGATGCCGGCAATGGCGCCGAGAACCGTGGCAATGCCCCAAGTAGACGCGATGACGGACCGCACGCGAACCCCCATCAGCTGGCTCGTGGCCATGTTTTGCGATACAGCGCGCATGGCAAGGCCCAACTTGGTGTAGTGGATCAGAGCGTAAAACACCGCCAAAAGAACAGCCGTCACAGCGTAGATAAAGATGTTATTCGGCGTTACCACAGCTTGCCCGATGTGAATTGGGGTCGTGGAAAGGGCAGTTGGGAAGGACGTCGGTGTGAATCCCCAGATAATCCCTGCCACTCCCCGAAACACCAAGTACAGGGACAAGGTGAGGATGATCTGCGACAAAATGTTCGCCTTTTGCACGCGGCGCATGAAAACCCGTTCGACGAACAGCCCAAGGAAAAAGGCGAACACGAGAGCCGTCAGTGCAGCCAACCAGTACGACAAATGCCAGTGTTCAAGCACCGTGAAGGCGAGAAATGCGGAGAACATCGCCATTTCGCCTTGGGCGAAGTTGACGACATTGGAAGTCCGGAAAATCAGGACCAGTCCCAGCGCCGCCAGTGCGTACAGGCATCCGACCGAGATGCCTCCGACAATCGTCAACGCAAACACCTGTTGTGCTCCCCTCTTGTTGGTATCGTGGCGCGGGAGTGCGAGGGGCGCAGGCGCATGCCGCTCCCCTCGTCGCGCAGTCTATTTGATTAGGAAATATAATCCGAGATCTTTACGAGCTTGCCGTTTTCAGCCTTCATGAAATACAGCGACTGCTCTCCCTGGTGAAGGGTTGAGGTGAAAGTGATGTTGTGCCCAAGCGATCCGTTCCAATTCTGGATGGTTTCCATTTGGTTTTCAAAGTTGCTCCAGGTCAGGTTGTTGCCAGACTTCTTGAGTGCTTCCATGAAGACCTGGGCATCCGTCCATCCAGCCTCTGCCAGCAGCGTGGGCTGCTGATTCGGGTAGTCTTTTTTCCACTCGTTCACAAAATCTTGGGCTGCTGAGGAATCGAGAGGTTGCATCCATCCGGTGGTGATGACGCCGTTAAACGCATTTCCAGCCAACTTGAATTCAATCGGATCGCCGGAGACATACGTGACCATTTTCTGCGCGTTCACACCAGCCTGAACCATGGCTTTCAGCATCTGTGCCGTCGGCCCTGGTGTCGAGAACATCAAGACCAAGTCAGGGTTGGCCGCTTTCATCTTGGCTGCAGCGGCAGAGAAGTCCACCTGGGAGGCTTGGTAATTTACTTGAATGACCGGTGTCACCCCGGCTGCCTTCAGGGACGCTACAGCAGCACCCTGACCCTGCTGGCCAAAGTCGTCGTTCTGATAGAAAATTGCGATCCGCTTCGGATGCATGTTAGCCAAGGCGTATTTAACCATCAATTGGGCTTCTTTTTGATAGGCGGGCCAAAGTTCAAAGTAGTTTTTTACAAACGGCTGGAACATCGGCGTCGAACCACTGCCCATCGCGACCACGGGGATCCCGACTTGAGTGAGGTACGGTTTCGCGGCGATGTTCATGGCCGTACCGTTCGGACCCAGGATACCGAATACCTTGTCCTGGCTGACCAAGCGGTGCGCGGCGGCGACGGCCTTGTCGGTTTGGTAACTATCGTCATACGCAATGTATTTGATAGTCCGGCCATTGACTCCGCCTTGGGCGTTGATCCAGTTGACATAGGCCTTGATGCCGTCGCCGATGAGGCCGTATTGGGCTTCGTTGCCGCTGTACGGCTGCCAACCGCCAATCGTAATTTGTTTTGCGGTAACCCCTTGGGCTTGCTGCCCGGATGATGCTGGTGCGCTTCCCCCAGCATTGGAAGATCCATTGCTGCTGCCGCCAGTTGAACCTGTGCCGCATCCAGCCACGGCTAACACCAGTGTTAGTCCAATTGACCCTGTGGCGATAAATTTTTTGTTTAGCAACCAACGCTTCCCCCTAAGTTTTCTTTTTTATGCTGATCCTGAGCGGTTTGGTGGAACCGCTTTCATTTTTTTAAACATATCAGGATTCACGCATAGTAGCCATATACTATACTTATCATTTAAAAAATTCAATATGCAAGAATATGTTGTTACTAAATTTTACTTTACGTTAAAATTATATATGTTATACAAACGCATAAAATTAGGACTATTAAAGGTATCTAGTTCCCTATTTACGCAGAGCGCACGGTTCGCCGAACCGCCCGCAGCACGGGAAACGGCCGCTTAGGCGGCCGCATCGACACTTGCTGTCTATCACATTCGAACTTCCTATTTAACTTCCTACCGAACTTCCTACCCGATGACGGAGGCAAGCCAGGTCCTCCCGCCGTCATCGGACGCGAGGAACATGCCCGGGACCGCCGCAAACGCCTTGTTGGCGGAAACAAACGCAACATTCGCTTCCGAAGGCAAAACGGGGTTCATCGCAACAGCGCGGAAGGTGCTTCCGCCGTCCGCTGTGGTGTACAGCGCCGATCCCGTAAAAAACCACCCGTGCTGCGGGTCTGTGAAGCCTCCCTGCGTAGAACCCGGAGGAGAGATCCACTCCGTCTGGCCAAGGCGTTGAAAGTGTTGACCGGAGTCATTGGAACGGTACACGGTTAGCGTCTCGTTCAAACCGCGGGAACCCGTTGTTTCGACGACGGGCACCAGGACGACCTTGCCGAACATAGAAGGGGGAAGGATATCTACGCGCGATACACCTTTTCCAACAGGCAGGGGCAACGAAACTGGCGTCCAACTCTGTCCACCGTTGACAGTACGGTACAACGCAGATTGTGTTAAGCCTTGAGGGGTTGCTGTCCGCCCCAACGCAAACCCGGTTGAATCGTTGAGAAACCGCACAAAGTCGGACGTAGTCAGTGGATTCGGGGCCGCTCGCAACGCCCAGTGGAGACCACCGTCCGTGGTTGCATACAACTCCATGGCAACCGCCCCACTCGTTCCCGCTGATGCCTCCTGCGTCATGACGTAGCCCGTCTTCGGGCTTGGAAAATCCACCGCGACAGGCACTTCACTGGAGGACACGGGTCTGATCGTCGAACTGCTCCAGGTTCGTCCCGAATCCGTACTAAAAAACACCGTCGGTTGGTACACCAGGTTTTGGGGATTCGACGGATCGCGCGCTTCCAGAGACACCGCAACGGCCTCGCCGTTATTCCCAAACCGGCTGAGCGCAACTTCAGGGTTGTACGGAGCTACACGGCCCGAAACGATGGCTTTCGGCGTCACGTTTTGCCAAGACTTTGTACCGTCGCTGGTATGCATGATGCGCAATTGGTCTTGGCTTAAAGAAGCTGACCAACCGTCCGTCATGGACACCATTTGCCAGTCTGCAAAGGGCCTTTGTATCACTGCCCGACCTACTGCCAGAGGCGACTGCAACGGATTTAAAAGTTGCGCTTTTCCAGTGGTGGTGGATAAAGGCAGAGCGGGCTGCGACGACAGATTCGACGGTTTTTTCGCAGGACTTTGTTTAGGCTGCTCATGGCTGTACACGATGGACCCCCAAAACGCGCCAACGACCATCAGCGAAGCTACCCCGGCCAATCCAGGTTTGATCCACCCTGCCTTGCGGTGGCGCCCTTGCCGTTTCGCAAATCGCACCTTACCTATTCGCGCCTCTTCTGCAGCCTCTTCTTGGGCCATGATCTGGCGCAAATTGTGCAAAATGGCATCTTTGTCTTCGGGGGTGAGCCCGGCATCCTTTAAATGGGTCAAGGGGTTCAGGTCATTTCTGGACGCCATGTGCTGTTCCTCCTTCGTTCGCAATAAACTCCGGTTCCAACAGCGCTTCTCGCAGCTTCTTCTTGGCCCGGTGAAACATCACGCGTACTTTTACGTCAGACCATCCCAACACAGCCGCCGTCTGTTCTACAGTGAGGTCCTGAATCCAACGGAGAATGAGAACCTGGCGGTATGTCGGCTGCAGTCTCGACAGTGCGTCTTCCAGTTCTAACAGCGACTCAATCGAAGCATAGGGCTTCAACTGGTGGTTTTGATTCGCCAGATAAGCTCTTTCACTCCGCTTTTTGCGCAAAACGTCAAAGACGCAGTTCCGCGCAATGCGAAACAGCCAAGTCTTTGGATCTTCTCCCTTGAACTGATCTAAATTGCGAAACGCCCGTAAGAACACTTCCTGGACCACGTCTTTAGCATCCACGTCGCAAGGAAGGGAGTACTTCGCGTACCGGTAGATGGAGTCGGCATGCATGGAAAACAAATGTTCGATGATTTCACTTCTCTTTTGCGACTGGTGCAATGCAACTCACCTCCGTACGGACATCCCTACAGACGTTTGGACACCCGCTCGCGTTTCACCGGTTCGAAATTTTTTTGTCCGCTCACATTTCTGGCGACAGAGCGTCCAGTCCAGGGGGTCCCTCAGGCCCCTTCGTCTTTGTACTTTTCCACGACGAACTATTGGCGACAAGTACGCCCAGCAAGACGAACATGCCCCCGACAACCTGCATGACGTAAATCGCGTCTCCAAGGAAAAAGTGCCCCGCCAAAAGGGCGACAAACGGCGGCAAATTCATAAACATCGCGGCGGTCCCGGCTCCTGCGGATCCGACTCCCCGGTTCCACCAAAACCCAGCCAACCCTTGCGCAACGACACCGGCGGCAGCCATGATCAGCCAAGGTGCCCAATCCGAACTGACCCGAGTTCCTCCCATCAGCCACTCTCCTCCAGCTGCTGGCAGCATGAAACAAGCCCCCAAAACGGTTGCAAAGATGGTCACGGCATACGAGGACATGGTTCCGGAGAGGCCGCGGATAAACAGCAAGCTGACGGACAACGCCAGCATGGCAAGCAGCAAATAGATATCCCCAGCACTCATTCCAACTTGGCCGCTGCCAAAAGCGACAATGATAATCACACCCATCAACCCGAGCAGCACGCCGATGCCTTTGGAAATCGTCAGTCGCACGCCAAATACCAAGCGTTCCAATAAGACGGTCGCCACTGGGGACATGGCTATGATAAGAGCTGCATTTGCTGGCGTGGAATGGTTGAGACCCGTAAAGTAAAACACCTGATTGAACAAGGTCCCAAAGACGCCCACCCCCAAAAGAAGTCCCCACTCTTTGAACGTAGGCCTTCTCAAAATGCCTCTGCCCTTTGCAAAAGCCACTGACAGCAGAAACAACGACGTGATTCCAATTCTCGCTGTGGAAAGAAAGATGGGAGAGAAGAATTGCAGCAAATAAGCACTAGCTACATAGTTAAATCCCCACAACACCGATACCCCAAACAAACCCATCAAAACCGTTCTCTGACCAGACAACACTCGCACTTCCTCTGTATTTTTTCAATTGGCTTCATATGGATTCTGATTTTATTGAAAACTCTCCGCTTGGAACTGAATCAACTTGACCAGGTTCTTGCCCTGCTTTAACGCAAGCCGTGCGGCACATTTGAGAACATCATACCACGGTTCGGTGATCACTCCCCATGCCTAAAGGCAGGGGCTTCTCGAAGCACGCATGACGCAACCGTCTACGTTACGCTTCGATGGCTCAATCCAAGCCTGATAGAAACGCTAGGTTAAAGCGCGTTTCAAAATGTTTTGGGCGGCATTGATGTCTCTATCCTGAACATAGCCACAATGTTCGCACCTGTGTACACGCTCAGACAGTTTCTTGGGTACGATTTCCCCGCAATTTGAGCAGAGTTGACTTGTGTTTTTAGGATCGACTAGCACGACACGACGACCAGCTTCTTCCGCTTTGTACGTGGTGTACTGTACGAGTTGATTCCAAGATGCGTCAACGATGCTTTTTGCAAGATGGTGATTCTTGACCATCCCTTGTGTATTCAAGTTCTCGAATGCGATCAGACCGTATCGGTTGACTAACTTTCTGGATACCTTGTGAGCGTAATCCTTGCGTTGATTCGCAATGTGTTCATGTAGCTTCGAGAGTTCCCGTATCGCCTTTCGACGACGATGAGAACCTTTCTTCTTTCGCGAAACGGCTCGTTGCTTTACACGTTGTTTCCGTTCGGATTCACGCAGGAACTTCGGATGTTCGTAAAACTCCCCATCGGACGTGATGGCAAGGTGCTTGACACCAAGATCGATCCCAATGGTTCCTTTGGATTTTGGTAAGATCTTCGGCTCCACTTCACACGACAGACTGACGTAATACTTTCCGTTCTTCACGATGACGGTGCAAGTTTTGAATTCCCCTTGTGGCTGGCGATGCAGTTTGATTTTTACGTCGCCAATTTTGGAGAGTTTCAACTTGCTACCGTTTAATGAGTAACCTCCCTGTGGGTATGTGAATGAGTCGTATCTTCCTACGGGCTTGAAACGGGGATAGCCTGGTTTCTCCTCTGATTTCACACGACGAAAGAACGCTTGAAATGCTTTATCTAGCCGCTTTGCCACGTCCTGCAACACTTGTGAATGAACTTGCTTCAACGCAGGAATGTGTTTTTTACGTTCATTAAACGTGTTCGCTTGATCGTAGTAATTCAGCGATGTTTTGTGTGTCTCGTATGCAACTTTGCGTTCATCAAGCAGGCGATTATACAGCAAGCGACACCGTTCTAAAGTGAACTGAATTCGCTCCCGTTGTCCTTTCGTTGGATAGAGTCTGAATTTGTAAGCCTTTCTCATGAGTTCACCTCCTCACAAAGATTGTACAATCACATACTTTCAATTACAATTATGTGATAGTTAAATTACAATATGTTTGAGGTGAGTCTTATGTCAGGCAATCGCAACCTAAAGAACCGTGTCGCGTTCTCTAATGCACTTGAAAGGTCTCTTTATGAAGCATTTGAAAAATTGCACAAAGAGACACGGATACCGAAATCGAAACTGTTTGATGAAGCGGTCGAATTGTTGTTAGAGAAGTACGGAAAGCAAAAAGAGTAAGAGCCTTCGCCTAACGGCGAGCGCCTTATATCCCCATAGCTCAAGTTAGGGGTTTTACGGTCCATTTGATAAACGCAACTGCCACAACTGCACATCATCCGCGAATGAACGAATCAGGCGTGACACATACTGAAGTCAAATATCAATTTTGTAAAAAGGTGGTAAACATGAGGCCATTTATCCCGGACCGCGCCTACTTCGAACCTGAAGCTCTGCGCACCCCTATCGGCGAAGAAATTTTGGCCAAATTACAAGACCTTAACGTTGAGATTCTCACTACGGCTTCTCACAACCGGATTATGAACTTGCCGGGCGAAAACGACCTTCAAAAATACCGCAATGCAAAACGAACTTTAGTGGTAGGCATTCGCAAAACCTTGAAATTTGACACGTCAAAACCGTCTGCCGAATACGCGATCCCGATCGCAACGGGTTGTATCGGCCACTGTCACTACTGCTACTTGCAAACGACGCTCGGAGCTAAACCTTATGTCCGGGTCTACGTCAACATCCCAGAGATCCTCAGCCAAGCAGAGCAATACATTCAAGAGCGGTCCCCGCAAATTACCCGGTTTGAGGCAGCTTGCACCTCGGATCCGTTGAGCCTCGAACACTTAACCGGCAGTCTTCGCCGCCTGATCGAATTCATGGCTGGACAGGAACACGGCCGGCTTCGCTTTGTCACGAAGTACGACCTGGTGGATTCCCTGCTCCACATCCGTCATAACAACCACACGCGATTTCGGTTCTCAATCAACGCAGAGTATGTCGTGAAAAATTTTGAGCCGTCAACGGCTCCTCTCAAAGACCGCATTGAAGCCGCTCGTAAAGTCGCGCAGTCGGGCTACCCGCTTGGCTTTATCATCGCACCGATATACATTCACGAAGGTTGGCAGCAGGGGTACACTCATCTGATTGAAACACTCGCTGCAAACATCCCCGAGCAGCACCATAGCCAGGTCACCTTCGAGTTGATTCAACACCGATTCACAAAACCTGCGAAACGAGTCATTGAACAGAGGTATCCGAATACAAAGCTGGACCTTGACGAATCGAAGCGCAAATACAAATGGGGGCGTTATGGCATCGGCAAATACGTGTATCAAAACGACGAGCAAGCGGAGATTCAGCAACTGTTTCACGAACTTCTGACGACGCACTTTCCGTCATCCTCCATTGAGTACTTCACATGACTGAGCACTTCACATGACCCATTTTGATTCAAAATCAGAAAATTCCCTCTTGACGATTGGAGAATATACTGTATTATAACAGTAAGAACAAAAACACTTTTGTTATATTACATTAGGAGTGATAATCGTGAATAACCGGGAAAAGCGCGAATGCACAAGTTGTGGCTGTGAAATGGAAGAGCGCAGGGAATCCTACGCGACGGAATGTGAACGGTGCATGAATGAGCATGCGGAGTGATGAACAAATTCATGTAACAAACGAATAAGAGGACCCCGGATCAACGAACGATTCCGAGCGGTCCTCCATTTTTTTGATTTTTAAACGTGATCCGTTGATTTTCTAGGTCACGGTTGGTTTTTTAAAATCAAAGTGAAAACGCGTTAACGCCGCAATTCCGCTGCCAACCGGTTGACCTGCTGTCGCAGTGCCGTCTTGCAGTTCTGGCAGACGTTTTTGCCTTTAAACTCAAACAACCGCGTTGTTCCGCCACATAGGACGCAATCCACTTCGTACTTCTGCAACACGATGTCATTTCCATCCACGAAGATCTCTACGTGGTCGCCAAACCGGACGCCGAACGCTCTTCTCCAATCGGCAGGCACAACAACTCGGCCAAGCGAGTCGACTTTTCGGTACATGCCAGTAGTTTTCATCGGACGATTCCCCCAACCCCGATCTCTTTATAGTTCGACTACCGGTCACTTTAAAAACGACCCATTTTGAAAAATGCCCTGAACATCCCCGCAAAAACGGTTTGCTGCAGGACGATGTCGTCAGCCTCTTATCCCAGCCAGTTGTATCCGTCACATCCCGTCCGCGAGCGGTCAGTGCGCATTTTGAAACTACTGACTTCGCAATTGGTTCCGTCGATGGCCCCTGGGGATGACAAGGAACCACCCCTGTTTGCAGTCCATTGAAAACTGAACCAGGTCCACCGATTTCCCGGTTCATGCTGGCCGGCGAACCCTTTTTCCGTCCGTATCCACCTTTGTTTTCCGCTGGAGAGGCCGACGACATCGTCCTGCACCCGACACTTTCTTACAGTCCTGCGTTCCCCGTCCCCCTTTCTCCATCTCCTTAATCCAATTATCTTCTTATCCACGGATTATTTGTATAGAAAAATCAGACTATGTTTATAGTTCAAAGGGACAGTCATCTATCAACTGCGCGGAACAAGTGGCAAAACGATGTGACTTGGCCGCACAGAATCGTGGTAAACCACCTGTTCGGCCACGGTGTACCTGGCACTCTTCTCGTTGCTCTGGCCAGTGTTCAAATTGCGGTTCCAGCGCGGGAAGCAACTGCTCGTTACGTGCACCCGGATGCGGTGGCCTCGGAAAAACACGTTGCTGGTTGCCCAGCAATCCACTTCGACGCGGTACACTTCACCAGGTTGAAGTGTGGTGCGAACGTTAGGGTCTCTCAAGGACATCCGTACAATCCCGTCGCACAAGGGAATTGACCGTCCATCCGGATGCACGTCTGTAAGGCGCACCACAAAGTCCGTATCCTCAGCGCTGGTCGACACCCATAAAACAGCCCGTACCGGACCCGTGACTTCCATATCCATCAGCAACGGATCGGACGTATAGACCAGTACGTCGGGACGTTCCTCCACCGTCGTTTGGTCCCTGGGACCGGGTTGGAACTCCGGAGCCATCAAGAGGTTTCCGCCCACTGTCGGAACGGGGTCTGCCGGGTCGTACAAAAAGTCGTCCGTCCGTTCGTTCCCCGGAACCTCGCGACTGAGTCTGCCGTCGCCTACGCTGGTTTTGGCCTCCCCTGCACTGTGAAAATAAAATGGTGTAAATTCCGTCTCTGGCAGCGGCCACTCCGGATGAATGCGCCAACGGTTTTCCCCCATTACGAAAATTTTTACGGGGCCGTCTTCCTCAATTCCGGTTGATTTGCCCTTGAGCATGGAATCGAACCAGCGCAGATGCAACCGTGTCATGTCTTCTTTCAAATCGAGCAAAGCCGCATTTGCCGCGAACCCGTAGTTGATTTCTCCGACAAACCCGGAACGGTTGATGTGGGACCACGGCCCAATGGTCAATTGGGTGACGACGCCGCGCTTTTTCATCCGCATGTAGTTGTCGATCGTCCCCTGCAGAAAAATGTCGTACCAGCCGCCGACGTTCAGACTGGGGACGTCCATTCCTTCATCGCGGTGCAAGATTGAAAGACGCTTCCAAAAGTCATCGTACTCAGGGTGCTCGAACTGAGCAAAAAAACCAGGCAGGAGTTCTCTCTCTTTGAGAGGTTCGAACTCCGTCAGCGGCAATTGCCAATACCCCTTTTCCCCCAATAGATCAAAATCTGCAAACAGCCTGCGCCATTCTGCCGGGTCTACACCGCCGGCGAGGTGCTGGCGAATCCACTCGTTCGGTGCCATTGACCCCAGGTACCAATACGCAGTTTTCCCCCACTCGAAGGCGCCTTGGCGCACTGCCGCGCCATTCCACGGGTCATCATACGTAAAAAACGGCAGAATTGCTTTTAAAGCTGGAGGTCGCAGTGCCGCGGCAGCCCACTGTGTAAATCCGTAATACGAGGCTCCAAACATGCCCACTTGCCCGTTCGAACCGGGCAGCGATGCTGCCCACTGTACTGCATCGTACCCATCCTCGAACTCCTGAGCGTAACCTCCGAACTGCCCGTCTGAACTAAAGCGTCCGCGACAATCCTGAATCGCGACGAGGTAACCGTTTGAAGCCATAGCGACCGGATCGAACATGCTGTAGGCGTAAGGCGTATCCTTGCCATAGGGAAGCCGGGTCAGCAGCACGGGATAACTCCCCTCCTGAGTCGGCCGGTAGAGGTTCACGCGCAAAATTGTCCCGTCTCGCAGTGTACATTCCACGTTTCGTTCAACCAATACGTTCATAGGCATCCCCTTACAACTGTGGTTTGGGTTCCGCAGTCCGCCTCGAACTGCTTCATCGCCAATTTAACTCAAATCTACCACACTATTTTGGATTCTTTTGAGTGTTCGTGATTTTGTCGACCTTTAGTCCAGTCGCAATTCCCAGATGTAAGGAGGCCGTTCAAGAATTCAATTGAGAGGTGCAATAGCGGCAACGCGTAGCTTGTTTGGGGATGCGTGCAATACAAAAGGGGCAGGTTTTGAATTCGTCTTCGATCTCTATGGCGTCTACATCACTCGAGTCCTTTGTCACTTTTGTGTCCCCGCTCATCTTTTGCATCTGTTCGACGACGAGAAATACGACGAATGAAACAATTAAGAAATCAAAGACCGTGCCGATGAACATTCCGTAGTTAATCGTCGGGGCTCCTGCGTTTTTCGCCTCAGTGAAGTTTGGGTAATGAGTGCGGGATAAGTTGATGTATAAGTCGCGAAAATCGACCTTGCCGAACAGAAGTCCGACCGGAGGCAGCAAGACGTCATACACGAAGGAAGTAATCGTTTTGCCAAAGGCTGTGCCAATTACGATGCCGATTGCCCAGTCCAACACACTGCGATTGCTGAGAAATGCCGAGAAATTCCGAAGCAGTCCAGTGCCTTTCATACCGGCCGTCCCTCCCCTCTCATGTTACCCTCTACCCGTCGGGGGGTTTGCACTGCGTCGCGGCTACAGCGGACAATCCATTGTATGCTTGCCAACCCGCTTTGTATGTCCTTCGACCGTGACATGGGTCCGGACGACAGACCCCCCGCAAACTTAGGGAGAAAAGCGCAGCATTTCCCTGTAAACGTGGATGTGCGCCCAGTTTCCAGGTTTAGTACGATGGTTAAAGTTCATATTCGTTGATTGGATGAACCTTCTAGTTCAAGGCCTCCGATTCCAATTCGCAAGTCATTCAACCTCAGTGGGTCCAACGCAGCCCAAAACGGCTTCGACTTATTCAACTTGTGAAGACTATTTTGAACGGAGCGTGATCCAAATGAACGTGGTGCTGTCCAAACGGCAAGTCGCAGCGATTCTGTACGGGGTCGTGTCGACGAGCATTTTCTCAACAGGCGTTGCATGGGCCGATACTTCGAGTCCAATACCGTCGCTCAGCCAAAACCCGTTGGCGCAATCGTTGCAACAGTTCGGCAATCGATTGAGTCAAAGCATGGGGCAAGCAAACTCGCCTATCGCAGTGACAGGCAGTTCCAACGCCCCGTCCATTTCCGTCTTGTCCTCTCCCGGAAGCAGCGCTCAAGCAGACGCGGGTATCCTGGGACTGGGCCTCAACATCCTGTCGAGCGGGTCCAGCCAGGCGACGAGCAACGGCCAAGGGGGCGCCGGAAGCGTCAATTTATTGTCCAGCGGCAGCAGCCGCGCAGCAGGCAGCGGGCGGGAAACGGGCATCAGCCTGAACGGCTTGTCATCTGGAAACAGTTTTGCTTCTGGGGGAGCTCAAGGGATTGGATCAGGCGTGAACTTGCTGTCTTCCGGCGACAGCTTTGCTTCTGGAAACGCCCAGGGCGTTGGAGCTGGTGTGAACCTTCTGTCCTCCGGTGACAGTTCCGCGTCGGGCAAGGGCTCGGGCGCTGGGGCCGGTCTGAACATTGGTTCGTCGGATTCCAGCAGTGCTGCAGGCACGGGAACCGCGGGCATCGGACTCAACCTGTTTGGGAGTGGTCAAGGCAGCTCATCCGGTGGCGGGAGCACAGGCAGCGGTTCGAACGGGGGCACGGCATCGAGCATGGGCGGAGGTTCTGGATCGGGCTCAGGCGGAGGCGCTCAAATTGTTCCGGGGGGTTCGATTCTCCCTCACACAGCGACCCAGGATCCGCTGTGGATGTTGGTGGGCAGCCTGATGGCCGCGTCGGGGGCGCTGTTCTTTCCAGCGAGAAAGCTGTGGAACAAATGGCGGCTGTAATTCCAGAGACACTCGCTAGTCCATCTCCCTCCCGGCGGCCTAAGCGCCTCGCCACCTGGGTTGCAAGTTTGTGGACGCTTGCAGGAGTTGCGCTGTTTGGAGTATACGGTTGGAATTACGCTCAGCAAACCATATTTGTGAACCAGCACCATCTTCCGCAGTACCATCCCAAGGTCAACGGTTCCATCCCGGCACTGTGGCCGACCCTGCCTGGCATTGGCACAAAAATTGGGCAGTTGCTGATCCCTGCGGTACATATTAACACCCCCGTCGTGCAAGGGACTGGCTGGAATCAGTTAGCCCTTGGCGCGGGCCATTACAACTCCAGCGCGTTGCCCGGCCAAATTGGCAACGACTACGTCGCGGGTCACCGGGATACCGTATTTACACAGCTCAAGAACGTGAAAAAAGGAGACCTTGTCATTTTCTCAACGCCATACGGAAAATTTGTGTACAAGGCTGTCTCTTTTCAAATCGTGCCGCAGTCGGACACCAGCGTCTTAGACCCAACGCCGTACCAGACGTTGACTTTACAAACGTGCTACCCGTTTTCCTTCTTTGGATTTGCGCCGGACCGCTACATCGTTCACACCAAACTGGTCTCAGAACCTAAAAACTTGCCCTCTTGACGAATGCATGGGCGGGGAAACCATCTTGGTTCCTCGCTTTTGGTCAGCTTCCAGTGTCCATCCCATCAGGTTGCGGCGGGCAATTTGATGGTAAAGTGGCTTCCCTTTCCGAGCGTGCTGCGAACGTCGATCCGGCCGTTCATGTTTTGGCACAGCCTGTAACTTGTCATCAACCCGAGCCCTGTACCGTTGGACTTTGTGGAGTAAAACGGATGTCCAAGCCTTTGTATCTGTTCCTTGGTCATGCCAATCCCCGTGTCTGAAATGTCAATCACCCCAAATCCTTTTTCCCGGGCGACTTGAATGTGCAGAACTCCGCCGGCAGGCATCGCTTCGACCCCGTTTTTAGCGATGTTGACCAGGATTTGCATCAAGTGTTCGGGGTCGGCACGAACGACCGCGTTTTCTTTGACCAGGTACGTCACACTGACGTTGTGCAAAGTCGCGTACGGCCGCAGCACCTCGACAACGCGCTGCACCGTGATTTCGATGCCAGTATCTGCGACTTGGGTATAGCGCGGTTTGGCAAAGGAAAGGTAGTCGTTGATGACGCCATGGGCCCGGTCAATTTCGGAAATGGCTGTAGCGATGTACTTTGCGTGCGATTCATCCAGGGACTGAGACTCGTGGGTCAACTGCAAGAAACCGCGGGCCACCGTCATCGGGTTCCGAATCTCGTGAGCGATGGAAGCTGCAAGTTCTCCTAAAACGTGATACTTTTCTGCCTGATGGATCTCTTCCCGCAAACGAAAGCTTTCGTTGGTGTACTCGATAATCATCACGGCAATCCACAGAACGACGACAGTGACTGCCGTATACTCGGCCAATAGGATCCCGATGCCTGCGGTTGTGAAGAGGTGAATATAAATAAAGGCGTCGCTGCAGGCCGTGACCGTAATTGCGGGAATCGCTGCAAACAGAATCCGGTTCCACCTGGCCAGTTGCTGGTATGTTTTGTTTAGAAGCAGGATGACACCCATGCATATCCCGTAAATGGCTGCAGTCGTCACTGCGTGGGCACCGCCCATCAGATAGCGCTGAACGGCAAACGCCCCCATCAAAAACAGTCCAACGGGCGCCCCCCCGTACAGCCCGCCTAGAACCATGGGGATAACCCGGAGGTCCACCTCAAAGTCTGAAATGGTTTTTAACGGAAACAACATGCACAGCACTTGGTCCAAGGTCATCACGAATCCAATGAACACGGATGTCCATGCCTGCGACCTTCTCACGGCATCTCGGATAAACAGTTGGAATACCAAGGGGCCGGAGACAACGACTAGGATGTTTAAAAGCAACCGGTCGTCAAACAGATCCATCCCACATCGACCGCCTCAACATTTCAGCAATGTTTAAATGTCAAATTGATTGAAAATACTTATTCTACACAACTGGGTTATTCCCTGCAGAACATGAGGTTTGACAGAGAGAACATCAAAGAGGAGGAGAACGGTGCAAATGGCCGAAATGAGGGTATTGCCCGAGGGCGGGAACGCGCGCGGGAGTGCATACCGGTCTCCATGGATTGCTGGACACGGCGGGAAGCGCGGGAAAGAGTGCCTGTGAAGAGATAGAGAGCCAGGCGTTGGTTACCGGTCGCTTTGGCTCGCTTTAGCAAACATACTCAACAGCACCCCTAGCACAAAAAGAATAAAGACAAATCCAGCACCCATAACACTTTCCTCCTGTTCGGTTAAACGAAGTGACGGCCACAGGCCCGCTCCGGGCTTGTGACCACAATGCTACACACGTTACGTTAAAATTAAGTTACAGAAGGATTAAAAGAATGTTTCTTGTGTAAAAAGGCCGCCTTCCTGGGCGGCCTCATTGCTCCTATTGAATTGCTCTTTTTTCCGGTCTCAGAGAACGGGATTAATCCGTGATCAAAATCACCGGAGGCTTATGCAGGGAGACGACGAGGTTTGGCAGGTCCTTGGCAACCTCTTGCCACTCCGGAGTCGCCATGGTAGCTTGGAGCGCGTTGGCATCCTCAAATTCCAATTCCGCCATTAAGTACATCTGCGCTTCAGTGTGCTGGGCGTTCTGGATGCGGTGGATCGAAGCGTTTTTTAGGTTGGGAACTTTCTGCACCAACGGAATGTGCACGCCATAGTAGTGCGACTCAAATGCATCGACATCCTTCGGCTGCTCGTACAGTACAACCACTTTAGCCACAGTTAGGACCTCCTGAGAAATGTTCCAATGATTATGAATAATCTGTCGTTAGATCGCGTACTTCCCTATCACATATGCCGTTTCCTTTCCGGACATGCAAGACGCACAAACTTTTTTTGCCATACCTTTTTTCTTCATGTGTTATTATCGTAGCTGTAGATTTGATAATTCTCACAAGGATTCGTCTACTTGGCCATTCAGTCGATGTTCGACCTTTCTGAGTCCTCCTTTTCTTTGTGCATATTTCATACAACTTCCAGCGCGGGCCAAGACTGTCGCCCGCCTTTTCACCTTTTTAAAGTCAGGCGGGATGAACTTGCAAAAGTCAAATCAGAAAACTGTTTTGAAAATTGCAACTTTAGTGGTGATGTGGGGGCTGGCCTGGTCGGCGATTAAAATTGGGCTGACCGATGCGCCCCCCGTGTTGTACGCCGCGATCCGGACGCTGCTCGGCGGCCTTGTGCTGTTGCCGGTGGCCATGCGAAACACCAGCGCGTTAGCCTTTCGCCAAAAATGGAGAATCTACCTGATTGCCTCCGCGTTCAACGTCGCCTTGTTTTTCGGGCTGCAAACCATTGCGCTGTATTTTTTGCCATCAGGCTTACTCGCCGTATTGGTGTACTTGCAGCCTATTCTCGTGGGATTGTTTGCACCGATATGGCTTGGGGAAACCATGTCTGTAGGCAAAGCCATTGGACTGGTTCTCGGCTTTTTAGGAGTCGCTTCCATCAGCATCGAAAGCCTGACGGGACACACCTCTCTCACAGGGATTGTCCTCGGCGTGGTCGCGGCCGTGTCGTGGGCGTTAGGCACCGTGTACCTCAAAAAGGTGCAGGGACACGTAGATTTAATTTGGCTTGTGACCGTTCAATTCATCTTAGGCGGGTTGGCGTTGACCGGGGTCGGGTCCGTGATGGAACACTGGAGTTCCATCCACTGGACCCTGCTGTTGGCAGCCAGCGAGGGCTATACTAGCGTCATTGGTGTGTCGCTGTCCTGGATTCTATGGCTCGATTTGATGCGTGCTGGGGAGATTAGCCGGTTGTCTGCGTGGATTTTCTTTGTGCCTCTGTTATCCGTGGCTGTTGGCGTACTTTTTTTGCACGAGGCGTTCACGTCTTCTCTGGTTGTCGGTTTGGTACTCGTCGTCTTTGGCATCTACTTGGTCAATCGAACGCCGTCCAAACCACAAACATTGCGAAAACGCGAACGCTCCGAATCAAACCTCTCGGGATAACCGAATCGGTTCCCTAGGCAAAAAAGGTGTTCAGGCAGGGCACTTGACGGGGGTCAACTGCCTGGTTGCTGTTCCATCACCTTGCGGTGGGACGGAAGTGTGGCAGTAGCGAACAGGTTTAACACCGCGATGGCGAAGACCACGACAAAAACCACATGCAATCCCTGGGCCAAGGCGTTGTGAAGTGCATGGAGCACTGCAGGAGGGACGTGCACAGACGAGCTCGAGTTCAGCAGATTGCTGACGTTCCCGCCATGCCATGCTCCGTGCAGGCCGCTTTCCATGGAATTCGTCAGAACGCGATTGAACAGTGTGCCAAACAAAGCGACCCCGACCGTTTGGCCAAGAGAACGGGTAAACGTGTTGGACGCGGTAGCTGCTCCCCGCATTTGCCATCCCACGGCGGATTGCACTAAAACCGTCGTCGGGGTGGTGGCGTATCCCATTCCAAGGCCGATGACGACCATGAGGCCGACAAAGTACCAGTACGGGGACCCGAGTTCAACGGCCATCAGCCAGGACGCTCCTGCGGTAATCAGTACGGATCCAATCACAGTCGTCGTTTTTGAACCTATCTTGTACATGTACCGCCCGGCAAATGTGGCTCCAAGCGGCCACGCGAGAGACATGGGCATCAGCGTCAAGCCGGAGCTCATCGCGCTGTGTCCCAGAATCAACTGAATCCACATCGGCAAATAGACGTTGACGCCAATGAGGACGCAACTCGCTAAAAATCCGATGAGGTTCGAGACGGCAATCACCGGAATTTTAAACAGAGACAGCGGAAGCATCGGCTCAGACGATTTGGCTTCTAACAGAATAAACAAACCAATGAACAGGATTGTGGCTGCGAACAGCCCTAAAATCACTGCAGAATTCCAAGCATATGTCTGCCCTCCGTTCAACAGGGCATACAAAAGCGCGGAGATGCCCAACGTGAAGGTCAAGGCTCCCAGGTAATCGATGTGTTTGGATTTCTTTTCGACACTTTCGTGCAAAAATCCCGTGACCAACAAGATTGAGACAATGCCAACGGGCAAGTTGATGTAAAAGATCCACCGCCACGACAGTTGATCGACAAAAAAGCCGCCAACCAGCGGGCCTAGAAGTCCAGCGACACCCCACACGGCACTGAACAACCCTTGCATTTTCGCCCGCTGTTCCCCTGGGTACAAGTCGCCGATAATCGTAAAGGTCAATGGCATCACAGCCCCTGCGCCAATCCCTTGAAATGCGCGAAACCAAATCAACTGCGTCATGGATTGGGACGCGCCCGAAAGCATAGAACCCAACACAAACAAAATGACTCCAAAGGTAAAAATCGACTTGCGGCCAAACAGGTCGGCAAGCTTCCCGTAGATCGGAGTGGTCACGCTGGTGGTCAGCGTGTATATGGCAAACACCCAACTAAACTCGCTGAGACCGCTCAGGTCGCTCACGATTCGGGGCATGGCTGTACTCACGACCGTGACGTCGATGGCAACGAGTAATATCGCGACAAGCATAGCCACAGTGACCATCTTGCGGTTTGTAGTTTTCGGCATGCAAACGAACTCCCCTCGCAAATTTCTCCATTATACCCTGTAGCGGCCGTCTTGGGTAGAGGAGGGGGCTATTTCACCGTGCTTTTGGGCAGCAGCTTCGGAGTCCGCGGACCTTCGTCGACGATCACGACGGGTTGGCGAGTCGGTCCCGGTTCACGCAAAACGACTCTTTTGCGCAGGAAAAACGACAGCACCAATGCGACAACTGCAAGTGCCGTCGCCACCACGAAGGCGTCGTCAATGCCGTTTACGGTCGCATGCGCCTGAGTAAGTCCAGATAAAATCTGCACCGCTGCTGCGTACCCAACGGACAAGGGCTGCCCTAGAAGCGCCGCTAAACTTTGAGCGGTGTCCTGTAAAAACTGGGCTGGAACCGCATTAGACAGTGTCATGGTGTTTCCGTACTGGGCGATGTGGTAATTGGAGCGATTGGACATGACGGTGATGAGAAAAGCCGTGCCCAGGGAAGCCGCCACCATTCTCACGGTGTTGGCCGATGCCGTTCCATGGCTGTTTAAGTGTCTTGGCAAGTGATTCAAACCCGATGTCATGATGGTCATGGCGATAAAGGACATGCCAAACATGCGCATCGTATACAGCAGCATGACGTGGCTGTAATTGGTGTACATGTTCAAGTGCGCAAACTGCCAAGTCGTGACGGACGTAATGAGGAGTCCAATCACGGCTAGGGGCCGGATTCCGTACCGATCCAGCAGTGCCCCGGAGATGGGCGACATGATGCCCATCAAAATGGCGCCAGGCAGCAAAAGAAGACCGGATTCAAGCGGAGTGTAGCCGCGGATGTTTTGAATGTAAATCGGCACCAAAAGGGCTCCCCCAAACATCGCCATGTTGACGACGGAACTAACGGCCGCCGCTAGCGTAAACATCCCGTACTTAAACACTCGCAGATTCAACATGGGGTTTTTGGCCGTCAATTCGTGAATGGCAAACAAAGCAATGAATATCAACCCGACCACGATGGTGGCCAGGACAACCCCGCTTTGCCAGCCCTTACTTCCCGCCTCACTAAATCCGTACAACAGGGACCCGAACCCGATTGTCGAGG
Source organism: Alicyclobacillus tolerans (assembly GCF_021739485.1). GTDB lineage: Bacteria > Bacillota > Bacilli > Alicyclobacillales > Alicyclobacillaceae > Alicyclobacillus_K > Alicyclobacillus_K tolerans_A. The sequence goes on from NZ_JAJFNK010000024.1 coordinate 32,358, forward strand.
TGACGAAGCCCCATGCATCAAACTTGGGTTTGGTGCGCTCCGTCACGTTTTTTAGAAGAGCAGCCGCCAAAATCATGTCTAAAATCGCGATCGGAATTACGACCCAAAACAGCAACCGCCATGAGTAGTGTTCAATCATCCAGCCAGACAGAGTGGGGCCGACGGCCGGCGCAAAGAACATTGCAATACCCACCGTTCCCATGGCTTTGCCGCGAATGTCCGGGGGGTAAATGTTCAGGATGACCGTCATCATGAGCGGCATCATGATACCGGCACCAGCGGCTTGCACAATGCGGCCGATGAGCATGATGGTAAAGGTCGGCGCAATGCTGCAGATGAACGACCCGAGGGTAAAAAAGGTCAGAGACGTCAAAAACAACCCGCGCGTGGTGAAGGTGCCGATGAGGAAAGCAGTGATTGGGATTGTGATGCCATTGGTCAGCATATACGCCGTTGACAGCCACTGCACAGTGTCGGCGGTGACGTTAAATGCCGTCATGAGGTGTGGAATGGCAACGTTCAGCAGGGTTTGGTTCAAAATCGCGACAAACGCCCCAAAAATCATCACACCGACAATGGTCCCTCTGTGGATCGATTCTTGTGAATTATTTGGGTGCAAGGCAACGGTGGCCATCGGTCATCACCTCTCAACAAGTGCAAACAAGCCTACTGTTTACAGGAGGGAGGTGATTTATGCGCAGTGCGGCGTAAGCTCTGTTTTCTTAGAACTTTTTCGGTTGAAAAATAACATCAATTTAGACGGAACCTTTCACCGCTGAAAATCGACGACCTGTTTAATGGTGTCTACGGCCCTTCGGAAAGCAAAATCCTGACCCAACAAGACGTAAGTGTCTTGCTCCGATTTCGAAGGGCGGTTTTGCACCGCTTCCCATTCTTGTTCAATCATCTTCTTCGCTACCAAAAGCTGCAGCTGGCCCACGTTCTGTTTGACGGAGAGTTGGTGTTCATCTTCGCGGCGCCGCTCGGACAGTTCTTCGATATAACGCGAGACGTCTTCCTCTCCATAGTGGCGGTAGTCCCGTTTGATCTGAAAATACCGTTCGCAATCACTGTCAATCATCACTAAAGAGTGGCCCCGGTGCTCCATTAAAAATTTGGACAGGAAGTACGCGTCATTCGAATAAGCGTTGTGCACCAAAGAGTATTCGCCTTCAAAAAAGTGGGTTTTCGGGTTGTACCGGTTCAGCACGGTGTACATCTGATCCTCATCGCATACCAGAATGTTCGTCGCCGTGTACACGCGTCTCCCCCTCACTTCCATTTCAGCTGTCTTGTTTTCCAACTGTCTTGCTTCAAAATTATTCAGTTGTATACATTGCGGTCAAAGTCGTTAAATGAGCCTGTGCGCGAGAAAAGCCTAAATAATGCTCGATACACATGAATAGTTCCGCCTGGGTTCACGCTTTCTCTCTCTTTTTTGAAAAAACTCGTCAATTTACGCCTTGATGCCCTGTGCAAGGCTGATTAAAATACATGCTGTAATTAGCACTCGATGATACAGAGTGCTAACAAACGACAATTTCCACGTTGAGGAGGTACCTGTAGATGGTCGCGGTCACAAAAACAAAACTGGCTCCGACTTCAGATCGGGTCGTCGTTCGCCCATTGGCACGGGAGGAAAAAACAGCGAGTGGATTATACCTTCCTGACAACGCCAAAGAAAAGCCCCAAGAGGCTGAAGTGATTGCCGTCGGTCCAGGGCGTTTCGAAGACGGACAGCGGATTGCCCTCGAAGTCAAAGTGGGAGACAAAGTCGTCTACTCGAAATACTCTGGCACCGAAGTGAAAATTGACAGCGAAGAATACCTGATCCTGCGCGAAGCAGATATTCTCGCGATTATCGAATAAATCCCACGTCGAATTCCCAAGTCCGCGCCCAAGAGGTCAGTTTCTGAGCCCTAAACCCAAAACAACCCACGACTTCAGCACACAATATCCACAAGGAGGACATAGAGATGGCAAAAGAAGTGCGATTTAGTGAAGACGCACGGCGAGCAATGCTTCGAGGCGTGGATGCGCTCGCAGACGCCGTTAAGGTGACTCTCGGCCCCAAAGGGCGAAACGTCGTCTTGGAGAAAAAGTTTGGTTCCCCGCTCATCACAAACGACGGCGTAACCATTGCCAAAGAAATTGAACTGGAGGACCCATTTGAAAAGATGGGTGCCCAACTTGTAAAAGAAGTTGCTACAAAAACCAATGATGTGGCGGGAGATGGTACCACCACAGCAACCGTGTTAGCCCAAGCCATGATTCGGGAGGGCCTCAAGAACGTCGCTGCCGGGGCAAACCCCATGATTCTCAAGCGCGGAATCGAGAAAGCGGTCACGGCAGCCGTCGACCACATCCAGGCAATCTCGAAACCGGTGGAAGGCCGTGAAAGCATTGCACAGGTGGCCGGAATCTCGGCGGGTTCGGACGAAGTCGGCGTCATGATTGCCGATGCGATGGAGAAAGTCGGCAAGGACGGGGTCATTACCGTCGAAGAGTCTAAAGGTTTTACAACAGAACTCGAAGTCGTCGAAGGCATGCAGTTTGACCGCGGATACACTTCTCCGTACATGGTGACCGACACGGAGAAGATGGAAGCCGTCCTCGACGACCCGTACCTCCTTATCACGGACAAAAAAATCAGCAACATTCAGGATATCCTGCCGGTGCTCGAACGCATCGCGCAATCTGGAAAACCGCTGCTGATGATTGCGGAAGACGTCGAAGGCGAAGCTTTGGCCACATTGGTGGTCAACAAACTGCGCGGCACGTTCACAGCGGTCGCCGTCAAAGCGCCGGGCTTTGGCGATCGCCGCAAAGCGATGCTTCAAGACATCGCGATCCTCACCGGCGGTCAGGTCATCAGCGAGGAACTAGGCCTTGAACTAAAAAACACTGCACTCGAGCAATTGGGCCGGGCCCGTCAAGTCCACGTCAGCAAGGAAAACACGATTATTGTGGACGGAGCCGGGGACCAGACGGAAATCAGGGCGCGCATTGGACAAATCAAGCGTCAGATTGAAGAGACGACGTCAGACTTTGATCGCGAAAAGCTGCAGGAACGCCTTGCCAAACTCTCCGGCGGCGTGGCCGTCATCAAGGTGGGTGCAGCGACCGAAACCGAGTTGAAAGAGAAAAAACTCCGGATGGAAGACGCCTTGAACGCGACGAGGGCAGCTGTAGAGGAAGGAATCGTCCCGGGCGGCGGCACCGCGTTGGTGAACGCGGTCGCAGCCTTAGACGGCCTGGATGCAGCAGGCGACGAACTGACCGGCATCAACTTGGTCCGAAAGGCCCTCGAAGCGCCTGTCCGGATGATTGCGGACAATGCCGGAGCGGAAGGTTCGGTCATTGTGGAACGTTTGAAGAAGGAAAAAGCAGGATTTGGGTATGACGCCGCGACCGGTCAGTGGGTAGACATGATAGCTCAAGGCATCGTCGACCCTGCCAAAGTCACTCGTTCTGCACTGCAAAATGCCGCCAGCGTGGCAGCCATGTTCTTGACTACGGAAGCCGTCGTTGCCGACAAGCCCGAAAAGGAAAAAGCTCCTGCGGCGGGCGCTGGCATGGGCGACATGGACTACTAAAAGCGGCAGCCACGCCAAACCCCCTGTCACGCAGTCCGGGTCCTCTTGCAGGCGCCGGGCTGCGGGCAGTTCATATAGATGCCTGTGCACCTCTTAACACGCGGTCGATGGCCGTGTCGATACCAAATGGTATCATGTTTCCGATATGAACTTGTTGAGGGGTGTTTTCACCGTATGAGACGCGTCGAGGTTGTGGGTGCAGTCATCTACAACGAATCCAACGAAGTTCTGTGCGCTCTGCGCTCGCAGCGAATGTCTTTACCTGGGATGTGGGAGTTCCCGGGCGGAAAAATAGAGCCCGGGGAAACCCACCAGGAAACCCTTGTCCGCGAAATTCGGGAAGAGCTCTCTTGCGGCGTTTCCATGGGTCCCTTTATCACGGACAGCGTGTTTGAATACCCCGAAATTGTCGTCCACTTGCACACCTACTACGCCCGCCTGGCAGTCGGTGTTCCAACCGCCCAGGAACACGAGCGGCTCGAGTGGGTCCCTGTGCAAAAACTAATGGGTTTGAACTGGGCTCCTGCTGACCTTCCTTCGGTACACAAGGTCATGACCGACTTCCGCGAGGGTCAACGGCCGACCTGACCTGAAATCCCTGCAAAAATCTAGATTTTCAACACCTGCTTACGAACGGGCGCGGCTTAAAAAACGGCAAGCAGGTCTTGGACACTTACAATTCCTTCGCACTTTAGAGCAATCGGAGGTGTCGAAAAGCGGGCCTGTTCGTCTGCGTCACCGAGTGCACTCACCACAATATCAGCGTCACTGAGGTCTTCACCTTGCGTGTATTGCGTATATGTGCACAGCACCCGGCACCCGGCCGCTTTCGCAGCGCGAACGCCAATGTTCGAGTCCTCGACGACGAGCGTTTCCGAGGCTTTGACTTCAAGCAGGTCGATGGCGCGGAGGTAGATCTCTGGATCTGGCTTTTTCTCCCTGACCATATCGCCGGCAATCAAAAGGTCTAAATGGATGCCTTTGAGGATTTGTCGGACTACGGTACGCGCGACTCTTTCGTTGGAAGTGGTACAAATTCCAATCGGAATCCCAAGCTGGTTGGCTTCGTTCATGAAGCGCCGTATGCCTGGGCGAAGGGGTATGGTGCCTGCAGTCTCGAGCATCTCGATGAACAGCGCGGTTTTCAGGTCGTGCAGTTGCAACACGAATTCATCCAGGTTTTTGGGTTTGTTGCCTGAGTAAACGCGTTCGAAATAGTACTTAAGCCGTTCTTTTCCCCCGCCGATTTGAAGCAGCTGGTGGTACAATTCAGGGTCCCACTGGATGTCGTACCCGAATTGCTGAAAGGCCTTCTCGAATGCGATCCGGTGACCGTTCCGCTCTGAATCGATAATGACTCCGTCCTGATCAAATAAAATGGCCTTAATCATCGTTTCACCTTGTTTCACGATGAGCCCAGAGCCGCACCGAGCATGCGGGCGGCCGCTAGGCTGCAACTGTGTATAATCTACCTCTCGGTCCGGTTAATTTTCTTTTTATCAGCTCATGCTGCCGACCAGGTCCTTGTCAGGGTCCGCTTTGCGGTCGCCAGGTTTGTCTTTGCGATCGCTGCTGTGGCCCGGACTGAGTTTGGCTTGCGGGTCGATGTAGGTTTTGGCGTTGTTGACGGCGGTAGGAGCTTCGCCAAAACCGGTCGCGATCAGCTTGACTTTGCCAGGATAGGTTACAATGTCGCCCACTGCATAAACCCCGGGAATGTTGGTTTCCATCCGGGTGCTCACGACGATCTCATTGCCCTCAATTTCCAATCCCCATTCCTTAATGGGGCCCAACGACGCAGAAAAACCTAAGCCGCTGACAATGCAATCCACGGGCAACTGTTCCAGTTCCTTGGTCTTGCTGTTCGTCAAGGTCACAGCTTCGACCCGACCGTCGCCGTGTACCTCGGCGAGTTCTACAAACGTCTTGACATCCACCCCCGACTCATACAGCTGCTTAACGCTTTCTTCGTGTGCGCGGAAGCGGTCACGCCTGTGGACCAAAGTTACCTGGCTGGCGACCGTTTCCAGCATCAGCGCGTAGTCGACCGCCGAATCTCCTCCACCTACCACCAAAACCCGTTGATCGCGGAATTTTTCGAGGCTGTCGATGTAGTAATCCACACCCATCCCGTCGTAATCCTTCGCGTTTGGGGCCGGCAGCGGCCGCGGGGAGAACACGCCAATCCCGGCAGCAATAATGACGGCTTTGCTGAGGTGCGTCCCTTTGTCCGTCGACAGTTCAAACAGAGAATCATCGCGCCGGACCAGGTTTCTCACCTGTTCCGAAAGACAGATTTTTGGATCGTATTGCAGCGTCTGTTCCTTCAGCCGATCGACCAGTTCCCCTGCGCGGATTTTCGGAAATCCGGCCACGTCGTAGATGTATTTTTCCGGATACAGGGTTTTCAATTGCCCCCCCAGTTCCGGCAAACTGTCGATAATCTTGCAAGAGACGTCCCGCATACCACAGTAAAACGCGGCAAAGAGCCCAGCCGGTCCCCCGCCGATGATGGTAATGTCAACCACCAACTCGTCGCGCACTCCCTCTTGATTTGTGCTCAAGTTTCCCCCTCCTCAAGTTAAAAGCGCTAAACCCTCAATCGGAGGGTTCCTCTTGCAAAACTCGGCTCTGTAGAATGTCCTGCGCCTCCAGAGTCAGTAAGTCTTTGACCGTGCACTGCCCGGCGCGGTCGTACAGGCGGTTGGCCTGGCGAAGACGCGCGCGGTCCAGGGCGTTGCGGACACTGCGCGCGTTTGCAAACCGCGGCATGCCCATCCTGCGCGCAAGGTATTGATCAAACGCCTTCTCCGCTTCGGCACTGAAGCGATAGCGTTGGTCTTGCAGCATCAGTTTCGAAATGTCGAGCAGTTCGTTTTTGCTGTAGTCTGGAAAATCGATATGGTGAGCGATGCGAGAGCTCATACCGGGATTGGACTTAAAGAACTGGTCCATCCGGTCTTTGTAACCGGCCAAAATGACAACGAGGTCGTCGCGTTGGTTTTCCATGACCTGCAACAGAATTTCGATGGTCTCCTGGCCGTAATCGCGCTCGTTTTCCTGGCGGTACAAGTAGTAGGCCTCGTCGATAAACAAGACACCGCCCATGGCCCGCTTTAAGACCTCTTTGGTCTTTGGAGCGGTGTGGCCGATGTACTGTCCAACCAAATCGTCACGCGTGACCGACACGAGGTGACCCTTTCTCACGTAGCCCAATCGGTGCAAAATTTCTGCCATTCGAACGGCTACCGTGGTCTTTCCAGTCCCTGGGTTCCCCGTGAAGCACATGTGCAGTGAAGGGGGAGAAGTCGCTAGCCCCAACTTGCGTCGGACGCGATCGACCAATAACAATGCAGCAATTTCGCGGATGCGGGTCTTGACCGGCCGCAAACCCACCAGTTCTGTGTCGAGTTGTTCGAGGACCGCATTGACGTCTGACGATTCCAACTCTCCGGTTAAGTCGACCATCTGGTTGAGGTTCAGGCCTTCGGGCGCGGCGTTGGCGGCCGCTGCATCCCCCCTGTTGTCTGCATCAAAGCGCACGGCGGGAGTCGATGTCATCCCTCTTCACTCCTTTCCGGAATTTTCGTATAAAACGGACTGCCCGGCGAAAAGGCGACTGCGCGGCCGCTGCAATATGCGCGGCCGCTGTCCTGTCCGATGATCTATCCTATCAGAAATATCAGTCTTCGTAACGTTGCCCAGACGGCTTATCCGTCGCGTAACTGTGGAGTGTGTAGCGAATTTGTCGATCGGAAGCCTCTTGACGAATCACCGCAAAGCCCGGGTCCTCCGTCGGCCGGTTCACGATGAACGAAAGGGCCGTGGTTTGCCGCCCGCGGCTGCGGTCGTAGGCGTTGACGCGAATGTAGTAGTTTGGATAGGCCTCGCGGCACTTGTTGACTTCGTACATGATGGCGGCGGGGTCCTTCATGTCGAACATGGGGAGTCCCCACATATCCCAGTAGACATTGCGCGGATGCGGGTCATCCGAAAATTCGACGCTGATGGGCCATTCGTTTCCCAGCGCGTACTCAATTTGTTTGCGAATTTCGTCGTCCGTCAGGGGCGGCAGGTAAGAAAACGTGCCCTGAGTCAAGTGAAAGGTTGCCATCTCAAGCAAACCTCCTTCAGTGTTCTAGTCGTCTTTCAGTATTCCAATCGTCTTTCAATCTTCGAGCTTTTAGGAGGCGCCCAAAACTTAGAACGACGGTGTCACCAGGACGTCCGGAGTATCCGTGGACTCGAAGTTGAAAGTGACGTCCTTCCAGACATCCAGTGCTGCTCTGAGCTCAGGGCACCATTTCGCGGCTTTTTCCAAAATCTCCGGACCTTCATTGACAAAGTCGCGGCCTTCGTTGCGGGCTTGAATCATCGCTTCCACTGCGACCCGGTTGGCCGTAGCGCCTTCGGCAATTCCCATGGGGTGGCCGATAGTGCCGCCGCCGAACTGGAGAATGACGTCTTCACCCAGCAAGTCGAGCAACTGGTGCATCTGTCCAGCGTGAATGCCGCCGGATGCGACCGGCATGACCGCTGGCATGGAACCCCAGTCCTGTTCAAAGAACAGTCCAATCGAAGGATCCGCGTCGTATTTCATGCCCCGCAAAGTTTGGTAGTAACCCTTCGTTGTCGCCGGATCGCCTTCCAGCTTACCGATGACCGTACCTGCGTGGATGTGGTCCACGCCCGCCAGACGCATCCACTTGGAAATCACCCGGAAGGACACTCCGTGGGTTTTCTGCCTCGTATAGGTACTGTGACCCGCGCGGTGCAGGTGAAGGATCACGCTGTTTTTGCGCGCCCACTTGGCCATCGACTGAATGGCCGTGTAGCCGATGGTCAAGTCGATCATGACGATGACGCTTCCGAGTTCCTTCGCGAACTCCGCCCGTTCGTACATTTCTTCCATCGTCCCTGCCGTGACGTTCAGGTAGTGTCCTTTGACCTCGCCGGTCGCGGCCGACGCTTTGTTGACAGCTTCCATTGCGTACAAGTACCGGTCGCGCCAACGCATGAACGGCTGCGAGTTGATGTTTTCGTCGTCCTTGACGAAGTCCAAGCCGCCGCGCAGAGCCTCATAGACCACTCGGCCGTAGTTGCGGGCCGACAATCCGAGCTTTGGCTTGGTGGTCGCGCCCAACAGCGGGCGTCCGTACTTATTCAGGTGTTCGCGTTCTGTCACAATGCCGTGCGCCGGGCCTTGGAACGTCTTGACGTAGTGCAGTGGAATCCGCATGTCTTCCAGCCGCAAACTCTTTAAAGCCTTAAAGCCAAACACGTTGCCGATAATCGAAGAGGTCAGGTTCGCGATGGACCCCTCCTCGAACAAGTCGATGTCGTAGGCAATGTAGGCAATGTATTGATCCGTCCCAGGCACCGGGTCCACCCGGAACGCCTTCGCTTGGTAGTTTTCGTAAGCAGTTAGCCGATCGGTCCAAACCACTGTCCATGTTGCCGTGGAAGACTCACCGGCGACGGCGGCAGCAGCTTCGATAGGATCGACGCCCTCTTGAGGAACAAACCGAAAGGCGCAAATGATGTCCGTGTCCTTGGGTTCATAGTCTTTCTTCCAATATCCCATCTCCGCATACGGGGTAACACCTGCTGCCCAACGGTCCTTGTTCGTGTTTACGGTTCCCGCCATCTCTTTCACCTCGTGTTTTGAATTCGTAGATTCTTCTTCATACTTTGAGTATACGGAGGATTGATCATAAGTAAAATTCGTAATGCATTTAGTTTCTATAATGTTTTACTTATCAACAGTCTCCGAGCTTCGTATTTCCATGCACTTGCAACTGTTTCAGTTTCGCATCAAACCTCAGAGGCGACTTGGACAGATTCCAGTAATCCTCTGAGCTCTTCTACTACGTTTTCAACCGTAAATCCGAAAAACGGAAGAAGTTGCTCCGCTGGACCCGAGGCGCCGAACCGGTCAATGCCAAGGACCTTTCCGGCATCCCCGACGTAGCGTTCCCAGCCAAAGCTGACGCCCATTTCCACGGCCAAACGCACGTTAATGGCTGGCGGCAAAACTGACTCTTGGTAGGCCTTGGGTTGTTGTGAAAACCACTCCCAGCACGGCATGCTGACCACCCTCGTGCCAATTCCCTCTTTAGCCAAAGCGAGATGGGCCTGGTAGACCAAAGAAACTTCCGACCCGGTTGCCAGTAGAATTCCCTGGATGGGCTGACCTGCTGGGGGATCTGCCAGCACGTAAGCGCCTTTAGAAACGCCTTCAGCCGCATTCTCTTGGGTACCGGGGAGGACTGGAAGCTTCTGCCGGGTCAAAATGAGTGCCGTTGGACTTTTTGCAGCCTGAATCGCGCACCGCCAGGCCGCCGCGGTTTCGTTGCCGTCCGCTGGCCGTGCCACTGCCAAATGCGGAATGGTCCGCAGCGAAGCGACGTGTTCCACGGGTTGGTGCGTAGGGCCGTCTTCCCCCACGCCGATGCTGTCGTGCGTAAACACGTAAACAACGGGTTGCTGCATGAGTGCCGACATGCGAATGGCCGGACGCAGGTAGTCGGAAAACACGAGAAACGTTCCGCCGTAAACCCGCAAACCGCCGTGCACCGACATCCCGTTCAAAACCGCTCCCATAGCGTGTTCCCGGACGCCAAACCAAAGGTTGCGACCGTCCGGCTGCTCGGCCTGAAACGGAGGAGATTCGCGAATGGAAGTCTCGTTCGACGAGGCCAGGTCCGCCGAACCGCCCATCAAATAGGAAACCCGTTTTGCCAAGGCCTGAATGACCTTGCCCGATGCCTGACGCGTCGCCAAGGGTCCGTCTTCAACGGCGAACGACGGCAGCCCCACCGCGAAGTCTTCCGGCAATTGACCGGCAAGTGCCCGTTCAAACTCCTGTGCGAGTTCGGGGTAGTCGACTTTGTAAGCCGAAAACATCTCTGTCCACGCTGTAACGTCCTCTGCCTTGCGGCGGTTGATGCCTGCAAAGTGATCGGCCACAGATTGGGGTACGGTAAACGGTTCTTCGTATGCCCATCCGTAAGCCTGCTTGGTCAACCGCGTTTCTTCGGCCCCTAAAGGCGCCCCGTGTGCCGCAGATTTCCCCGCCTTGTTAGGACTGCCAAAGCCAATTTCCGTCCGGACCTCAATGAACGTCGGTGCACTCGCGTCTTCCTTGGCGCTCTGCAACGCCCACGTGATGGCGTTCGCGTCGTTGCCATCCGTGACTCGCAGCACATGCCAACCGTACGCTTTAAAACGGGACGCCACGTCTTCCGTAAACGACATGTCCGTCGCTCCATCCAAAGAGATGCGGTTGGAGTCGTAGAGGACAATCAGCTTTTCCAGTTTCAGGTGGCCCGCCAAGGATGCGGCTTCGGCCGCGACGCCCTCCATCAAGTCGCCGTCGCCGACCAGGACGTAGGTGAAGTGGTCTACCACGTCGTATCCTTTGCGGTTGTAACGCGCTGCCAAGTAACGCTCGGCCATCGCCATCCCCACCCCGTTGGCCAACCCCTGCCCGAGCGGCCCGGTTGTGGTTTCCACACCGGGGACATGCCCATATTCCGGGTGACCCGGGGTCTTACTCCCGAATTGGCGGAACGCTTTCAGGTCGTCGAGGGACACGTCGTAGCCGCTCAAGTGTAAAAGGGTGTAAAGGAGCATCGACCCGTGGCCGGCCGATAAGATAAACCGATCGCGGTTGGGCCATTTGGGATGAGCTGCGCTGGCGCGCAGGATGCGCGACCACAGCGCGTAGGCCATTGGAGCTGCTCCCATTGGCAATCCGGGATGCCCGGAATTCGCCTGTTCGATGGCGTCGATACACAGCGTGCGAATGGTTTGAACCGCGAGCTGGTCGATTTCGCCGTAATCCTCTCCATAACGTTGTCTGGTACTCAACCGATGTGCACCTCCGTTCGTTTCCTTTAGTGATTCTTGTTTAGGGCTTGTTTAGGGCTTGTAAAGCTCGCTGAGTGCCTATTGAAAACTCATGGCATTAGCGGCGGATCGAATCTGAGCCATCGCGTCTTGCCGGTCTGCTGCGCCAAACACCGCCGACCCCGCCACTAATACGTTGGCACCGGCTTCGGCGATGGCTGCCGCGGTTTGCGCCGAGATTCCGCCGTCCACCTCAATGTCCACAAAGTCCAGCTTTTCCTCGCGCAGCAAATGGCGCAATTGCCGCGTTTTTTCCACCATCTGCGGAATGAACGCTTGGCCCCCAAAGCCTGGATTGACGGTCATCAGCAACACCATGTCCACGTCCCAAAGAATGTGGGCGATGGAATGCAGCGGTGTCGAGGGCGTCAGCGCGACGGCGGCGCGGATGCCGGCGCTGCGAATCATCTGCAGGGCCCGGTGGGCGTGCGGCGTAGCTTCGACGTGAAACGAAATGAGGTCGGCCCCGGCGTCGATGAACTCCGGAATGTACTGCTCAGGATTGGCGATCATCAAATGGACGTCGAGCGGCAGTTTGGTCAGGGGGCGAATGGCTCGCACAACCAATGGACCCATCGTCAAATTCGGTACAAAATGGCCGTCCATGACGTCGATGTGAATCAAATCTGCGCCGTGATTGGCCACGTCCTCAATTTCTGCGCCCAACCGGCTAAAGTTCGCCGATAAAATGGAAGGTGCAATCTGAATACTGCGAGTCATTCGCTGTCCTCCTTCACGAAGCTGTCCTTGTTCACGAATACGGTTTACGGGAGAGGTGATGACGCCCCGTTACATGCCGGACCGTGCCGTTGAGGGCACGGCCGACCACCGAGTGCGTCACTGCGACGTCGTGGGCCAAAAAGCGTACTCCTCGCAGCAATTCTCCACCCGTGACGCCAGTTGCGGAGAAGATCGCGTCGTCGCTTTGGACGATGTCGTCGAGCAAAAGGGTCTTCAAAGGTTGAGTCAGCCCCATGCTCGCACACCGTGCGATTTCTTCGTCGTTCTGGGGGACCAGACGGCCTTGAAAGTCTCCGCCCATGCACTTCATGGCGACTGCAGTGATAACCCCCTCCGGGGCTCCGCCGCGTCCAAGCACCATGTCGATACCGCTGTCTTCTTCGCAGGTACTCAAAGACGGACTGACGTCCCCGTCCGTAATCAGCTTGACACGCGCACCGATTGAACGAATCTGCTCGACAATGTCGTCGTGCCTCGGCCTGTCGAGCAGCACCACAACGACATCTTCCACGGGTTTGCCTACGGCCCGGGCCACCGCCGTGACGTTTTCCTTCACGGACGCGTCAAGGTGGACTTTTCCTTTCGCCTTTGGGCCGACAGCAATTTTGTCCATATACATGTCCGGTGCGTGAAGCAAAGCCCCTCGTGGAGCCATCGCCAAGATGGTGATGGAATCTGAAGAGCCCTTTGCCAAAATGTTCGTCCCTTCCAACGGATCGACGGCAATGTCCACGGCTTCACCCAAACCGGTACCGACTTGTTCGCCGATGTACAGCATGGGGGCTTCGTCCATCTCGCCTTCGCCGATGACCACCGTACCTCTGACATCCATTCGAGCCAGAACGGACCGCATCACTTGTGTCGCCGCATTGTCCGCACTCCACTTGTCGCCTTTTCCCATCCACCGGGAGGCGGCAATGGCTGCCGCCTCCGTCACGCGCGCAATTTCCAGCGTCAAGGTCCGCAGTCCGCTCGTGTTCTTTCCTGCCCCCGTCTCTATCGTCATGGCGCGTTGTCCACCACCATTTCGCTTTCGTCCTCGGTCTGGGGAATCCGGCTTCCGACATAGTGCATCAAATCAACCATACGCGTGGCGTAACCGACCTCGTTGTCGTACCAAGCGAGGACTTTGACCGTCCGCTTGCCGATGACCATGGTGGACAAGGCATCGACGATGGACGAGTGCGAATTGCCAATGTAGTCCATGGAAACCAACGGATCGTAGGATACGTCCATAATCCCGCGCAAATGGGTCTGAGCCGCCAGCTCGAACGCCGCGTGAATCTCCTCGACCGACGCTTCGTTCTCCATTGTGACGACCAAGTCGACCAGCGACACGTCCGGCGTTGGGACGCGGATCGACAATCCGTTGAGTCTGCCGGCCAAAGAAGGGATGATGCGGCCAATGGCCCTGGCAGCCCCAGTGGTCGTCGGCACGATGGACTGTGTCGCGCTGCGCGCCCGGCGCAGGTCCTTATGCGGGTTATCGAGGCTTTTTTGGTCGCCCGTAAAGCTGTGAACGGTAGTCATGGACCCTTCCAAAATGCCAAACTTCTCGTGGAGGACTGCCGCGATAGGAGCCAGACAATTGGTCGTACACGAGGCTCCGGAGATCACGTGGTGCAGCTCAGGGTCGTACAAATGGTGGTTTACGCCATAGACGATGGTGAGGTCATCGGTCTTGGCGGCTGTACTGATCACGACTTTCTTGGCTCCGGCCTCCAGGTGTTGCGCTGCCGTGTTCCGCTCTACAAATTTTCCTGTGGCTTCAAGGACGACATCCACGCCCAATTCCTCCCACGGAAGGTGGAGCGGGATTCGTTTCGAAACAACTTCAATGCGTCGGCCGTCAATAAACAGGTCGTTGCCTCGGGCAGTCACGTCTGCCCTCCACTTGCCGTGCACAGAGTCGTACTTGAGCAAGTGTGCCAGGGTCTGTGCATCGGTCGTGCTGTTGAGGGCCACTACCTCCACGTCTGGGTTCGCCATCGCGGCCCGCAAGGTCAAACGACCGATTCGCCCAAGGCCGGAAATACCGACTCTCACCGTCATAACACTGAGCCTCCTCAATTTTTAAATATTCACAAAATAATCACAACTAAAATCCTGGGAGGCGGGTCCTGTCTTTGGCTGGTGGCCTGCCTACACGGATTTTGCTGACCAGACAGCGTCTTCCTGCGCATTGCTGGCCAGTTCGGAAATCATGTTCGCGACCAAAAGACGCGATACGCTGACGGGGTTGTAGTGCAGTTCCTCCATGTGGTGACTCAGATAGTGCTTGTCGCTAATCATGTCCAGCAAGGAGTGCAGGGACGACAACTCTGTATTTCCGGCGATGGAGGCAATCTCCATTTCCTCACCGGCAATTTCATCGTGGTAGTGATCGGCATTTATCAACCCGAGCCGCGAAGCGAGCGCCAACCACTTGACCAAGCGCCGCTTTTTACCTCTCATTCGCTCAGCTACGCGAACGCGGATGGGTTCTGGCACCGCCTCTGTGGGCTCGCGGTCGTCGTCTGGAAGGTAGTGAATGACGAGGTCCGCCCAAGCCCGCTGAGGTTCAATAAACCGCTGCACGTCTGGCTTTCGGCGTTCAATTTCCTCGAGAACCTGCTCTTCTGTATAACCGCGGACTCCGGCGTCGCGCCGGACTTTCCAGCGCACCCGCAAGGACGTGTCGGTGTCGAAGTAGATCTTCAGGTCAAGGGCTTCCCGAAGTTTCTCAAGGTAAAGGACATGCAGCCCCTCGATCAACACCACGTCCTTAGGCTCAATCACCTCGGGGGGTGTAAACGTTCCCGTGGTATGGTCATAGACCGGTTTCACAATCGACTGTCCTTGTTTCAACATCCAAAGGTGGTCAATCAGCAACCCGAGATTGTTGGCCTTCCACGGGTCCAGTGCCGTGACGCCAATCTGATTGCGTTCGACGCGATCGAGAGAGTGGTAATCATCTCCCGTCAGGACCGTGACCCGGTCTTCTCCAAGCAATTCCCTCAGGTTCTCGACATACGTCGACTTGCCTGCACCGCTGTCGCCTGCAATACCCACAATTGTTACGCGCCGTGGTAGTAACATCGGACCACCCTCCCTTCACGTGTTATAATGAGGTAACTCAATATTCAAATAACATTCATAAAATGAACCTTTGCGAAGCAACTGTCGGACCACCCGTTCAATCCAAGTTCGCTCACATTGGACAGCGAACTGTAAAGCAGGTGACGCTATGAAAAACCTCAATTTGAGACAACTGTATATCTTCCAGGTAGTCGGCCGTCATCTGAGTTTTTCACGGGCTGCAGAAGAGCTGTATCTCAGCCAGCCGGCGGTGTCCCAGCACATTCGGCAACTAGAAGACTACTTTTCCGTCAAGTTGTTTGACCAAGTCGGCAAACAGGTGGTGCTCACGGAAGCCGGCAGTTACCTCATGAATTCCGCACAGCAGATCTTTCACCAGGTCGACGAGATCCACGAAACCATGCGCGACCTTAAAACTCTTCGGCGCGGCAGTCTCACCGTAACAGCCGATACATCTGCAGGAGTTTACGTGGTACCTCCGCTGTTGGGATGGTTCCACCGGGCTCACCCGCTGGTCAACATCAAACTGGAAGTGGTCAACCGGCGCACCGTTTTACAGCGGTTGCTCCTCGACGAAACGGACTTGGCTGTCATGGGTTATCCCGAGCCGTCGCCTAGCCTCATCGCGGCTCCTTTTGCCGACAACAACCTCGTGGTCATTGCGAGTTCTGACCACCCGTTGGCGGACCGCACAGAAATCAGCTTGCAGGAATTTACCGAAGAACCGTTTCTCATTCGCGAACCAGGATCTGGAACCCGGATCACTTTGGAGAGATTCACGGCAACTCACGGTATTGCGCTGAATGTGACGATGGAGTTAGGCAACAATTCGGCCATCAAGGAAGCGGTCGCAGCCGGACTAGGCATTTCCGTCGTGTCGGAAGCCTCTGTCTCCTTGGAACTGCAGGCCAAAAAGCTGATCACCCTTCCCGTCAAACACTTCCCGATTGTCCGTCAATGGTTTGTGGTCCACTCCGCTCAACGGACACTGTCGCCGTTAGCAGAAAGTTTCCGGAGCACGCTGCTCAAAAGCGATCTGCCTTTTACCCAGCTCACCCCGCAAGATTCGGAGAGCGTCGAGTAAACGGTTTCAAGCTCGCGATGCAGGTTGAGCTCACTTCGCAGCCGCGTCAGAATGTGTTCGAGGCTGCCACAATGGTTCGATTCGCGTAGTGTTTGCAGTTCGGCAGGGTGTCAATGGATGTGTGCGGGTTGCTCTAGTACCGCCCGTTGCTTCCGAACAGACGGATTTTAGTCCGAATGGTCTCTTTGATTGCTGTGCGCGCTGGTCCCAGGTATTTGCGAGGGTCAAAAACTTTGGGGTCTTCAAGTGATTGGCGCACCACACGCGTAAACTCAGACTGGTTTTCAGTATTGACGTTGATCTTGGACACACCCAGGCGAATTGCCTGTTGAATGTCCTCGTCCGGAATCCCTGTGCCGCCGTGCAAGACCAAGGGACGTCCCACCAACTCGCGAATCGCAGCCAAACGATCGAAGTCGAGTTGCGGTTTTCCCTTGTAGTGCCCGTGAGCAGAACCGATGGCAGGAGCAAACGCATCGACTCCTGTTGCAAAGGCGAACTCCCGGGCTTCATCCGGTTGAGCTAAAGTGGCCTCTCGTTCATCGACGCTCAAGTCGTCTTCTGCTCCGCCAATTCGCCCAAGTTCCCCTTCGACATCTACTCCGGCAGCGTGACAGGCATCCACCACCTGTTTTGTGCGTGCGATGTTCTCAGCGAGAGGGTAATGCGAGCCATCAAACATGACAGCATCAAATCCGTGCCGAACGCACTTCATGACTATGTCAAAGTTTGGGCCGTGGTCAAGGTGCAAAATGACAGGGACAGTAGCCTTTAACTTGGCGGCGTTTGCCAGGGCTACCGTGTAGTCAAGGCCGACATATTTCATCGCGCCTTCACTGACGCCCAGGATCACGGCGGAGCGCTCTTCTTCTGCCACTTCTACGATGGCTTGCAGATATTCCAATCCATTGACATTAAACTGACCAACCGCGTACCCATTCTGATAGCCATCGGTCAACACTTCCTTAAAAGATGCCTTCGGTGATACCTTCACGCTCCATGCCTCCCTCCTGGTCCGAAAGTCTCTCTACACCTTGGTGTACGCGACCTTCCTCAATCCCCATAATTTTCCTGTTCACCACAGATACGGGGTTAGGTACAGTTTAGTCAAACACATATCATAAGTTAAATTCGTTTTTGTGCATCCATCCATATGTGTTTACTTATATCATTTGACGAACATCATCCACTGTACGTGAATACCCTATTGGCACCGATCACCCCATCCCGATTTCTACCTGTTCGATAGTCTTGTGTTCCTTAGTCTTGTGCTGCATGGTCTGCTTTCCCTAGGCAGCCCAGTTTGCGATGAGGTACGATCACAGGCTAGTTGAGTAATTATTTAAAATTATATAATTTATTTAACCCGTTGCATCGCCTGTTATAGTACAGAATGTGTCTTAATTTTGAACGATTTGCAAGGTCTCGATCCAACCCTCAATTCAACGAGTGTTTCCGAGGCCGATCTGTATCAGTACAGTTTTCCGTTTCGGGATGGGTACAATAGGTACGGGAGGGGGGTACAGAATTGGCTTGGCAGCACATGCCAACGCCTTACTCTTCAACGTCGATGAGAAACACCTTTTCTGTAAAGCCCCCGCGTTCTTCGGCCTTCTTGCTGCGAACTTGCTCCAACTCTTCCGGGGTCGCTCCGTGAACGCCGGCTAATGCGTGAATCAGTTCCATCAAGTCTGCCAACTCTTCGATCGCGTCGCGTCCGTCTTCCACTTCCAGGTACTCACGCAACTCCTCGCCAAGCTTCTCCCTCAGTTCCTTGGCATACTCGTCCTCGGACAAGGTCTTCAAGGTACACTTCTTTCCGTCTGCTATGATGATCTGTGGAATTTTATCGCGAACTAGTTTGTTGTAAGCTGGCACAGTATTGTCCGTCCCTTTCTGCTGCAAGCCTTCATGACCCATTTATGGTTCGAATTTATGGTCGAAAGATTGACGTACCGCAAAGCCAAATTTGTGTCGCGCCAATGAATCGCGATACAACCAGTATACTCGTTTTCTAGCGGGTTTTTGTGCACCGACCCCCAATTCACCACCGATTCCGGCAAACATCCGGCAAACATCCGGCAAACATCCGGCAATCACCAAAAAACCCATCTCCCTCAAGGCGAACCAACGCCGGCAAGAGGAGATGGGTTTTGGTAGTTTTGAGCCCCTTTTTTGTTTGAGCCCCTTTTCTGTCTTAGGCTCGCGTGGTTTATTGGTGCTCCACGTCAATCTGGGCGCGCTGCAAAGTTCCGCTGTAATCTACGTAAACGGTTTTCCACTCCGTAAACACGTCCAGCGCCGCTTGGCCCGAGTCCCGGTGTCCGTTGCCAGTCCCCTTGCTGCCGCCAAACGGAAGGTGGATTTCAGCCCCTGTCGTCCCGGCATTCACATAGACAATCCCCGTATCCAAGTCTCGCATCGCCGTAAACACCCGGTTCACGTCCTGCGTAAAGATAGAACTGGACAGCCCGTAACGAACACTGTTGTTCGCTGCAATGGCTTCTTCGAAACTGTCGACCGGGATAATGGTGACCACCGGTCCAAAAATCTCTTCTTGCGCAATCCTCATCTCGATCGCCGCATCCGTAAACACGGTCGGGGCGTAATAATGGCCGGAAGCCTCCTTTGCGTTCCCTGCTCCGCTCCCGCCGGCCAACGGCGGGTTTTCCACAATGGTTCCGCCAGCCAGCAACTTGGCGCCTTCGGACCGGCCAATTTCGACGTAATCGTGGACCTTGACCAGACTCGATTTGTTAATGATGGGACCCACTTTCACCGTTTCGTCGAGTCCGTTGCCGATCGTAAGCGTCTCGATCTTCTCGAGCAGACGCTGCTCCAACTCTTCCTTGACCTTTCTGTGCACAATCACGCGGCTGGTTGCCGTACACCGCTGGCCGCTCGTGCCGTAAGCTCCCCATAAAATCGCGTCGACAGCCAGTTCAAGGTTCGCGTCGTCCATGACCACAACCGCGTTTTTTCCACCCATCTCCAGGGACACCCGTTTTAGTTGCGATCCAGCCTTGCTGGCAATGGACCTCCCTACGTCGTTTGAACCTGTGAAGGAGATCACCTGAATGTCCGGGTGCGCCACCATCGCTTCTCCAACCACGCTGCCAGACCCGCATACCAGGTTGATGACGCCCTTGGGCAACCCCGCTTCCGCGTAGATTTTTACAAACTCGCGGGCCATAAAAGGCGTCTCCGTGGCAGGTTTCCACACGACCGTGTTGCCGGCGACGATGGCGGGAAGCGACTTCCAGGAAGCAATCGCGATCGGAAAATTCCACGGCGTAATAATCCCCACCACGCCAATCGGCGCGCGGACGCTCATGGCCATTTTATTGGGGAGTTCGGAAGGTGTCGTCTGTCCAAACAGCCTCCGGCCTTCTCCAGCCATATAAAACGCCATGTCGATGGCTTCCTGAACCTCTCCGCGCGCTTCTTCGATGACCTTGCCCATTTCCATGGTCAGGATGCGGGCGAGTTCCTCTTTTTTGGCTTTGAGCAGCGCGCCGACTTTGTACAGGACCTCGGCCCGCTGGGGTGCAGGCACCAGCCGCCACGTGCTCTGTGCCTTGACCGCGGCTTGCACTGCGGCATCGACGTCCTCTGCAGTCGAGAGCGCCACAACCCCCAAGGATTCGCCGGTCGCCGGGTTGATGTTCTCCGCATACTTTTGGCTTTGCGGTTCCACCCATGCCCCATCAATGAAGTTTAAGCACCTTTCCATTCCATCTCCTCCTTGCCCATCTGTACGGGTTCTACCTTCGCGAGCCGTTTTGTGAAGAGGTTAGACAGGTTCTTTTTAGACTGCTTCAAGTCGATCCCGTTCCCGGACGGGACTCCAGAACCGTCACGACGCGTTCAAACACCGCCATGGCCTCATCCACTTGCGCGTCTTCGATGACCAGCGGCGGCAGCAACCGGACGACGTTTCCGTACGCCCCCGCCGTAAGGATCAGCACCCCGTTTTGATAACAACCCTGAACCACCTGTTTGACAAACTGCGGATCCGGGTGTTTGCGAACAGAGTCCGTGACAAATTCAATCCCAACCATGGCTCCGAGTCCCCGAACTTCGCCGATGTGGTGAGACAAAAAATTCAGTTTCGAACGGATACGGTCTCCAATCTGCGCGGCTCTTGCAACAAGGTTTTGCGACTCAATCTGCTCAATCACCCGAAGGCCTGCTGCACACCCGAGCGGACTGCCTCCCAGCGTCGCCCCCAGTTCCTTGACCTCGGGGGCATCCATGACTTCAGCGCGGCCGGTCACGGCGGCCAAGGGAATGCCTGCGCCGAGCGATTTCGCCATGACCGTCACGTCCGCTTCCACCCCGAAGTGCTCCATCGCGAACCACCGTCCGGTCCGACCAAGCCCGGTTTGAACCTCGTCGGCAATCAGTAAGATTTGATAGCGATCGCAGATGTCTTTGACGCCGCGGACAAAGTCGATGCTGGGGACCATAAACCCGCCGTCACCCTGCACGGGCTCCAAAACCACCGCCGCGACGTCGTACGGGTCGACTTGAGATTCAAACAGTGCGTCAAACTGGCCCAGCATTTGCTCAGTCGTCAAGTCGCTGCGGTAAGGGTACGGGTAAGGCAGCTTGTATACGTCTGCCGCCATGGTTCCAAACCCGCGCTTCAACCCCTTGACCTTGCCCGTCAGACTCATCCCCAACAGCGTCCGTCCGTGAAATCCGCGTTCGAACGAGATCACGGCGCGCCGCCCCGTAAAGCGCCGGGCAACCTTCACGGCGTTTTCGACCGCTTCTGCCCCACTGTTGAAAAACGCGGTCTTTTTTGCGAAATTTCCGGGCACCAGCGCGTTCAGTTTTTCAGCTAGCGCAATGTACGAGTCGTACATGGTTACATGGAAAACCGGGTGTATAAACCGTTCCAATTGGTCCTTTATGGCGTTCACAACCTCAACTGGCGAATGGCCGACATTGAGGGAACTGATGCCGCCCGCTAAATCGATGAAGCGGTTCCCGTCGATGTCGGTCACGAGCGCACCTGAAGCAGTATCCACGAACACGGGCACGGTCGTTCCGATTCCCCGGGGTACCGCTTCGTTCCTGCGCGCCAGCCACGCCCTGGACTTCGGGCCAGGAACCTCGGTCTCCAAATGAATATGGCTCATGGCGCGGCCTCCTTTGTCCTGTGCAACTTGGACTGTTCTGAGCTATTCTACCCTTTGGCCGGCAATGTTTGGCCTGCACAATTTTTAGACTACACAATCGCGTCTTCGACCACCAGCCTATGGGTGGCAAATCGCGCCGGTGAGAGGACACTGACGTCGACCGTCTCAAATCGACCCAAGCGAATCAACTCGGACATCGACTTGCCGACAGCGGGTGCGTGCTGCAGGCCGTGTCCGCTGAAACCCGTCGCGACGTAATAGCCCTCGACTTGGGGGTGCGCGCCGACGATGCCATTGTGGTCGACAACGTTGTAATCGTAGAGTCCAGCCCATCCGCGCTCGAGTTTCACCCGTTCAAAGTTCGGGCAGCGGTCCGCCAGCACCGGCCAAATTTCACTTTCAAAAAACGACTTCTCCCAGTGAAAGTCGTACGCATATGGCACGTCGTTGCTCAATCCCGCGATGACTTTCGGGCCTTCGTGGCGAAAGTATACCCCGCTTTTGTCCACGACCAGCGGGAGCGGTTTTTTCAGCGGGATGGCCGGGTCAAAGTGAAACACCTGCCTTCGCAGCGGCTTGACCGGGAGGTTGGCGCCAATGGTCTGACTCAGGTCGCCTGACCAAGCGCCGCACGCGTTTATGACGATGGGTGCGCGGTACAAGTCGCCCCCCTGAGTTTTCACGCCAAGCATCCGGCCTTGTTCGTCCACTGCGAGCGATGTCACCGTCTCATACACGTACTGGGCACCGAGGTGTTTCGCCTGTTTGATGTAGCCTTGCATGACCGAGTACGGGTCCATGTATCCGTCTTTCGGGCTAAACACCGATGCCGCCAAATCCGCTGTGTTCAGTTCCGGAATCAGCCCCAGCGTTTCTTGCGGCGTCAGCACCTGGACGTCGACCCCCAGCGACTTTTGCAGCTGAATTTGCGGCTGCATCGCCGTCAACATCTCCTGGGTGAGCAAAAATAAGTATCCGCGCTGTTTAAAGTCAATTTCCGTGGGTTCCCCGTTAATTCCCATCTCTTGGGCAAACCGCTGGTACACCGAGAGGCCGTACTGGCTCATCTCGATGTTGACTCGGGTACTGAAAATTTGCCGGATCCCTCCCGCGCTGCGGGGCGTTGAAGCGTATTCGTACAGCGGGTCTTTCTCCAACACCAGCACGCTGCCTGTGTAGCCGTCGTGCAGCAGGTTGTAGGCGATGCTCGAGGCGATCACGCCGCCTCCGACAATGATGAGATCGCGTCTGTCCTCCATTCGCGAGGCCCCTTTCCCAAACGAGTCATTCCTGGTCGTCCATGTTCCCGGTCAGTCGCTTGGCTTGGAACAAGGAAAGGTCGCAGCCTGCGTCGACATGTGTGACCATGCGTCCAACCACCTCTCCGACGACGCTTGCAAACTTGAACCCATGCCCAGAAAACCCTGTGGCAATCACGACGTTGTCGTACCTTGGGTGGTAGTCAATCACAAAGTGTTCATCAGGCGTCATCGTATACAGACAAACACTGCCGCGTTCCAGCCTCCCTGCCGCTTGCGGCAGAAAGCTTTCCAAAAACGAACGAAGTTCCCGTTCGTCTCGGGGGTCCGAAGCAAAGTCCCTGTCCACAGTGTCCAGCGTGCAAGGCGTTCCGCCATCGTGCCTCCCGAGCTTGACGCCGTCCCCGAAATCTGGAAACCCGTAAAACGTCCCCTGTTCGGACTCCGCAAGAAATCCGGGAAACAAAGGTGCTTCATACAGCGGGTTCGGAAGAGCAGGTGGCACAGAGCGCAAAGGCGCAGTGCCGGCGCGAGGCCGGAACCACGCCACGGTCTTGCGGGTCACTTGGAGCGGCAGTGACAAGCCCAGTTGGCTGTCTAGAACGTCCTTGGCCCCTGCCCCTGCAGTGACGACCAGGTTTTTGGCGGTAAAGTGTTCGCCGTTCCAATCGATGGAGATGTCCAAGCTGACGGGATCGACCCAAACGCGGCCTTGCCCGACCATCACCTTCGCACCTTGAGCCAAGCAAGCCTCCTTGTACACA
Source organism: Alicyclobacillus tolerans (assembly GCF_021739485.1). GTDB lineage: Bacteria > Bacillota > Bacilli > Alicyclobacillales > Alicyclobacillaceae > Alicyclobacillus_K > Alicyclobacillus_K tolerans_A. The sequence goes on from NZ_JAJFNK010000024.1 coordinate 55,938, forward strand.
GTCAAACAGGCTTGCGGGAACAACACCCCGCCTTGGCTGTCCAGGTACACGACGCCATCGTCCGCAAGCGACAGACCGGGCCACCGGCTCATCGCCTCTTGAGCGTCAAGCCGCTCGCAAGGAAGGGCGTAAGCGTCGATACTGTCTTGCACTTCCTTGGCCAACGCGCCAGATTCACGCGACACATTGATGACTCCAATGGGGGCAAACAAGTCGCCGGGCCGGTAAGGGAGACCCAGTGCTTGGGCGCGGTGTTCCAAGTCCAACCAGCGTCGCCTGGCGTCCTGCAGCAAGGGGATGTATGCGGCTCCCTCCGCGTACGCCATTCGAAACAGGCGCGTATCGCCGTGGTGGCTGCCAAACGCATGCGGCGGGTCGTACCGGTCTAACAAGAGCACTGTCTGCCCTTGTTTCGTCAAGGCGTCTGCAGTGGACAGCCCCATGCTTCCGGCTCCGAGCACCACCGTATCGTACGACGCCTGCGTCCGCGCCGCTGTCCATCCTGTACTGTGCGTCATGGGTCAGACCCTCCATTTGTCTCACCGCTTGAGAGTAGCCCAGTTCTTGAGAGATCGCTTCGGCCGTCCTCCGCGTTCGCTCTGTCACTTCAGAAATGCGGCTTTGCCCAAAGCGGTATTTCAAGCCGGTCACTCCAAGTGCCGCGACTACGCAGGAGGAATGGTCGCAATTTTCCGCAGCTCCTGCTGGTGATTTGACACTTGTATCCACGTGGCCACCGAGGGAAACATGAATTTTTCTATTGTTCGAGAGAAGCCCTGGACAGCGGCTCCGCACCAGCCTCCGTCACCAACGAGGTGCGCCCCAGCGTCATGGCAAGGCCTCGTGCTTCGTCAAACAGGATAATGTGGATGAAAAACACCATCCCTGGCTCAGCAAGCACCGGGTTCCCGTGGTAAAACATCGGCCAGTCCATCCAATTGGGTGCGAATGTGGTGCCCAGACTGTACCCACATGCGTTCAAACGGCAGTCCCGATACCCCGCCGCGTCAAGCACCTGAGCATGCGCATCGAACACTTCCCCAATCGGACGGCCAGGGCGAAGTGCAGCTTCGGCGGCCAGCAGGGATTCCACACTGGCGGCATGCATGTTTTGCAGCTGCGGCTCAACAGGGCCAATGGGCAGGGTGCGCATCAGGCAGGCATGGTAATGACGGTAGACTCCCGCAAACTCAAGCGTGAGTTGGTCATGGGCATCCAGGTGTCGGCGACCCGTGAAATACCGGCACATCAAAGCCCCCCGTCCGGAACCAATAATAAATTCATTGGCCGGGTCGTCGCCGCCGCCTCGGTAGATAGCGGATTGCATTTGCGCAAGAATATCCCCTTCAAAAGCCCCCGGCACCGCTGCGTCTCTAGCCGCAGCCAAGGCGTCGTCCGCCAACTCGGCCGCCTTTTTCACATAAGCCAGTTCCGCTGGACTCTTGACCACGCGCTGACGACTCACCAGTTCAGAAGCGTCCTCCAACCGGCAAAACCCATCCAATGCCGAATCTAGTCTCTTGGCGTTGCGGCCCGTGAGGCCGTACGCCTCCCATTCGACGCCCAATCGCTTTCCTTGGCATCCCAACTGCTGCAAAATTGAGCGCAGTTCCACCGCAGGACTGGCATCCGGTCCATCCACCCAAATCCGGATGTCTTCTATCACTGAGGTGAAACGGGCCTGCAACCGGTCCGGAGCCCGCGTCAACAGCGTCATGTGACCGTCTGAACCGAAGTAGAGACACTGAAAATAGACGTAGCCGAACGTGTCGTAACCCGTGAGGTAATACATGCTTTCTTGGCGAAACATCAACAGTCCGTCAAGCCCAGCGTGCTGCATCGCCGCAAGGACCCGGTTTTGCCTGAGGGTAAATTCGAAACGATCAAAATGGGTGTTTAATGCGCCGAACCGCTGAACCTTACGGACGTTTCCCGCAGGTGCGTCATCTGAGTTGCCGTGAGCCATGGCCCTTTCCCTCCCCGTTCAAAAAGCAGATGAAGCCGCATAAAAGACCAGAACCGGGATGCCCCAAGGATAACCAGGGGCATCCCTCGCCTCGCGCAAATGTCGCCGCCGAAAGCTACTCGTTTACCAGCCGCCGTACCCGACCCAGCCGCCGTCCACTGTAATGGAGCTGCCGTTGATGTACCCGGCTTCGTCGCTGGCCACAAACAACGCAGCTGCTGCGATTTCCTCGACGCGGCCGTAACGCCCCGCCGGAGCGCGGCGTAAAATATCGCTGTCGTCATATCCGCCCGTTTGTTGGTCTGTCACATCCAGTGCCGTCTGAATGTAACCAGGATTGACGTTGACCACGCGAACCCCTTGAGCAGCCCATTCGCTCGCCAACACCTTGGTCAAGCCCACAATCCCGTGTTTTGCCGAACAGTACGCCGCGCGCATAGACATGCCTACTTCTCCGTAAATGGAACCAATTTGAATAATGACTCCTGATTTTTGCTTGACCATGATCCGCCCTGCGGCTTGGGAACCAAAGAAAACGCCATTGAGGTTAACCCCAATCACGCGCTGAAAGTCCATCGGGTCCAGTTCCGTCGAGGGCCCGATAGCGTTGATGCCGGCGTTGTTCACCCAAACATCCAGGCCCCCAAAGCTTTGGACAGCGGCGTCCGCCAACTGCGCGGCCTGCTCCGGAACCGAGATGTCTGCGGCCACACCGATGGCAGAAAAGCCCTGTTCCCGCAGCGCTTCTGCAGTGCTTTTCGCCCTTGATTTGTCGCGCGAATTGACGACGACATGCGCGCCTTCTTTCGCGAAGCGCTCCGCGATCGCCAGGCCTATCCCCATGCTGGAGCCCGTCACCACCGCGACCTTTCCTTGTAACTTCGCCATGCACACCCACCTCATTTTCTTTCAGTTCAACATCCGTTCAAAATCGTTTCAAAACCACTTCAAGCCGGTTTGTTTAGCCCATCCGAACGTTGGCGCTTTTACTGAGCCCCTTGGCTCGACCCACGGATTCGATGCGGCGCTGTGCGAAACGGTCCGCAGCTTGGTACGTTGGAATTCCTTCGTGTTTCGAGATCTGAAAGATGCTTTTCATCGTCTCTTTAATGCGGCGGACGTTTTCCATAGCCCGTTCTGAATTCATGCCTCCAGGCAACAGACGGTCCGTGTCAAAAATGGTGCCGCCCGCGTTAATGATGTAGTCCGGCGCGTAAGCGATGTTGCGCTCGTGCAACAGGTCTCCGTGTTTTTCTTCATAGAGCTGGTTGTTTGCGGAACCTGCAATCACCTTGCACCGCAGTTCGCCAATGGTCTGGTCGTTGATAATTCCACCGAGTGCGCATGGGCAGTAAACGTCCACATCCAGGGCATGCATGCGGTTGGGGTCTGCGACGGTTTCCACACCAAAGGCAGCCGCGGCCTTTTCCACCTTTTCCGAATCAATATCCCCTGCAAGCACGCGTGCTCCGGCCTGTGTGAGCAGCGACACTACTTCCCAACCGACCGAACCCAGTCCTTGCACAGCAACCGTGCGGCCTTCCAAACTGTCTGTTCCGTAGACCTCTTCGAGGGCTGCCCGCATGCCTTGAGTGACCCCTAAAGCCGTTGCTGGAGAAATCGGACCCGCGCCTCCCCAGGACTCGGGGAGAGTGACCACGTAGGGAGTTTCCATTCGCATGTACTCCATGTCGCGCAGTGTCGTACCCACGTCCTCGCCGGTAATGTACAATCCTCCCAAGCGGTGAATGAACCTTCCCAAACTCCGGAACAGCGCTTCGCTTTTTTGCGTCTTCGGATCTCCGAGAATCACCACCTTGCCACCTCCAAGGTTGACCCCCGCAGCGGCATATTTGTAGGTCATACCACGAGCCAGACGCAGAGCGTCTTCAATGGCGTCTTCTTCCGATGCGTACGTCCACATCCGGCACCCTCCGGTGGCGGGACCCAACGTCGTATCGTGGATCGCGATGACCGCCTTTAACCCGACCGATTTGTCCTGACACAAAAACACGTTTTCGTAGTCGTATTTCTCCATATACGAAAAGATGGATAGTTCCATGAGCATCTACACCCCTTTTTTAAACAGCCAACGAAAGCCGGCCGTATAGAGATCGCCTCAAACCCTGCGCCACACTTGGGCTCGTGCCGTTGCAGCTGCGCTTGCGCAGCACCTGCCGAGAGTCTCGCTTGCATTACCGTGACAGGTGGTGCAAAAACTCCTCCATTGTAAAGTTGAGGTGTTCTCTGACGTGATTGGCCGCTGCATTGGGATCCTGCGCCTTAAGGCTCTCGTAAATTTTGACGTGTTGCGCATAGAAAGCTTCCGAAGTATCCGACATCATCTTCTGGCGAACACCCTCGTATTCGCTTTCCATGAGCGCCACAATGACGGACATCAACGAAACCAACACCGTGTTTTTCGAAGCGTTCACAATTTGAGAATGAAACAGGCTGTCCGACTCACCCGTGAATTCCCCAGCATCCAGTTCCCCGCGCAAGCGCACGATCAGCCCCTGAAGCCGGTGTAAATCCTTTCCGTCCGCGCGGATAGCCGCCAGACGGGCCGCTTCGCTCTCAACAATCTTCCGTGCCTCCAACAGCATGTAAACATCTTGCGCATCTTGGGACATGACCAGCAGCAAAGGCTTCATCAAGTCCTCAAAGCGAGCTTGGCGCACGTAGGTTCCCCTTGGCGTGACGTCGAGCAGCCCCATGCCCACCATCAGCTTGACAGCCTCCCGCAGCGAACCTCGACTCACGTTGAGGCGTTTGGCCAGGTCCCGTTGTGGCAGGAGCTTATCGCCTGGCCGGACCTCACCGCTTGCAATCAGCTGTTGTATTTCGTGAACGACCTCCTCTGGTTTTAAGCGAGACTCCTCTTTCGTGAGAGACACCCCACACCACCTCTCTTTTCTATCCGGCTGCATTCTAGAGTTTTTCTGACAGGCCGTTTCGGACATTTGCACGATGACGCAAAGACACAAAGCCCTTCCCTGGCTCTTTGAAGTGTTGAGCCAACCTTGGTCCGACCGAATTACGACTTCGATCCTACCTTCATCATAAATTTATTTCAATATTTTAAAAATAGTAAATAATGAGGGAAATATTTTTTTGCTCTAAAAAATTCCGATTGATCCTCGGTCAGATTCGTATCCGGCCAAACTTCAACAGAGATAGAATCAAGTATTGAAAAAGGCGTTCATAAAATGCATTATATAATCATATGTTTATATAATACTTCGGCAATATCGGTTGAGAGGTTTGTTTGTGAGGTGAAGTGCATCGTGGCAGACACGTTTGAAGAAATGGCCGAAGTTTACAAAGCCTTAGGCGATAAAACGCGGTTGCACATGCTGGCTTTGTTGGCAAAGGAAGAACTGTGCGTGTGCGAGCTCGTTTCCATTTTGGGAATCTCCCAGCCAGGCGTTTCTCAACACCTCCGCAAACTCAAACAAGCTGGACTCGTCAAAGAGCGAAAAACGGCGCAGTGGGTGTTTTACTCCCTGAATACATCCACATTTTCGCCCGTTGGCCACTTAGTCTCACTTTTGCCCGACGTGACTGAAGAAATTAATCAGCTCAAATCGTCGGGACTTCGGGTTCAGTGCAACTGATAAAAGGAGAATGAGAACGACCGTATGGCATACCTCGCAGTTCTTATCTTTTTGTTGACGTTGGTGTTCGTCATTTGGCAACCGAAAGGTCTTTCGATTGGTTGGAGCGCACTCGGCGGAGCAGTGCTGGCGCTTTTATTCCGTGTGGTCACGTTGCACGACGTGGTCGAGGTCACGCAGATTGTCTGGGATGCCACCCTTACGTTTGTAGCCATCATCATCTACTCGACCATTTTGGACAAGATTGGTTTTTTTGAATGGGCCGCTCTCAAAATGGCCCATGCAGCGCGCGGGAACGGCCGCAGGGTCTTTTTTTACGTCACGTTGCTCGGAGCTATGGTCTCTGCCTTTTTTGCCAACGATGGAGCGGCTCTCATTTTGACCCCCATCGTCCTCGAAAAGGTGCGGGTGTTGAAGTTTGACGCCAAGCGCATGATTCCGTTTATCATGGCGAGCGGGTTCATTGCCGACACCACGTCCCTGCCGCTCATCGTTAGCAACCTGGTGAACATTGTTTCTGCCGACTTTTTTCACATTGGATTTATCGACTATGCGTTGCACATGATTGTGCCCGACTTGGTTTCATTTGCGGCGAGTGCAGCCATGTTGTACCTGTTTTTTTGGCGTGACATTCCCAAGGTGTACGACCCCAATCAACTGAGCGAACCCAAAGAAGCCGTGGTTCACGACGGCATGTTCCGGCTTTCCTGGTTTCTCCTGGCAGCATTGTTGTTAGGCTTCATCGGGACGCAGTTGCTGCACATTCCCGTCTCCCTGGTAGCCGGGATCATCGCGATCGTCTTCTTATGGGTCGGGGCGAAGACGCGAGTCATCCGTCCCTGGCAGGTGATCAAAGAAGCGCCCTGGGCCATTGTGGTTTTCTCCATCGGCATGTACGTCGTCGTATACGGACTTCGCGACGCCGGTCTCACGAACGTTTTAGGTCGTTTGATTGAAGGGTCAACTCACGGCGGCCTGTACGCTGGAACACTGGCTACTGGATTTATTGCCGCGATTCTGTCCAGTATTATGAACAACATGCCTACCGTCATGATCGACGCGCTGGCCATCCATTCCACCCAAGCGACCGGCGTCATGCACGAGGCCTTGGTCTACGCCAACATCATCGGGAGTGACTTAGGTCCGAAAATCACCCCGATTGGTTCGCTCGCGACCCTCTTGTGGCTGCATGTACTCGGGAAAAAGGGGATTCAAATCACTTGGGGAAGGTACTTTAAAACCGGCATTGTCCTCACCATCCCGGTGTTGTTCGTCACGTTATCCGGTCTTGTGCTGTGGTTGAGCATAACTCATTAACCACACCGACCAAGCCTCGGACGAGCCGCAACCGGCCAACGGTCGAAACCGCAGCCGTCGAAACACACACCCGAAGGAGAGATAAACTTGAAAAAGCCCATTGTGTACTTTATTTGCACTGGGAACTCGTGCCGATCGCAAATGGCGGAAGGCTGGGCGCGCCACTTTGCAGGAGATGACATCGCCATTGTCAGCGGGGGCATCGAAGCGCACGGACTCAACCCGAAAGCCGTACAAGTCATGCAAGAAGCAGGCGTTGACATATCTCAACACACGTCCGATTTCATTAAAAACGACTTGCTCAACCAATCCGATTACGCGATCACGCTGTGCGGCGACGCCTACGACAGGTGTCCCGTCACCCCTCCGAATGTAGAGCGTTTGCACTGGGGTTTTGAAGACCCAGCGCGTGCACAGGGCAACGAAGAACAGGTTATGGACAAGTTCCGGGAAGTCCGCGATGCCATCCGCGACCGGGTTCGCACATTTGTCGAGGACCTTCGCCAAAACCCGCGCACGTGAAACCCTCGGCACAGTCAAACCAAGTTAATGCGCATTCTGGCGTGCGCTGGCTTCTCACTGCCCGATGCGCATACAACTTGGCGGTTTACCTGCAGCATGACCGCACTGATTCTCCATACCACAGATAGGACAACGCTTTGGTTCAGACATTTTCACACCTGCCTCTGCTTTTTCACCCGCATTTTACCACTTTCAACAGCGCTCGATGTCGATACGGGCCATCTGTTCCGTGAAGTTGTTTGTAAGATCATGACGTCGTGAAACGTCTATGAGTATAAACATGTGTGACTGTAAACGTCGGAACCGCCAAAGGAGGCACGCAGAGGTGAGTGGCCCGGACATCGCAGAGTGGTATCGCGCATACGCAGACGACGTCTATACGTTTCTGGCGTACTCCATCACTCGCCAAGACGTCGAGGACCTCGTTCAAGAGACGTTCGTTCGGGCACTGCGCGGTCTGGACGGTTACAACGGCGCTGCCTCCCCGAGGACGTGGCTCATGCGAATCGCGCGAAACGTTGCGATCGATCACCTCCGAAAGAAGCGGCCGACGGCGTCGGAAAGCTTTCTCGAAGAGCTGACCAGCCGCACGGCAGACCCCGCAGACACTGCCGTTGAACGCGATCAAATGCGGCTGATGCTAGGGCACCTTGCTGCTGTGCGACCCGCTTATCGCCAAGTGGTTGTCTTGCGGGCCGTGATGGATTATTCCATCCAGGAGACTGCAGGGATACTGGGTTGGTCATCGAGCAAGGTCAGCGTTACGTACCACCGTGCCATCAAGGAACTGCAACAATTTATCGCCCGCGAGAAGGGGGGCTCTCACAATGGATTGGAATCCGGATCGCGACCTTGAAAACACTCTTCGCCGGCTTCCAAGATTGCACATCAGCGAGGCCGAATCGGAACGGATTTTGGCAGAACTGCAGCAAGAGGAGGCACGTTCCCGGGTGCATCGCCGCCAGCATGTGCGTCGGTGGGCGGCCCAGGTTCGGAACGCCGTCGCCGCCGTTGCGGCTGTTGCCATCATCGGGGCGCTGGCCATCGTGTACACCTCCGGCGGTAATCTATCACGGTTGGGCGGCAATCTTTCTTGGTCGTCAGGTTGGTCTTCTCTGGTTCGGACGCTGTTTGACAAACCCCGGACAAACTCCTGGCTGACTCAAAAGCAAAAGAGAAGTCTAGCCATTGAGGCGGTTGCCAACCTGTACGGCGGCAAAAGTTTCAGGGTGATTAAGTTGGTTCACACCCAAACCGAAACCACATATCAACCCATGTACCTGGTGGAGCTGCAAGGACATTTCCGGCAAGGCACGGGTGCCAAAACAAAACTCGTCTCGGCAAGTGACCTGTCCTTTTCCCTTCTTGCCGACGGCAGTCAAGCGTGGGCCCTCACCGCTGGAAACGGCAACTCTGCGGACAAGTGGACCTACAATTCTGCACTGAACATTCAAATTCAGCAGATGGTGTACTGGGGGCAAAGTTCGTCGTGGACGGGATTGTACCAGCAGGCGGTAGCACAGGTGTGGCGAACCAACCACACGGACCACCGCTCGGAATTCGGGTCAGCCGAGAAGGTACAAGGTTCCCTTCAATACCATGGAAAGGTCGAAGCGGGAGGCCAAGTCTTTGATTACTCGTTGGCTGGAGGGTCGGCTTCAGCGAGCGGACGGAATATTCCCATGCCGCTCAATGGGCGAATTCCGATGCCCGACCTGCAGATGGCCAACCCTCAAGAAACCATCCGTGTTTCTGTGAGTACAAAAGGCCATCAGGAACAGTTTATGATGCGGGCTGTGGGCCCACGCAGCGAACAGGGTTAAAGGTGATGCAGGCGTATCATGATAGGAAGGTGCACATCGAGTATAAAGCTCCAAAGGAGGTTCCAACCAATAATAGATTAGAATTGCCAACGTATAAAAAACTAGCCCCAAGAATGAATAACTTCTCCCGTCTTCTTGACAACCACGTAACCATAGAGTTTTTGTTTGGCTAACCAGTGCATGCCTTCTTGGCTTCCTAAAATAAGTACCACCTTTGCGTACACCTCGGCAGAAATTAAGTCCGGAGCTACCACGCTGCAAGCATATATATCGCTATCTGCGGATTCTCCAGTCCGGGGATCCAAAATGTGATGAGCTGCTTTTGCTCCACGGTTCCAGTTGCGCTTACCAATTCCACTCGTAGCTATACAGGCTGAACGAACATCCATAGACAACAGTGACTTTGAGGGTTCAAACGGATTCTGGATCGCGACACGCCATGGACCTTCTTCATGTTCCCCAGAGCAAACCATGTCTCCCCCGGCACTAATCATAAAGTCAATCCACCCTACATTCTGTAGTAATCGCGCTGTCTGCTCCACTATCCACCCTTTTGCAATCCCGCCAAGATCAAGTTTGTACCCTGCTTGAAGATAAGTGCGGCACGGATTATCTACAAGAGCATATGGTAGGCGTTCCTGATTCGGCAAGTTCGTGCTCATCGTTTCAGGACTTTCACCTTGAATACCTAGATTGCTTGTAGTGGATTCCGGACTCATTTCGTCAAACGGTCTGTCATATCCAATTGACTCCATCCAAGATCCTAAACATGGATTAAAAATACCGTTTGTCTTTGAGTACATAGATTGTGAGACATGCAGAACCGACCACATCTCTTTTGAAATCTGAATCCATCGATTGGGAGATGTGTTTAATTGACTCAACTCACTTTGCACTCGAAATCGTGAAAAAGTGTTCTCCAAGCGTTCAACGAGGTGTTTAACCCGTACCACGGTTTCTTCCCACGTAATATCTTTGCCTGTTTGGCGATTGTCAATTGCCAGCAATTCTATCTTGGTACCCAATGCTGGAAATTGTTCGTACTTACTGGTCAACGAGTTCCCTCCGTAACACGTTCCGTAACGTAGTAATCCCTATGTTTTGCTTGTACGCGCAACAGAAAGGTGCTAGTTCGCCGATCCACTAGCACCTCATCGCATCGAGTTGGATTAATTTGTAGTACCAGTTGTTCAACTCATCCCTGACGTCATGTGGGTCTGGCCAAAATCGCTCGACAACATGACACTCGGGGTTATAGATGATGCGGCTGCAGCCGACCCGCCAGGTTGCAATGCTCCATTTTGCTGCGAAGCTGCTAGAAATGCGGCTGTTGTACTAAATTGGATATTTCTGTATTGACCTACGCTTGCACCACTCACAGATCCAGTGAGATCAGGAGCTCGTCGAGCCGTCGGATTTGTCGGCACAAAACTGGTACTGGCAGAAGCATTTGCAGTTGAGTTTTGTAGGTTCTGGATACCCTGAAATAAAGCCGACGAGTTCCCAGATATAGCGCCAATACCCATATCAACCACACCTTTCTGTACTCGCCGAGTATAGCATTGCTGAATCATTCAGGAAAGGAAAAATTGTCCAAATGCTACCTCGAATTCGTATTGAACTGCCAAGGACGCTGTTCTTCATCGATTTGCGCCAGTCAGTTGACCTCCCTCCAGTTAACGACCGTGTCCCCGACTCCACGTCCCTGAACGAATAGCGGCTTGGTAGGCGGATACAATATCTTCAATTCATGTACGGCGGGGTGTAAAAATGGAGATGGACACCAACAAGGATGAGTCTTCAGCAGGACTTGGGGCTGGTTGGGAAGCGCAAGCTTTGGATTCAGGAGAACAAATGAATCGTGGGGAACAAACAGGGCACGCCGGTAAAATGGATTCGTCCGAGATGGGCTTACTGTGGGGATCATATCAGAACGATACCATGTCCATCTGCATGGGCAAATATTTTCTCCAACACGTGGAAGATGCAAAAGTCCGCAGTTTCATCGAACATGGTGTGAAGGTCTCACAAGGGCATGTGCAGAGCATCACAAAGTTCTTCAACGAGGAAAGTTTCCCCATTCCAAAAGGATTTAGCGAAGCAGACATCAATTTAAAAGCTCCGCGTCTGTTTTCCGACTCGTTTTACCTGCATTATCTGCACGGCATGGCTATGATGGGCATCGTAGCATACAGCGCCGGTTGCTTCACGGCCACCCGTTCGGACATCCGCCAATACTTTAACGAGTGTCTAAACGAAAGTCTGGACCTTCGCAATAAGACTCTGAATACGCTGTTGGCAACTGGACTCTATGCGCGCCCCCCTTTTATATCCGGTCCTGACAACGTAGATTTTGTCGAGAATCGGAGTTACCTTACCGGTTTTTTTGGCAAAAAAAGAGCTTTAAACGCTATAGAAATCACCAATATTTACCTCAACATTCAGAGAAATCACCTTGGGAAAGCTCTTGTTATGGGTTTTGCTCAGGTCGCACAATCCCAAAAGGTTCGTCAGTTCATGGAGAGGGGAAAAGATATATCTCATAAACACGTAAAGATTTTCTCTGACTACCTCTTACAAACCGACCTCCCCGTCCCCATCAGTCACGACCATGACGTGACGGATTCCACAGAGCAAACATTCAGCGACAAACTGATGATGTTTCATGTTACCGCACTTATTACAGCGGGCGTTGGGAACTATGGTATCGCCATGGGTTCAAGCCCTAGGCGTGATTTGGGTTTGACGTTTGCGCGACTGCAGGCAGAAGTGGCTCTTTACGGTGAAGATGGTGCCGAAATCATGATCGATAACAGTTGGCTGGAAGAGCCGCCTCAGGCAGAAGACCGCAGACAATTGATCAGAAATCACTAATCAGATTTTTGTACTCCAACGATTTTTCGAAGGTTGTAATTGCCTTGGGATTTAATATCCTGGAGTTCTTTCAATTGCCTGTTACCTGAAGAACGGACGTAGATAACTGTCGCCGTTTTTACTTTTTTAAACACATGTAATCATTGGAAACTCCGATTGAATCGAAGCATGCACCCTCGAAAACACTGTCCTTTGAATAAAGAATACGTTACATTTACTAGGTTAAATCTTATTCTAGGAGGGCGTAGTTTTTGTCTCCAAGTGTAGGCATTTTTTCAGGAATGGGTTTAGTATTCGATATAGTAGTCGGACTCGGATTGTATGTAATCATCGGAGTGGCAGATATGCGACTTGCGAAAATCGCAGGACGCCCGCGCATCGAATGGATGGCATGGGTCCCAATCTGCAGCACAATACTACCACTCTTGCTGATTAAGAAATCCGGTTGGTGGCTGCTTATGTACTTGGTGCCCATTGCGAACGTTGTGTTCTTCATTATTTGGCAAGTAAAGTTATTAAAGGCCTTCGGAAAGCACGGGGCTTTTGTTTTGTTAGCAGTTTTCGTATATCCGGTATATTATATTTTTTGGATTTTTTGGGCTTTTTCTCCGAATACTCGATACACCCTGAACGATAACCTGAGCGGGAATTGAAGTAGACTGAAATCAAACTACTGTGGATCCAGGTCGGGGCGTCATCTGTTCCGGCATTTCGTGCACCAAGTGATGGGACGATTGCCGGACAAACACCACAACGAAGCATGTCACCATTGGTTTTATGACGTCGTCTAATTCTTTGAGCATGGCGAATCGAAAAAGCAACTTGAAGGGATGACGACGGAATGAAGTATAAAGTAGGAATGATGGGGATTATTGCTTTGGGAGCAGTTTCTGCACAAATGCTGATGCCGGGTATTGCCCATGCCGCTACAGCGATCCAATACGCTCCAACCACAATTGACGTTTCCGGAGAAGCGGCATTTTTACCTAAACATATTGTAGCAATTGACCCGTGGTCAGGAAAGCCAACCAGTTGGGTTCCCTTGTACTACTTACAACAAGCTTTAAAAATGGAGGGTGCTTCGACAACATGGGATGGCGGAACACTGAATGTACTATCAATCCCGCAGGGATGGAGCGTAAATGTCAGTGGTACACCCCAGACGGGAACACCCCCAGATGGTCAAATGCAGTTTTCGATGAATGGTTCACAAAATGCCTTCATCAGGGCTCCTAAACTTGTCGCCAATGATCCAGCCACGCAGGCTCCAACTACGTACGTCCCGATTTATTACGCAAATCTTTTTCTCCAAAAGCGATTGTTAATGGGGGTTTCTTGGAACAACACAACGTGGAGCATGGCATCGCCAAGAGATGTTAATACAATACTAATGACCGCTCAACCAAGTACCGTGAATATAGGTCAAAGTGTCACAATTTCAGGTGAGTTTCGACTCGCAGGGGGTCTGGGCGCTCCTGATGTCCAATTAACGGTTTCGGGACTCCAAAACACACACGCCAACACTATCTCCACAGATTCTGAAGGTAAGTTCTCATTTTCGACCACATTCGAAAAAATGGGTACGTACACAATAACTGTTGGTAATGCGGCGGTTAGCAGGCAGGTGAATGTAACCGTAAAGTAAATAGCACCTTGTTCAGTGGAAAGGCCTGGTTCAGCAGCCCGGACACTGACTGTTCGGGTCTGTTCCATACCCGGGCAAGGATGCAGGTTTTGCGGCCCATCAGGTTAACGACAGGTGTCCGAAAACAGCGTATGCTGCGTGGGAAGTGACGATGAAAGAGGTCAGCAATATCGCGGACAAAAGATAAATGTCCAATACCAACGCGATGCCGAAACATACTGTAATGACGACCCGCCATGGCTTTGCCCATTGTCTTCGCCAGGCATAATAGGCGGGCAAGGCAAAAATCCAGAAGGTTGGAGCGAATATCATAATCACAAAAGACAGTATATTCATGAGTATCCACAGTGGAGGTCGAAGCCGCAGCTCCGTGTCGAATCCTCCGTGAAGACTCGAAAAGAACCACAGACCGAGTCCACACAGGAAACTGAATACGCCTAGAAACACAAACAACAGCCCAGACAATATGACCTTTCTCATCTTCAGCGTCCACCGCCCAGTCGCAACATTACCGAGTCACCGCAGTCCTGTAAAACTCTTACAAGAGGTGCGGTTTCCCGGCCCATAGCCCCAGGCCCATAGTCCCGTCTTGTTCCTATGTACGCAACTCGTTTCGCCAAAGGGCACCGTTGTGGCAGGAGCCTGCAACATCATATTTGTGCAAAACGGGTTATCATTACCAAAAATACAAAAAAATATTTTATAATGATGTGGACATCTGTGCACCAACAGAATAGCACAAATCCAGAAGGGGATAAGGGATGCAATCAGAAGTAAATATTCAACCATCGGTTAGAGAAATCGTAAAAAACCGACCACTCATCCAACGCCTATTTTGGTGGGTTGTTTTGTTGCCTATCGTTTTATTCGTGGCGGTCGATATACATAGCCTGTATTTGCTCGACTTCGCACATGTGTTTTCTGGTTGTCTTTGGACGGGCACCGATATTTTTATGGGGTTCTTCATTGGACCGATTATGCGACGACTTACCCCCGAACAACGAAGGGCTTTTATCCACTGGCTTACACCAAAGACGATGTTATATCTCCCTGTACTTGCCTTTACGACGGGAACCGGTGGATGGATTATGTCCAACTGGGATGGCTATTTGAAGTCAAATAACCCGGAACGTTATTGGATTTATGGCGCATTAGTCATTATTGCGATCTTGGCTATTCAGGGTTTTGGCATTCTACTTCCGAACTCCATTCGGACGTATCTGGAACTCAAGAAGGAACAGCCCAGTATTGAGAAGATTACGCGTCTTGCCAAGCGGACAAACCGATTAGCAGGAATACAGGGGGTTATTCAAATCCTCATCATCCTTGTGATGGCGCAGTTGGCAACATCGTGATGGGACTCGGTCACGTGACCACTGGTACGAAACCCCTCATCTAACCAAGAATAAACGTCGCTGCGAATGCAATTACCCCATCAATGTGGGTTCCTGCCTGCGAAAGGTAGGAACCCCTTCCAGCCCCTGTGAGCATTGTCAAAGGAAGCTGGATTGACATCGCCGAGTTGGGCTTCGTCAAATTCTTTGGTCATCGGGATGTGCAAAAAGAACTTGCCGTGTTTGTAA
>NZ_JAJFNK010000025.1 GCF_021739485.1 Alicyclobacillus tolerans
AATTTTGGTTCCGTGGATCCCGGGTCTGAACCGCTTGCCTAAACTCTTAAAGGTCTACCGGGTCATTTGGAGCGATTGGTACCGTCGGGCACCACAACGAAAGGAATCGTCAAAAACTACTCACGTACGCGGAGCTTAAGGTATTTAAAGCCACACTTAAATGAAGGTAAACAAGACAAAAGTGGGAGATGATCGAAATGTTTAAGGGAATCCGGCTTTGGTTGGTTTGGATGGCGGCACTTTGCACAGGCACTCTCGGTATGGGGTTGGTGTATCAGGGGACGATTGGCGGACACCCTGTAAAGCTCGTCACCGGCATACCCGTTTTGCTGCTCGGTATCTGGGTCACTGGAAATATCCTAGCATCGGCAAAGCAAGCTTATTACAAACAACGCGGAGTGACTCGATGACGAACTTCTAGTCGGTTTTGCGTCCACCCTCGTTCGTGTGTACACAAATGGCTGCTCCATTCGCGAAAAATGAAAGTACGGATTCCAAAAGTTTTTGAGGTTATTTCAAGTTTGATTGTTTACGATAACCCTGACCCCAATGGTCTAATGCTCACACGCGAATCACCCGTCTGGGTGGCTTGAGGCAGCGGCGACGCCCGCTGCCTTTCGCGTACATAAGAGAACCGTACCTTCATAAATTTGAAACCCCTTTTTATTCTACAAAGCCATTAAATTCTACAGAGTCATTAAACCGCGTTTGGTAAGCCAATCTGGTGGTCCGTCATTGGCTGCTATTCTCCACATTTGTATTCTGTTGCCGAATTCGATAAGGTACACGAAAAATTTACGTGGCGTTTACAAAAACTTTACACAAACTTGGTACCATATGTCTGGTATTATGGTGCACTGGCAGGCCAACATCTGTGTACGGGGAAAGAAGGTGCTGATTCACTGTGCGCGAGATAAGCACATGGGAATCGAAGCGTATGACAAACCATTCCATCGAAGAAGCTTTAGATGACGCTCCACTTAGTTTGTTTCACCTACGCGCCATGTTAATCTCCGGTCTTGGATTTTTTACGGACGCCTATGACCTATTTATCATTGGGGCGGCGCTTGTTCTTATTAAACAGGAGTGGCATCTGACTGGCACAATGGTCGGGCTTGTAGGAAGTACGACGTTACTCGCCAATTTTGTTGGAGCCATCGTTTTTGGGCGTTTGGCGGATATATTAGGACGCAAGAAGCTGTACGGCTTGGTTGCCGGAATCATGTCGCTTGGAGCCGTTTTGACCGCCTTTTCACCAAACATCTTTTGGTTGATTGCCTTTCGGTTCATTCTCGGACTGGGTATCGGTGGCGATTACCCGATTAGCGCCGTCATCATGAGTGAATACGCCAACGTACGGGATCGCGGCAAGCTTGTTGGAATGGTTTTCTCGATGCAAGCACTTGGACTCATTGCTGGACCCATCGTTGCCATTACATTGCTAGCCAGCGGCATCAATCACGACCTTGCTTGGAGAATCATGTTGGGTTTGGGAGCATTACCCGCAGTGAGTGTCATTTATGCCAGAAGAAAAATGCCGGAGTCACCAAGATTTCAGTCTCAGGTGCTTGGAAACTCGCAAGCTGCGGCCCGACAACTGCGTTCGTATACCGGTGGTCAAGTAGGTTCGGTGGAGGAAACCAGGCGTTCGAAGCCTGCGTTGATGAGCTTCACGCAGTTTATCACGGATCGTAAGATGCTTTTGACTCTGCTTGGGACAGCGGGTACCTGGTTCCTGTTCGACTATGCCTACTATGGAAACTCCATCTCAACACCACTCATCATGAAGACAGTTGCTCCTCACGCAAGTCTTATTCAAAGCGAAGCTTGGACTCTCATCGTTTTTGCAATTGCGGCCGTGCCTGGCTATGTACTTTCCGTCATGAAAATCGACCGGATCGGGCATAGACGTTTACAGCTTATTGGGTTTACTGTTATGGGTCTTGCCTTTTTGGGAATGGGACTCATTCCGGGACTGACTTCCATGGTTGTTCCCTTTTTGATTCTTTATGGTATCAGCTATTTCTTCGCAGAATTTGGTCCTAATACGACCACGTTTATTCTGGCGGCCGAGTTATATCCGGTCAGTGTCCGAACCACTGGGCACGGTATCTCCGCAGGAGTTGCTAAAATCGGTGCTTTTATTGGCGTGTTTCTGTTCCCAATCATAACGAAAACACTGGGGTTGCGGGGGACATTCGCGATCACGTTCGTCTTCGCCTTGGCAGGTACATTGTTGACTTTCACCTTGCCTGAACCTGCGAACCAGTCCATTGAAAAATTGGCTGAAGTCAACAAAACCTCCGGTGTGGTTCAATCTCAAACAGCCCCTTGAGGAAGAGGCTATACCGAAAGACGGCTTTCGATCATATTGTGTATCATGAAGCCTCATGTGTTGTTTAGGCACTCACATACGCTGGCTTCCCATGCAAAAGTGGGGGTACGGTTCTCAGCACCGTACCCCCATGATGTGTTGCATAGGCACTCACATACAGTTTAATGACCAACCTTAATTGCCCGAATATCCCTGGCATTGACATAGGTAAGGCCGCCATCCAGCGCTCCGCCTGAAAATGCAACTTCATCGTCAACGGTAAATTGAAAGTACGTTGCAAGGAAGCCCGAATGGTCAAACCAGACACTCACCGGTGAACCAGGTGCCAGGTGGTGCAGGATGGCCATGGTTGAGTAATAGCTCATAATTCAAGTCCCCCCCTCCTATTTGGATTTAATACAGAGTATTCAAGTGACCATAAAAGGAATGGACAAACTTCTGAGGAGGTTTGTCCATTCTGTCATATCAAGTTGAAAATATGCTCGTGTACCAGGAAAGTAAGGCGTTTTTTACGGCTTTCTCAATATCTTCTTTGTTTACGTGGCCAGCATAGACGACTTGGGATTGGGGATTGTGCTGCATCATGATAACGACGTTGTCTGTGGCGGCAGATGTTATCCAGATGTGGGTCACGTGGCTGTAACCGCAGGATACAAAAAAACCGTTGGAATCGGTCGACTGCAACAATAAAGACCGGTCCCCTTCGATAAATGCCGTGATGACAGGTTTTATGACGGTTTTTACTTGCTCTAGGACCTCCTTATTACCTTGAAAAACATTGTTTGCGGTTTTTCTGTTCGTTCTGTTTTTCTGGATTCGTTCCATATGAGCACGTAAATCCTCGAAACCTTCACTTTCTCCTTTTTTAGACACTCAAATCACCTCCGATGGAGTTGTTACGGTATCGTATGCCAACACAGGCACGGATGAAATGATGGTTGTCCATATGAACAAGGTTCTGAGAGCGAACGGGATTGTGGCCGGAATCGTTTTTTCGAAATTCCCCATTGCCTTGGGCGTGCGCCTATCCAGCCCACGTTTTCTTGCATAGGCTGACGTGTAAGGTGGAAAGGGGGCGTGGAGCGAGGATGGAAATTCACGTTGTACAACGTGGGCAATCGCTTTGGTCATTATCACAACAGTACCGGGTGAGTATGCAAGACCTCATCAATGCCAATGGAAGGCTCAGTCAATTAGCCGTAGGACAGGCGTTGGTCATTCCTACGCCAAGGCGTACCTACGTGGTGAAAGCCGGAGATTCTTTGAACAGTATCGCCGCGAGGTTTGGCACAACCGCATCGTCCCTGGCGGCACAGAACCAAATAACCAGCCCGGGTCAGTTATACGCGGGGCGGGCGTTGCGGGTACCTCGACCGACCCGGAGGACCATTGATGTGAATGCTTATCTTACAGATTTTGGAGTGAAAGGAGAGCAGACGGTTCAAGAGATGGGGCCGGTGATCACTTACTTGAGCCCTTTTAGTTACCATGTGGGAACGGACGGTTCCCTTACTCCTCTCAACGATACTGCGGTCCTCAATAGCGCCAGGGCCCAGGGGGTTGCGCCACTTTTGGTGATCAGCAACTGGGAAGGAAGCATGTTTAACTCAGAGTTGGGCCACACGATTTTAAACGACGAGTCTGTGCAGCAGACGCTCATCAACAACGTCCTTAACACGATGAAAAGTAAAGGGCATCGTGGGTTGAACATTGACTTTGAGTACATTTACCCGTACGACAGGGAACCGTACAATCAGTTCTTGCAAAAAGTAGTAACCCAGCTTCACGCGGAGGGGTATCTTGTGTCTACGGCGCTGGCACCGAAGACGTCTGCCACACAACAGGGATTACTTTATGTAGCTCACGATTATCCGGAGCACGGCAGACTGGCGGATTTCGTGGTGCTGATGACGTATGAATGGGGCTGGATTGGCGGACCCCCCATGGCTGTATCCCCGATACCTCAAATTCGGAGAGTACTAGATTATGCCGTAACCGCGATCCCTCGAAATAAGGTCCTCATGGGTGTTTCGGTATACGGGTATGATTGGACGCTTCCGTTTGTCCCCAAGCAATCCCGAGCCCAGACTTTAACGCCTGCCGGCGCAGCTCAACTCGCAGTGACAAACAACGTTGCCATTGAATACAATACCACTTCGCAGGCGCCAAATTATCAATACGTGGATTCACAGGGCAGACGACACCAGGTGTGGTTTGAAGATGCACGCAGCTTTCAGGCCAAGTTGGATTTGGTTCAGTCTTACGACCTGCGAGGAATCAGTTTTTGGTCGTATCCGACGGACTTCCCGCAGGTTCCGTCGGTCCTCACGGATAACTTCCGGGTCCGGAGGCTGTAACAGGAAAAGCAAAAAGTGAAAAGGATGGGATAAAAACGAAGGGGTGGCCGATTTCTCACTGCAGGGGAATTTGTGCAAGTGAGTCAACGGTCATCCCTGTGTTTTCCTGTATTGACCTGGACACAAAGCATTTTATAATATCGAATTATGATGTCGGAAAACGATATTGTCCGCGAATTTCTGTTAGGTTTCGTAAAAATTCACGTTCTTCACCATGCTGTCGAGGGGGAGGTGTATGGTCAGGCCTTGATGGATGAACTGGCTCGACATGGCTACAAAATCGGGCCAAGCACGATCTATCCACTTTTGCGTGACATGGAAAAGTCTGGATATTTACAACGTTCAGACCGAGTTGTAGCGGGGAAAGTGCGCAAGTACTATCGGGCAACCCAGCAAGGTTCGGCAGCGCTGGTTTCTGTTCAGGACAAAATCCGGGAACTCGTCTCCGAGGTTTTGCCGCCGGGCAAGTAGCAAAGGGGGTGCATTTTTGTCGGCTAGTGCGATTTTACTTGTGGTTCTGGTTTTGATATTTGCTTGGAGCATCGGAGCACACTACACCGGTGCTTGTATGGGAATGCCGTACGGGTCTGGTTCCATCGGATTGTGGCCTGCACTCACACTGATGGCGGCCCTTGCTCTGGCTGGGGCCGTTTTGGCCAGCCACCGTGTGGAATCCAATGTTGGACTTCATATTGTCGATGCGTCGAGAGTAACAATGGTTGGCGCACTGGTGATTGTAGTTGCCGCCTTTGTGTTGACGACAATCTACACAGCGGTAAAAATTCCTACATCGACGATTCAAATTCTCGTGTTTTGTGTCGTGGGTATGGCTTTAGGTTCGGGTATTCAAGTCCATTGGCTGACCATCCTGAAACTGGCGGTCATTTGGGTGATCGCGCCGCCGATCGCGTTCGGATTGGGCTTTCTGTTTACCCATGGGCTGGACCGCATTGTCGGATTTGATCCGAAGCAGCAGAGGCAAGCGGCTGTGTTTCGCACACTGAGTCTCATTCTAGTCGTCGTCGGCTCGGCTGCCTCCTTTGTCATGGGTGCGAACGATGTGTCCAATGCCACAGGGGTATTGATAATGACTCACTTGTTTGACGTTTGGACCGCTGGATTCATCGGGGGGCTCGGGTTGCTGCTTGGAGTTCTGACCTGGGGTAAGCCGCTTCTTAAAAAGGTCGCCTTCGACATTGTTCATGTCGACCTTTCGATGGCGAGTGCAGCCCAACTTGTTCAAGCTTTGGTTGTGTTCCTAGCGGTCGTTTTTGGCTTTTTTACCTCCATGAATCAAGCCCTGGTCGGTGCCATGATGGGGGCCGGAATGGCACGCGGGAACGGGACGATAGAGTGGAAAGCGATCCGCAATATCGTCAAGGGCTGGGTCATAGCACCTGTTTCGGGAATTATCCTCGCCTTTTTACTCGCGAAATTGGCAGGAATTTGGTTTGCGATGTAGCTTATATCCCCGATTGTAACCAACTGCACGGGGTCACCCGTGCAGTTTGTGCCGCGCCTTTGGCTGTGGTCCTGGGGAGCCTTGTGGTCCGGCCGGTTGGAGCCCTGGTTGCGGTGCTGACCCTTGCTGCTGCGGCCCTTGTGGCAATGACCCTTGTGGCAGTGACCCTTGTGCTCCGGACGGGCGTTTCGAAACATGTGCCTTGTGCGGCCGCTTCCCTTTGGCGGAGTGCTTGGCTGCTTTGGGCTTTGACGTCGTTGCCACCGCAGCGCCGCTGGCCGGAAACGGGCCTGCTGAAAATGCCCCGCCTGGGTAGCCGTATTGGAGGGCAAGACGGGTAATCGTTCCGAAGATTTCCGCAGCGTTTGCGGACGGATCGAGCGGTGCCATGGTCAAATGATGGGTTGGCGATGGATTGTCGTATCCGAGGTAAATGGAACCGACGAGTCTTGGGGTATACCCGTCAAACCACGCGTTTCGGACCCAGTTTGTATATCCTGTTAAGCCGGGACTGTACTGTACGGTCCCGGTTTTACCAGCTACACTGACACCCGGAACTTTTGCGGACGTACCTGTACCATAGTCGACGACGTCTTGAAGAAGGCGAGTCATGGTCGTCGCTGTGGCTGGCGTCATGATAGTCTTGAGCACGGGCGTGTAGTTATAGAGGACATTTCCATCTTGATTGACAACTTTCGAGATTAAATGCGCGCTCATCTGAACCCCGTTGTTATCAAATGCCTCGTAGGCTTGCGCCATCTGAAATGCATTCACGCCGTTTTGCATACCGCCAATGGCAATGCCTAAGTGTTCCCTGTCCTTGGCGGTTAACTGGATACCGTCCTTCTCGGCAAAGTTCGCTCCGGTATTAATTCCAATTTGTTGCAACAACCAGACAGAGGCTACGTTTTGCGACCACTGCAATCCGTATTGCAACGTTACCTTGGCGGGGCCGTTTGGACCCTCCCAGTTTTGCGGGGTGTATCCATCGCCAAAATTGTGGGGCGTGTTGTCGAGAATAGAACTTGGCGTCCACTTCCCGCTTTGAATCGCAGGTGCATACTCCATAATGGGTTTAATGGATGACCCAGGCGAGCTGTTGCTGTAGATCCGGTCCATACCCAGAGGTGTAAAGCCTTGTTGCCGCGACCCCGCTGCCCCGAGGATGTTTCCGGTCTTGGGATCGACAAAGACTGCGGCCCCTTGAACGACTGTGCCAGACGTTGGCCCAGGAAATTCACTGTCGTACTGGTTCCCCCAAAAGACCTGGTGAACAGCTTTCTGCACGCGAGGGTCAATGGTGGTGTAAATCTTTAAACCGCCTCTTAAAATGCGTTGTTCCGAGATTCCGTGTTTCGCTGCGTAGTCTAATAAAAAATTTGTGAACAACGGGTGTGTATTCCACGAATCGCTCGAAATGGAATGATACTTCACGCCCAGCGGCTGCTTTTCAGCCGCATTCGCCTGGGTTTGTGTGATATATCCATATTTGACCATGTTTTGTAAAACCTCATTGCGTCGTTGCATTGCGGATTTGGGATGAGCTATGGGGTCGTAGGATGTCGGCGCTTGCGGCAACCCCGCCAACAAGGCCGCTTGACTCAAGGTCAGGGCATTGGGATTGCTTTTAATATTGACCCCAAAGTACCGAAGTGCCGCCTGTTCGACGCCGATGGTGTTTTCTCCGAGGAACACCTTATTCATGTACATGGCCAAAATTTGTTGTTTCGTAAAGTACCGGTTCAACTGCATACCCAACTCAATTTCCTTCAACTTGTAGGAAATGGTCTTGTT
The DNA here is from genome assembly GCF_021739485.1 of Alicyclobacillus tolerans. Classification (GTDB taxonomy): domain Bacteria; phylum Bacillota; class Bacilli; order Alicyclobacillales; family Alicyclobacillaceae; genus Alicyclobacillus_K; species Alicyclobacillus_K tolerans_A. The sequence continues at coordinate 7,949 of NZ_JAJFNK010000025.1, forward strand.
GTCGTTCAGGTATACAATTTTTGCCAGTTGTTCAGGGATGGTGCTGGCACCTTGTGCTGCTTGACCCGCACTGATGTCGACCAACGCCGCTCGGATGAGTGACCGTATATCCAGTGTAGACCCTGACCAAAAGGTGTGGTCCTCTGTAGCCACGATCGCGTTGACCAAATCGTGTGGGAGTTGGTTGTAGGTTAAGTTGGACGGTACTGTACCCACTTTCATATAGACTTGGCCCAAACCATCGTATACGACTGTTTGACCGGGGGGGTTGGTGAGCGCTGCAGTATTGAGCGGTTGATTTTTGATCCAATCTGAAAATGCTATCGCTCCGGCTACCATCAGGACCGCGACGCCAGTCGCACTTGTCAGTAGAACTTTAAAATAGGTCTTCATCTACACCCTCCGAATACGGCACAGACGCGAGGTTCGGTAAACCTTTCCTCACGCATCAGCCTGTTCAAGCTTTCATTTTATCGCAACCTGATAAAAACAAAAGAAAAATAAGCGGAAAGGGAACATTTGGATAAACGCAAACAGCCCATGAAAATTTCATTCTACATGTAATATTCGAATCCCAGTGTTGATATACGCCCCAAGGAGGTGAGAACCTGGAACTAAGATGAAGGATAGGCTGACGCCGAACATCGTCGAACGAATGTGAAAAGACAGGAGGCTTTCGTGGGCCACTTTATGGGTAGTTTAGGAGAAGGGGCGGGAGTTGGCCTCCGGCCCCCCTTTTGTCCTCATTTTGAGATGGTTGAGTCGTGAGTCGAATGAGGATTTTGTTCACGGAGACATTTCACTTCAATTTTTCTCAGACAGAGAAGTGTTCGAGCGCAATTGTTGAATGATATCGACGCAGATGGAAAGTACGCGATCGCGCACTTGGTCTTCTTTCTCCCGTGAATACACGGAAACAGCCACGGAGTATGCCGCGGGATAAATGTCCGCCAAGCCGACTTCAGGCATGGATGTGCCATCTGCAGGAAATTCGTATTCCAACTTGCGCCGAAGCTCGTTCGTGAACCATTGTGCATCCACGTCGTAAGACACGTCAAAGCGCAGCCGAATGCGGTGAAAGCCTGTTTGCGAACGGTTCTCAATAAACGACTGAGCAATAATCCCGTTGGGAATCAACTGCGGATATCCGTCTTGATTGAGAATGTGTGTGTACATGAGGTTAATATCCAGAACGCGTCCGTAGTACATAGGACGCATGGCCTCGTGAGGAAAGCTGGGCATGAGCACTGGGAATTGCCATGCCACAATGCCAATCGAATCCCCAATGCGAAAGGGCCGGAAAAAGACAAGCCAAACCCCGCCGATAATATTCGAAAAGATGGTTTGCCCAGCTAAGCCGATGATGACGGTTAAAAACGTACCGCCAAAAATGACACTGGGAACTCCAACGCCAAACGCCGTCATCACAGAAATGGCAATGGTGATAAATAGGAGCAGCCGAGTTAGGTACCGCAAAGTTGTGGACCTTTGGGGGCCCAACTTTACTACGGCGTACCGGAAGAGTCTGCGTTCAATTAAGGCGGAGATGATGCCTCCAATGACAAGGATGATCACCGCCTTTATGACGTCTTTCCATTGCGAGGGAACGTACCTGGCGAGGCCGGTATGGGTGTCAATCCAAATTAAAAGACCCACACCGGCTGCCAGCAATACCAAGGACCAGGCTAAAGTGGTCCGCCACAGTCTTTTCCAACTCTTTGGCGATTCGCGGTTTGTGTCCATGTTGCCCTCTCCAATCCTAGCTGAATCACATCCGGGTCTCTCATCCAATGACCATTTATTATTTATCATAACCTTGTTTTTGTATATTTTTATATTAGAAATAGATTAATTCTAGTATCTGCAACCTGTCATTCCGCATAGGACTGATTTCTAATTTCAAGGACATGTTGCTAAAATAGACGTGGTCACCCGTAAGGGCGACGCGAAATGCCATTGTGTACATTACAGTTCTCAATGCCAGGAAGAAGGATCAAACCATGATGAAAAAATTCTGTAAGGATTCCCGCGCGACTAAAATTCTAAGAGTGATGCCGGCTGAATTGAACGATCACAACACGATGTTTGGCGGCAAACTCATGGCATATATCGACGACGTGGCTTCGATTTCAGCAGAGCGGCATGCGCGCGCCGAGTGCGTTACGGCCTCAACGGACAGCGTGGATTTTCTGGCTCCCATTCGGCAGGGGCATTCGGTGTGTCTGACGTCATATGTGACTTGGACCGGGAAAAGCTCGATGGAGGTATTTGTTAAAATTACGTCGGAGCACCTGCGTACCGGACAACGGACGATTGCAGCAACCGCATTTTTGACGTTTGTTGCACTTGATGATGAGGGTAAGCCCATGGTTGTGCCGCAGGTTGTGCCGGAAACTGCTGAAGAGCAAAAGCTCTTCGAGACGGCCCCGCTCCGTGCGGAGGCGCGAATGCGCCATCGCAAAGACAGTAAAGAATTGGCGGCTCACTTAAAACCGGATAAGTTTTGGGACATGCAGTAGATGTGCAGTCATCATTTAGAAGCGGCGGATAAGCGCCGCTTCTGAATTGTACCAGTGAGGTGTCATGTATGCTCTATATCGATAATCAAGACATGATGGACGCAACCCTCAATTTGGCCCTTGAGGAGTACGCGTTGACTCAGTTTGATATCTCTGAGACTTACCTCTTGTTTTACTCCATGCATCCGACCGTCATCGTGGGAAAGAACCAAAACACGGTCGAGGAGATCGATACTCAATACGTTCAAGACCAAGGCGTCGCCGTGACGCGGCGCTTATCGGGCGGGGGAGCGGTATACAACGACGAAGGAGACTTGAGTTTTAGTTTTATTACGAAAAATGACGAACACAGCTTTCACAATTACCGCCGTTTTACGGAGCCAGTCATTCGGGCGTTGCGCGAACTCGGCGTGCCCGCGGAACTCTCGGGAAGAAACGACATCCTGGTTGAGGGCAAAAAGGTTTCTGGGAACGCTCAGTTCGCGACGCGGGGTCGGATGTTCAGCCATGGGACGCTGTTATTTGATGTCAATTTAGACAATGTCGCGAAAGCCCTCAAGGTACGACGGGAGAAAATTGAATCGAAAGGTCTTCATTCCGTGCGGAGCCGTGTCACAAACATTCGCCCGTACCTGAACCACGACATGGATATTCATGAGTTCAAAAAGGTCCTGTTGGAGCGTATCTTTGCGGGAGAACCTCAGATTCCGCAGCGCCATATCACGGAGGACGATTGGGCCGCCGTAAGTGAAATTGCCAAGCAGCGATACCGCAATTGGGACTGGGTGTATGGAAAGTCACCGTCGTTCAATGTTCAGCGAACAGAACGTTTTCCGGCCGTTGGCATCATCGATGTACGCTTATACGTAGAACATGGACGCATTCAGCATTGCCGTTTTTACGGAGACTTTTTTGGCGAACAGGACATTTCTGAACTTGAACAACTCCTGGTCGGGTGCCGCTACAGCCCGGACGACATCGCTGCCGCCCTGGGACGTCTCGACGTGCGTTCTTATTTCGGGCCCATCCGTCGCGATGAATTATTGGGTTTGCTCTACTAAAGGGCTCTATTGTTCAAAAGCATTACATTGTAGAAAATGATGGACACTTTCGACAATATTCGAGTATAATTGAGTTGACATCATGATTTACCTCTTGTTTTGCCCGGTTAATCTTCATACACTTGTGCGCCAGGTACTAGGCGCACCTTTTTTAGCCTGTCGGTAAGCGGTTTCATTGCGCATTCTCACCGCATGCCCTTCTTTGGCGCGATCCAGCAGCTGTTTAAGCGCGTCCATCGGCTCTTGAGGTCCTCTTGATTCCCCTTTTCTCGACAATTTGTGGCTTCAAAAAACAAAAGCCATTCTCCATCCTGCAAAGAGGTCCTCCATTGCGTCAGCGGATTTCATAAATTCAAAAATATGTATATTTTATAGTACAGTTGTCAGGATTAAGCTTTTAATTCTATTGATTATTGGAAAGTATCATTTTATAATCCTTATTATCTTTTCGTTTTTCGATGAATTATGACAGATTATCTTTTCAGAAAGAAGGCATCTATGTTGCAGCAGGGAAAATTGCGGAAGAGCTTGAACCTCGCAGACTTAACGTTTTTGGGATTAGGGGCAATTATCGGTTCAGGGTGGTTGTTTGCGTCGTTATACGGTGCCCAAAATGCCGGCCCGTCCGCATGGATCGCGTGGATCATCGGTGCCGTTGCGGTCATGCTGATTGGACTGGTATACGCTGAATTAGGCGGGGCATTGCCGCGGTCAGGAGGAATCATTCGATATCCCAGTTATTCGCACGGCCCGTTAGCAGGGTTCCTTATGGGATTTGCATCCCTCATTGCGTATTCCAGCGTGGCCGGTATTGAGGCAGAGGCTGTACGGGGTTACGCGACAAGCTATTGGCACGCTCTCGGCACTTCGAACCACACGTCACTGCTCGGTTGGATTTTGCAGTTTGTCTTGTTGGTAATATTCTTTTTGATTAACTACTGGAGCGTAAACATTTTTGGCAAAGTCAACTCCATTGTGACTGCCATCAAATTTGTTGTTCCCGCTTTGACCATCATCATTATGCTGACGCAGTTCAAGGCATCGAATTTCCATTCGCACGGGTTTGCGCCCGGAGGATTTACTGGGATCGAATCCGCCGTCTCCACAGCAGGTATCGTTTTTGCATTTCTTGGATTCCGGCAAGCCGTTGACTTCGCAGGTGAAGCCAAAAACCCGCAACGAACGGTCCCGCTTGCGATTATCATGGCCATTTCACTTGGAGCCGTGGTTTATGTGCTTTTGCAAATTGTTTTCATTGGAGCAGTTCCTGCAAGTTCTTTAGCCGGCGGTTGGGCAAAACTCAACTACTCTGCGCCATTTGCCGACTTGGCCAAACTCCTTGGCTTTGCCTGGTTGGCAGCGTTGTTGCAAACAGACGCTTTGATTTCTCCGAGCGGCACGGGCAACATTTATCTGTCTTCGACCGCACGCGTCCTTTTCGCTTGGTCTCGGAATGGCACCTTCTTTAAAAGAATTGGGGAAATTGATCCGCGGACGGGCATCCCTCGTGCAGCACTGTGGCTGGCGTTCGTTTTATCCGTCTTCTGGACACTTCCATTTCCGGTTTGGAGTAAATTGGTGGGGGTCGTTTCTTCTGCTACGGTTATGACGTACATCGTAGGCCCTGTTTCTGCAGCAGCATTCCGTAAAACGGCTCCAAATTTGCATCGGCCATTCCGTCTTGGCGGTATGGGCATTGTAGGCCCGCTGGCGTTTATTATCGCCTCGTTGATTATCTACTGGACGGGTTGGAGCATTGATTCCTGGTTAATTGGCGTTCAAATTGTGATGTTCGTGGTATACCTCATTCTTTCATCCAAAATGCCGACCGATAAAATCCCATTGGCCCAACAGGTCAAATCCTCTATTTGGTTGGTCGTGTACTACGTTTTAATGTTTTTGGTTTCGATGTTGGGATCCAAGTCTTTTGGAGGCACTGGGCTCTTGGCGACTCCAATTGACCAGATTGTCGTCGCAATCATCGCCATTGTTGCGTACTACTGGGGCGCATCGAGCGGCCTTCCACAGCCGGTGTTTACACACGATGAAGAAGAGGGAACTGCAGCAGAACTCTCTACGTACTAAACGCACCTGCTTCAACAAACTGACATCCCCGGTCCAGTTTTCAGGGCCGGGGATTTTTATGGTGCGCCCGGCACGGGCGTTGTCTATACGGTGAAAGTCCCAAAATCGCGATTTGTGGAGAATTAACTTCCTGACCGTGGCATACTACCCTCGGAAAAAGACATCCCGTCGAATCTGAGTGGGAGGGTGCAGGAGGAAACGTTGAACAACACAGCCGCGTCAGAGCCTATAGAGAACTTCAACCGACACGACGTAGACCCAATCAATTTAGGTTTTGTCACATTGATTTCAATCGTAGCCGCCATCGGCGGATTGCTGTTCGGGTACGATACTGCCGTCATCTCCGGCGCCATTGATTTTATGCAAACCTTGTTCCACTTGGACACCTTTATGAAAGGGTGGGCGGTCTCTTCCCTGACCGTCGGTGCGGTGATTGGAGCCGCGTTTGCAGGGAGTCTAAGCGATGCCCTTGGCCGAAAAAAGATGTTGATTGCGGCAGGGGTCCTGTTTTCGATTGGATCCCTTGGTTCCGCATTCTCGCAGACCATTGAACTTTTTGTTTTTGCTCGGATTGTGGGCGGCATCGGCATTGGCGTGTCTTCCACGTTAGTGCCCCTTTACATTGCGGAAATATCACCGGCGAGGTTTCGCGGTCGCCTGGTATCTCTGAACCAATTGGCAGTGGTGATTGGCATTTCTGCCATTTACTTTGTCAACCGGGCGGTGGCCGGCGCAGGGGGCACTACTTGGGACATTACAACGGGATGGCGGTGGATGTTCGGGTTAGGAATTGTACCTGGGCTCCTTTTTGTCATCCTGCTGTTCGTCGTTCCCGAGAGTCCGAGATGGCTTATCAAACAGGGGCAATCGAACCGCGCTTTGAATGTCTTGGAGCACATCAATGGACAACGCCAAGCAAAGGTCGAAGTCGAGGATATCAGTGAATCTCTCCGGACTGAGGCGGGTTCTATATGGACTGTGTTCGGACCGGGGTTAAGGGTGGCGCTGCTTATTGGGGTGGTACTCGGTGTATTGCAGCAAGTGACGGGCATCAACGCGATCATGTACTACGCCCCGTCCATCTTTCAACAGACGGGTGCCGGGACCAATGCTCAACTGACGGAGACCATTATCGTGGGCGTGGTCAATTTAGTGTTTACCATCATCTCGTTGTGGCTCATTGACAAAGTCGGGCGAAAAGCCCTGCTCTTAGTGGGTACGGCCGTGATGGCCATCAGCCTGTTTGTAGTCGGCTACCAGTTTCGCGCTGTCCATCCCAACAGTGGATTAATCTTGACGTTCATCTTGATTTTCGTGGCGGCATTCGCAGTTTCATTGGGACCTGTGGTGTGGTTGATTATGGCCGAAATTTTTCCCACTCGCATCCGCGGGCGGGCTACAGCGATTGCCTCCGTTGCATTGTGGGCCGCCGACTACTTGGTGTCGCAAACCTTTCCCATCTTGTTGACTGGAGCAGGCCCTGCGTCGACGTTTTGGGTGTTTGGAATCATGTCCGTCATCGCCTTTTTCTTTACGATGTTGGTCGTCCCGGAAACTCGAGGCAGTTCCTTGGAAGAGATTGAACGAAGGTGGCGCGGGACCTCCCCATAGTGAACCAGCATCGCCCCATGAGTGGGACGATGCTGGACATCGGGATCGAAAGAAATCGGCAACAAAAGAAAAGGGATAACAAGGATTAAATTATGGAAAAACACTTCACCGGCTCGCGTTCATTACTGAGCACTTTTAAGCGGCCATTGGGACGTACCGTTTTGTTTCATCGGATTGATGGGTTCAATTTTCCCAAGGCCAAACAGATAGGTTGCGGCCCCAATCAGTGTCGCTGCGCCCGAGACAATCAGCGCGGGAACAAACGAATGGGTGGTGGCGACAATGAACCCTGTGATGATGGGCCCCAAAATGCCACCGATGTTAGAAACGAAGTTTTGGACGCCGCCAACGACCGAGGTCATGTTCTTAGGCGCGATGTCTCCAGGCAAAGACCAGATTGCGGCAGCAGCAAATTCCAGACCTACATAGGATACGGAAAGCAATACGATGGACCAAGCTGCGGAATTCACTAATCCAGCAAATGCAATGGACGTGGCCAACAGCATTCCGCCGACGAGATTGATCTTCCGCGCCGCAGTTAAAGAGAAACCTTTAATGTATAAGTAGTCCGAGAACCAACCAGCCACCAATTCTCCGACAAGACCGGCTAACGGTGGGATCATCGCCACAAACCCCATAGTCATCAATTTCATGCCGCGGGCATTTACCAGGTAATCCGGAAACCAAGTGATGAAGAAGTAAATGGCGTAGTTGAGTGTGAAAAAGCCGACGCTCATGGCCCAAATGTTTCTGTACCGGAACAGTTGATACCACTTGAGGGGTTGTTCCTTGTCAAGGCCGTCCTTCTTGGCTTGACCCTGGCGAATATACTCAAGTTCGGCAGCATTGACGTACTTGTGTTTTTCCGGATCGCGGTAATACATCCACCAAATCACGACCCAGATGATGCCTAGGGCGCCTGACAGAACGAAGGATGCTTGCCATCCAAACTGAGCCAGCAGCCAAACAATCAACGGCATAGCGACGGCCGTACCTACTTTGGACCCACTGTCGAAAATGGCGGATACCCGGGCGCGTTCTTTGTCAGGAAACCACTTGGCGGTGACACCTGCATTGCTTGGGTAAGCCCCGGCTTCGCCAATCCCGAGCAGTAAACGAATTCCAATCAAAGACCCGACGCCGCGGGCTAGGACGGTGGCTGCAGTCATAACCGACCACCAGCCCACTGCAAACGCTAAACTGATGCGCTGGCCGACTTTGTCGGCGAACCAGCCGGCAGGAATTTGGAAGAACGCATAAGACCAGAAGAAAGCAGACAACACAATACCCATCATTCCTGGAGAAATATGGAATTGTTTGGATAAAACCGGTGCCGCGGCGGATAAGTTGCTGCGGTCAATGTAGTTAATAGCAATTGCGGCCCACATCAAGAACGATATGGACCATCGAACCTTTGTCCGTTTACCGGATACAGATAAACTACTTGCGGCTTGACTCATATCTAGCCATCCCCCAATCTGTGCTGTGGTTCTAGGTTTGCGGAAAGGAGATTTTTGTGAAGCGGTTTCACCTTCCTTGTACTTTATTCAAACCTCGGGAATATCCCCGTCCTTCCTGGAACAATGCATTTAAGCAAAAATCATGCCGTTTTTTAAATAAAATGAAAAACTGAAGAAAAATGGTTGCAGAAGAGAGGCTTTGAACTCCAGTCGCTTGGTGAATGAAATTCCTCCTCGAAACTTGGAGGATTGTATTCAAAAACCTTGGCGGTGGCACAGACGTTATTTCTGGGAGCGTTTCAAAATTGAATGGTTCTGTCACAAATTGCAAAAGAGCTTTATTTCCGCAATTGTAGAAAACAAAACGCAGCGAGGCCGTGGACCAGTCGAAAACAATAGGGTGTTGCTCATACTTGGATTAGGTAATATACTAAGTTTCGGAAACCGGTTTCAATTTATCTTTTTTAAACGCATTTATATCCCGGATATATCCACAAAATGGGCTATTAGTTGTTCTGACAAACAATCCGGGCTGTTCGCGGCAAGTGCAACCGCTATCTTCAAAGCAAAGGGGAGAGACTGGTGAATGGGACAAGGCATCGTACGACGGTGAATCTCAGTTTTGTGACACTTGTTTCAATCGTTGCAGCTTTAGGGGGACTTCTGTTTGGTTACGATACCGCCGTGATCTCGGGAGCCATTGGATTTATGCAGCAAAAGTTTGCCTTAGGTTCCGTCATGACGGGATGGGTGGTGTCTTCGCTTCTCGTAGGAGCCATTGTCGGAGCTGGAATCGCGGGCGTGTTGAGTGATAAGTACGGGCGAAAGGGCATGCTGATTGTGGCGGCCATTCTGTTTTCTCTTGGCTCGATAGGATCGGCGATACCCAGTGCGATTTCGGAATTTGTGGCAGCCCGTATCCTTGGGGGGATTGGGATTGGCATTTCCTCGACTCTAGTTCCGCTTTATATTGCTGAAATCGCTCCGGCCAAGTATCGCGGGCGTCTGGTCTCTTTAAACCAATTAGCGGTGGTCATTGGGATTTCTGCGATTTATTTTGTGAATCGGTCTGTTGCGAACGCCGGTACACCCGCATGGGATGTCTCTTCGGCGTGGCGTTGGATGTTTGGTTTAGGACTCATCCCAGGAATGGCGTTTATGATTCTGCTCTCTTTTGTTCCGAAAAGCCCGCGCTGGCTTCAAAAGCAAAGCAAGAGCGATTTAGCCTTGCAAGTCCTCGAACGCATTAACGGCAAACAACAAGCTGAAATCGAATTGCGCCAGATTGAACAATCCATTCGCAAGGAAAGTGCGGGTTCGATTCGCCAACTCTTTAAACCCGGCATGCGCGTCGCCTTATGGGTTGGTGTCGTGTTGGCGGTTTTACAGCAGGTAACAGGGATTAACGCGATCATGTATTATGCTCCTGAAATTTTTAAACAAACCGGCGCTGGGACAAATGCGTCCTTAACAGAAACGATTATTGTCGGTGCTGTGAATCTGGTATTTACTATTGTCGCGTTATGGCTGATTGACAAAGTCGGGCGCAAGGCTTTGCTGTTGGTCGGAACGGCAGTGATGACCATCAGTTTGTTTGTGGTTGGGTACGCATTTCACACAGGAAACACGCACGGTCCTGTGGTGTTGGTTTTCATTTTGTTGTTTGTGGCGGCATTCGCCGTATCCATGGGACCGATTGTGTGGCTGGTCATCGCGGAAATCTTTCCGACGAGCATTCGCGGCCGCGCAACGGCAGTAGCGTCCGTTGCTTTATGGGCTGCCGACTATTTGGTTTCTCAAACATTCCCGATTCTTCTTGGCGGTACGGGCCCTTCGATGACCTTTTGGGTCTTTGCCCTCTTATCGCTTGTCGCTTTTGTCTTTACTTTAAAAGTGGTGCCGGAAACCAAAGAAAAATCATTAGAAGAAATCGAACATCTATGGGATGCAGTGTCCTAGTCATTCTGTAATCCGGAAAAAGGCCAACGAGAGTGTGAAATTAATCGACATCGACATCATTCGACAGTCTTTACTGTTGCAGCGTGATAACTTGCCTCTTGTGGTGTTTGCAGTGACAAAGGAATTTGCAGTGGACTGAAGAGCTGCGATGGACAAAGAACAGGGGCTGCGCACTCTGACAGGCGGTGCATAAAGAGAAGCGAGGTTAAGGGAAACTGGTAACGAGAGGTACCCCATGCTGCTGAGTTTCGTCTTAGTTCTTTTGTTATTGGGTGTGTTATCGGCCATCGTGATCTATGAACTGCGAGATAAATGACTTGAAGCCTTGGAACAAATGGAGAGGTATACGCCAAAAGGGCATCCCGAGCCGGGGGAACGGCTCAGGATGCCCTTTTGGAATGTTTCTGACCTTTTTTGACCAACGGAATACAGCCTTTGGCGATTGCGGGAAAATACCTTTTGCTTACACAAATTCTCTCGGGCGGACGCGCCGGTTCTCAGTGGCTTTGCGTTGTCTGTTCAAACGCTCTTTCCACCCTGTCCAGGTGGCTTTTCATGATGTCAGAAGCCAGGCTCTCGTCTTGCTGGACGATGGCATGAAACATCTGTTCATGTTCATGAAACAACTGAGCAGCTGAATCCCATTGACGGTATAACCATAACTTTCGACTGTCCCGCATGGTTCGCGTCATGGCCGAAGACAAACTTTCCATGATGTTCACGAGCAGCGGGTTTTGTGATGCACGGGCGATGGACAGATGAAAATTTACGTCGTGCAGTTGGCTCACTTCCTCATCGGCCACAGACTGCCTCATTTGTTCGACAATGTGGTTCAGTTCCGTTATGTCTCGCTGCGTCCGCTGAACAGCCGCGAGTGAGATGGAACCGATTTCGAGGATCTTGCGGACTTGGAGGAGTTGCTTGAGTTCCGCATGGGTCGACAACCACTGGGAGCTGGCGGTACTAAAGCTTTCTACGGGACTTCCCAGGACGTAAGTTCCACCTCCTTGCACGGACTCAACCAAACCCTGGGCCTTGAGTAAGCCCAGGGCTTCGCGAATGGTGGAGCGGCCTACGCGAAACTGCTTGGCTAACTGTTCGATGGTGGCCAACTTGTCGCCGGGTTTGAGCAGATTCGACTCAATGCTGCGACGCAATTCGTCCGCTACAAATTCGTAAACTTTTTTTGTGAGTTGCATAATGACCTCCCGTATCGTCCAGTCCGTTCAAACGCGAACATTTCAAAAAATAAAATATATACCCAAACGCAAACACCTTTGAATGATGCGTTCACCATCCGCCAACCTACACATTGTTTGTACCCAATGATACACTAGAAATAACAAAATTCATCTGATGACCTGATGAATCTGGAGGGACATTGATGCTAGAAGAACAGCTTCTGGACCGCCTGCGACAAATTGTGGGGCAACACGGGGTTTTGTCTCAGTCGAATGAGTTGTACGCATATTCGATTGACGCAACCCCCCTTCTTCAGTCCATGCCAGATGTGGTCGTGCTGCCACAGACGACGCAACAAGTATCGGAAATTCTGCGTTTGGCAAACGAACACCGGATTCCCGTAGTGCCGCGCGGCTCGGGGACAAACCTCGCCGGGGGCACCATCCCCGTCCACGGAGGAATCGTTCTCAATATGACGCGTTTCAACCAAATCTATGAGATTGATGAAAAGAATTTAACAGTCACACTAGGGCCTGGCGTTGTGACTGCCCAGTTGCATCAAGCGGTAGAGGCCGTGGGGTTGTTCTATCCGCCCGACCCAGGCAGCATGCGCATTTCGACCATTGGCGGGAATGTCGCTCAGTGCGCAGGGGGGATGCGCGGGCTCAAGTACGGGGTGACCAAGGACTATGTGATGGGCCTCGAATACGTCTTACCGACTGGCGAGGTTTTGCGGTGCGGTGGAAAAAACTACAAGGACGTCGCAGGCTACGATTTAACCCGGTTGTTGGTCGGCTCCGAAGGAACGCTGGCTGTCATCACCGAACTGACGTTGAAATTGCTGCCCATGCCTGAAACCAAGCGGCAATTGGTCGTGTTTTGTTCCAAAATGGTGGATGCAGCCCGCATTGTGGAACGGACTGTGGCTGCAAAGATTATCCCCGCCACCATGGAGTTTCTCGACCGCGAGACGATGAAGGTGGTCGACGACTACTCTAAGCTGGGCTTGCCCAAAGACGTCGCAGCCATGCTGCTCATTGAGCAAGACGGCAGTGAGGAGCAGGTTGTCCGCGATGTGGAACGGATTGCTGAGATTGCGCGCCAAGAGGGTGCCGTTGGCGTCGAAATGGCAAAGACCCCTGAAGACGGGGCAAAACTCATGATGGCTCGACGTTCCGCACTAGCGGCTTTGTCCCGGCTGCGTCCTACGACGATTCTCGAGGACGCTACGGTGCCGCGATCACAGTTGGGAGAAATGGTGGAGGCGGTATCGCGGATCTCTGAAAAATACCGGGTGCAGATCTGTACGTTTGGGCACGCCGGAGATGGAAATTTGCACCCGACTTGTATGACGGACGAACGCGATCGCGAAGAAATTGAACGGGTTGAAAAGGCCTTTGAGGAAATCTTCACGACGGCTTTGCAATTGGGTGGAACCATCACGGGTGAACACGGCGTGGGTCTTTCAAAGATGAAATACCTGCCGCAGCGCGTCGGAGACGGCGGCATGGCCCTGATGAAAGGACTGAAGGCAGCGTTTGATCCGAACGGCATTTTAAACCCAGGCAAAGTCATTGCAAACGGAGCGCCTAAGAGAGTTGTGGTGAGGCACCCATGAGTCAGGAGGCACCCATGAGTCAGATCGTTGACAAGTTTGATATGGATGAATTGCTCAATTGCATGCATTGCGGTTTTTGTTTGCCCACGTGTCCAACGTACCAGCAGACAGGGCTCGAGACATACAGTCCGAGGGGCAGGATTGCACTGATGAAGGGCGTTGCCGAACAAAAGCTCCCGGTCGACGAAGAGTTTGAACACAACATGTACGCTTGTCTTGGTTGCCGTGCGTGTGAAACGGCATGCCCGGCCGGAGTCAAATACGGCCATTTGATTGAAACGGCGCGGGAAGTCGTGGAAGAGACCAAAAAGGCACGACGTTCGCAATCCTTTACCCGCAAACTGGTCTTCAAACAGTTGTTCAATCACCCCAAGCGGATTCAGGCTGTTGGAACTGCATTGTGGGCACTGCAAGTTTCGGGACTGCAAAAGTTGGCGAAAGAAACCGGATTGATGCGCATCCTTCCGCGGGAGATGGCGGAGATGCAAGAGGCTGTCGATCTCGTTGCGTCCCCGGCGACTCGCAGTCAAAGGCAGGCTGTCGTGAAACCCCAAGGACAACAGCAAGTCGCATTTCAAACCACCATCGCGTCGGCCCACTTGTCCCGAAATGCCCGGCGAGACACGCCGAACGAGTTGAATGCGAAACCGATGCGCATCGGACTGTTTACGGGGTGCATCATGGACGTGATGTTTTACGAAACCAACCAAGCGATGGCCAAACTTCTGTCTAAAGCTGGGTGTGAAGTCGTCTTTGTGCAAGACCAGGTTTGCTGCGGGGCACTACACGCCCATTCCGGAGAAAAGAGCGACGCAATTGAGCTCGCTAAGCGAAACATTGCCGCCTTGGAACAGGCAAACGTGGACGTCATGGTCAACAATGCGGGCGGCTGCGGAGCGGCGCTCAAGGAATACGACCATTGGCTCAAAGACGACCCAGACTGGGCAGAGCGCGCTCGGGTCTTTGTGTCCAAGATGCGCGACGTCAACGAACTTCTGGCCGAATTGCCACCCCTTGAGTTCACTCAACCCGTCCATGCGCGCGTGACGTACCAGGATTCCTGTCACCTGGCGCACGGCCAAGGCATCCGAAAACAGCCTCGCGACTTGATTCGCAGCATTCCCGGCGTCGAGTTCGTCGAACTGCCGTTTGCAGACAGTTGCTGCGGGTCTGCGGGAATCTACAACATCACCAATTTCGACATGTCGATGCGCATTCTGGACGATAAAATGGAACACGTCAGGGGCACAAAAACACACATCGTGGTGACGGCGAACCCCGGGTGTTTGCTGCAGATGAAAAAAGGAATCCACCGAGCCGGATTGGAAGGTCAGATGGAAGCCGTTCACATTGTCGATTTGTTAAACCGGGCTTTGTAACTCCCCACATTGGGGAGTTTTTTACCGCAATGCACTTGGCCTGAAGTGGTTTTTAATTCTGCGCGGAGGAGAGGTTGAACATGGCATTTCCGGAGAGGATTGTCTGTCTTGCGGCTGAAGTCCCCGAAATTCTCTTTCGGTTGGGGGCATTGGACAAAGTGGTTGGGATCTCCGCTTATACGACCCGCCCCAAAGAAGCCTTGGACATCCAGAAGGTGAGTGGGTTTAAGTTCGGAAGCCCGGAGCGAATCATGTCGCTTAAGCCAGACCTTGTTGTTTTGACTTCTGGGGTTCAAAAGGAACTGGCCGCGCAATTGGCTGCCAAGGGTGCGACCCTGGTTCATTTCAATCCGCACCGGCTCGAGGACCTCTACAGCTCCATCCAGCTTCTCGGCAACTTGGTGAACAAACCCCGTGAAGCGGACCGGTTGAGTGCGCAAATCCAGACCGAAATATCCGAAATCAAAGCGATGTCTAAAACGTTGCCTGAGCGGCCCAAAGTCTACTTCGAAGAGTGGATGGACCCCATCATCTGCGGGACCGGTTGGGTTAGCGATCTCATCGAAATCGCTGGCGGGCAAGACGTCTTTCGAGAAAAGTCGATTCGGGGAAGGAGTGCGTCCGAGCGGACCGTGTCCATTGAGGAAATTGTGGGTGCGGCGCCTGACGTGGTCCTTGCTTCCTGGTGCGGAAAACCATTTGAGAACAGCTCGTTTCTGGCTCGAAACGGCTTTGAATCCATACCCGCCGTGCAGTACTCGAAAGTATATGAGGTCAGCGGGGAAATTCTTCAGTTCGGGCCGATGCTCATCGACCGTCTCAAGGACTTGTCGAAACTGTTTCGGGAGGTCGCGCTCGAAAAGGTACAAAGGACTCGCGGGTAAAACAGGCCCGGGACCATGGTCAAATGCCTTCGAGGACGGCCGGAGTTTTTTTGTAAAAATTCGATTTGATGGCCCCCACTATGATTCCGACCACCAGCCACGAGAGACCAAAAATAAACGTAGGGCGGTCAAATCCAGTCCACACGTAAGTGATGATGGCGAAGCCGATGAGCGGCAGTACGAGGTAGCGCACGATGTGCCCGTACTGCCGTTGACGTATGTAAAAGTAAATGAGCACGGTCGCGTTGAGGAACATAAAGGACGTTAGGGCGCCAAAATTGATAAACCGGATGAGGTCTTCCGCCGGCACGGCCAGTGCCAGAATCACGGAAATCACCGCCACCAGCAGAGTGGAATTCAGGGGTGTCTGGGTTCGGGAATGAACCTTCGAAAAGAACCCCGAAAAAGGCAGCAAGTCGTCCCTGCCCATGGCAAACAGGATGCGGGAAACCGCAGACTGGGCCACGAGGGTGTTGGCGATCCCCGCGGCAATGATGGTGACTATCAAAATGAAGTCGTAAAGAAACGTGCCGCCAGCTTGGCGCGAGATTTGGAAAAAACCGAGGTTCGGGTCCAGGTTTTGAAAATTGGGATGGACTAGAGCTGCGACATATGTTTGCAGCATAAACAGGATGCCCAACACGATGAGTGCAAGGACGGTGGCATTTCCAACGTCGCGCGTCGGGCGCTTGGCTTCCTCAGAAAGCGTGCTGATTCCGTCAAAACCAAGGAAACTGAGGGCTGCAATCGACGTCGCTGAGGCAATGAATCCCGCATTGATTTTTCCAGGCTGGTAAAAGGGCTGCATGGACCATCCGGCGGCGCCGTGATGGAGAAGAAACACGTACCGGAATGCAAAGATGAGAAACAGAATGAGAGCGATGAGTTCGATGACCAACAGGATCCAATTGGCTCCGTTCATGATGGTGATGCCTCGTACGTTAATCAGCGTGATCGCGACGGCAAAAAGAATGACCCACACCCACGTGGGGACTCCTGGAACCAGTCCGTGGATCCAGATGGCCGAGAAGGCGTACAATTGGGCTGGAATAATGAGGTAGTCAGCTAGGATCATCCAACCCGCAATAAACCCGACATGGGGGTTCAAGCCCCTTTGAACGTAAGAGTACACAGAACCGGCAATCGGGAACTTTTTGCTCATTTCGCGGTAGCTCAAAGCCGTGAAAAGCATGGCGATAATGCCGACCAGATAGACAAAGGGAACCATTCCGTGACTCTGCTGTGCGACGTATCCGTAGACTACCATTGGCGAAATAGGAACCATAAAAATCATTCCATAGATCAAAAGGTCGGGGAGGCTTAAAACCCGTTTGAGTTCCTGTTGGTAGACTCTGTGTTCGGCAGAATGTGCCGGGGAAGTTTCTTTCGTCATGGGATTTGCTCCTTTCCCGGGCAGGTGTGTTTTCCCCTGCTAATATGAGCCAGTACATTGAAACTATGCATAGGTCGCGTTTGACACTTGTTTTTATTTCGCAATAGCCCCAAAGTGCTTGCAAGACCCCATTCCTGTACAGTCGTTCAACGGGCTTGTGCGTTCCACATGTCAAACCGGACGAGATAAAGCAGGGAATTTCCAATTCCTATTGAATTTGATAATTCATAATTTGCACTGTTTTATTTTGAGAAGAGAGTGATGCTGCATGTATGGCATACACGGCATTAACGAGTGAATTTCCTTAGAAGCCTGAATAGAATTTTGTAAAAACGACGAAATACTCTTGTCGCCGTGACGGGGACCGACTGTGGCGTCAGCAGTGCTTTCGAAGGCGCCGTCAAGCCTTAAAACGACAATCCGATGAATTTTTCTCGTAACCCTGTACCCAGCGACCATATTTCTGCGAAAACCATTTTTTATAGAATTCCAGGGAGAAGTTTAGACATGGAGGTGACCGGAGTGGCAACCGCTGAAGAACGCCTCTTTGCGAGCCAAGGGCCTGATTCGCACAGAAGGACCTTCACTGTTGAAGTGGACGGCCGTTTTGTGGCAGCGCGGGATGGAGAAACCGTATTGCAAGCCATGAATGCGGCGGGTATCGAACTACCCCAAGTGTGCTATCACCCCTCATTGGGACCGATCGAAACTTGCGATACGTGTATGGTGGACATGAACGGGTCTCTCGTCCGGGCCTGTTCACTGCTGGCTACACCCGGTTTGAGTGTCCGGACCAAGGCCGTAGGGGCACGAGCCGCCCGCAAGGAAGCGATGGACCGGATCCTTCGCAATCACCAACTTTACTGCACGGTGTGTGACAACAACAATGGCAACTGCACCGTTCACAACACGGCGGCCGCGATGCAGTTGGAGCACCAAAAATACCCCTTTCAAGAAAAACCTTACGAAGAAGACCATTCCAACCCGTTTTACCGGTATGACCCGGACCAGTGTATTCTTTGTGGACGTTGCGTAGAGGCGTGTCAGAACCTGCAGGTCAGTGAAGTCCTTTCTATTGACTGGGAGCGCAACGTGCCTCGCGTCATTTGGGACAACGGCGTTGCCATTAACGATTCGTCGTGTGTATCTTGCGGTCACTGTGTCACGGTTTGTCCATGTAACGCCTTAATGGAAAAATCCATGCTTGGTGAAGCAGGCGTGATGACGGGGATCAGTCCGGAAACCAAAGACAAGATGATTCACTTTGTGAAAGAGACGGAACCCGGATACGGCAACGTCTTTGCTCTGTCGGAAATGGAATCGGCAGTCCGCGAGTCACTCGTCGAGAAGACCAAGACGGTATGTACGTACTGTGGGGTCGGCTGCAGCTTTGACGTGTGGACGAAGGGCCGCAAGATTCTCAAGGTCGAACCGCAAACAGACGCCCCAGTAAACGGCATTTCCACTTGCGTCAAAGGCAAGTTCGGATGGGATTTCGTCAACAGTCCGGACCGGTTGGTTCACCCTCTCATCCGTCGCGGCGACCGTTTTGAGACCGCTTCCTGGGACGACGCTTTGGATTATGTGGCGTCCCGGCTTCGCGAAATCCACGGCACTCACGGTCCAGATTCGATAGGGTATATCTCTTCTTCCAAGTGCACCAACGAGGAAAATTACCTGATGCAAAAGCTAGCCCGTGCGGTGATGGGAACGAACAACGTCGACAACTGTTCCCGCTACTGTCAAGCTCCGGCTACGTTCGGCCTGCGTCGCACGATGGGCTACGGGGGAGACACGGGTTCCATTTCAGACATTGCCCAATCCGATCTCGTGATTATCGTGGGAGCCAACCCGGCGGAATCGCATCCGGTGCTGGCCACGCGCGTCCGCCGTGCCCATAAGAAAAACGGCCAGAAGCTGATTGTGTCAGACCTCCGCAAAAACGACATGGCACAGCGTGCAGACCTGTACATTCATCCGAACCCAGGCACGGACCTGATTTGGTTGTCCGCCGTGACGAAGTACATCGTCGACCAAGGCTGGCACGACGAATCTTTCTTGCGCGAAAGGGTCAACGGTTGGGAAGCGTATCTGCCGTCACTGGAGGCGTACACTCTCGATCGCGCTGAGGAACTGACAGGCATTGCAAAAAACCAACTCATCCAGATTGCCGAGATGATTCGCGACTCCAAGCGGCTGTCCATCCTCTGGGCCATGGGCGTCACTCAACACATCGGTGGCAGTGAAACAAGCACGGCCATTTGCAACCTGCTTTTAGTGACGGGTCAAGTAGGCCGCCCAGGAACAGGAGCTTATCCGCTGCGCGGCCATAACAACGTGCAAGGGGCCGGAGACATGGGATGCGCACCAGATGTGTACCCAGGCTATGAAGCGGTCGCGATCGACGAAAACCGGCAGAAGTACGAACGACATTGGCAGGTAAAGCTTCCCGCTGGCCGTGGGCTAAACAACCACCAGATGGTGGATGCCATCCACGACGGCAGCTTAAAGGCCATGTATCTGATGGGTGAAGACATGGCCTTAGTCGATGCCAATGCGAATTACGTACAGGAGGCCTTTGAAAAACTTGAATTTCTCGTCGTGCAAGACGTTTTCTTCAGCAAGACGGCGCAGTATGCCGACGTCATTCTGCCCGCCAGCCCAAGCCTTGAGAAAGAAGGCACTTTTACGAACACGGAACGCCGTATCCAGCGCTTATACCAGGTGCTTGAACCACTTGGGGAGTCCCGGCCAGACTGGAAAATTGTCATGGACCTGGCAAATCGCTTGGGTGCCAACTGGAACTATCGACATCCGGGCGAGATCATGGCAGAGGTGGCCGGAGCGGCTGGGATGCTTGCCGGAGTCAGTTACGAACGCCTAGAGGGGTACAACAGCTTGCAATGGCCGGTTCTTCCCGACGGTACGGACTCTCCTTTGTTGTATGATGACGGTTTTCCGCTGGAAGGCGGAAGGGCCAGGTTGATTGCGACAAAGTTTTACGACCCGGTGTGCTGGGAGGACCCTGAGGAGTTCGACTTGCACCTGAACAATGGGCGCATGCTGGAGCACTTTCACGAAGGCAACCTCACCTACCGCGTGAGCGGACTGGCCGAGAAAGTGCCGATGACTTTCGTGGAAATTTCACCGGAACTTGCCAAAGAGCGCGGTGTGGATGATGGGACAATGGTTCGCATCATCTCCCAGTACGGTTCGGTCAAGGTGCGCGCTGTCGTCACGGACCGCGTGAGCGGAAAGGAACTGTACCTGCCCATGAACTCCCCCAAGAACGAGGAAGCTGTCAACTACCTGACTGGAAGCGCGACGGACAAAAACACCCATACCCCTGCATACAAGGAAGTCTCCGTACGTATGGAAGTTCTCGACGATAAGGGGCCTTCGCCCATCCAGCGAGGCAATTACCGGCTGGGCAAGAAAAACCCTCTGCCCGGCGTGCAGGTTGAGCGAAAGTGGGCGCGCAAGGACTACGTGCCTCTAGCGTCAGCTTTCCGTGCGGCCACAGCTTCCGGTACCAATTCCGGTCGTGCAAAGGAGGTCGAGTGAGCATGGCTAGGCCAATAGCAGCCGTCCCAGATGAAGTGTTTTTGCAACAGGGGGGCACCGAGCCTCTCTATGACACCCAAATTCCCACCAAGGCTCAGGACAAAATCACCCACCTGCTCGAAGAGTTGGACAAAGCCGGTCTGCTGGATGTACTGCTTGCTGCAGTGGAGCAGCGAGATTCACTGCTTGGCATTCTTGTGAACCAAGTAGATAAGGCGGGTTCGATTCAGACTGTGAAGACGCTCGTGGGTTTGGCTCAAGTCATGTCGGATATGGATCCGGCCGGCATAACGGCTGTCGGGAAAGGCATCGCAACCGGCGTAAACCGGCTGCAGCAGGGAACCGGCGTCGAAGTCGGAGGCATCTGGGACGTGCTCAAAGCTGCTCGCGACCCTGACATCAGCCGTGCCTTTTCCGCCATTTTGACGATTCTCAAGTCAATGGGCGAGCACCTGAAACCAGGCTCTGAGTAACCTCGTAATATGTTAGGATATAGGGGGCCGGTACCGTTGTGGGCTGGCCTCTTCGCTTTTTTGATTCCGCCCGCGAAGTGTGAAAAATCCGGATGTGGGTCTGGATGAGGGTCAAGGGTGGGGGGAGTTTAATACGAAAGCTCAAGGGAACCTTTAAGGGGAATTTTGAGTTCAACGCTTGTGAGTTTAACCTGGAAGAAATACTGTGAGGTGACGGATATGGCTGCATTTCGGATGCCTACTCGAGACCTGCCTGTCAGCACAAGCCGGGCCATCCTTCGCTATAACGGCAGGGTCAAAACCAGGCTGGAGGACACCATCGCGACCGAATACGCATTGACCATCTACGTCAATGGACAAGAAATGGCAACCGTGGTTTGCACCCCAGAGCACCTCGATGATCTGGTCGTTGGGTTTTTGGCTTCAGAGGGCGTCATCCGGAGACTGGACCAACTCCAAGACCTGACTGTCAACTTGCACGCGGGCACCGCACGGGTTCAGACGTCGACGTCCGTGAACTTCAATCAGGCCTTTTATAATAAGCGCTACATCGGATCCTGCTGCGGAAAGAGCCGGCAATCCTTTTATTTCTACAACGATGCTCACACGGCTAAGCGTGTGGAAGACCGCACGGAGATTCATCCCGAGTCTGTCCTGGCCCTGGTTAATCGCATGGAAGAAATGGCCGGTCTCTTTCAGGAAACGGGTGCGGTTCACGTGGCGAGCATTTGCAGTTCAGATTCAGTCTTTCAGACCCGTGCAGACATCGGTCGGCACAACGCATTGGATAAACTGTACGGTTATGCGATTCGGTCCGGGATCGACCTGAACGGTAAAATTGTTACGTTCAGCGGACGCTTGTCTTCAGAGGTGGTGTTAAAAGTCGGCAAAATTGGCGCCCCGATTGTCCTCGCGAAGTCAGCTCCCACAGCACTCGCCCTCGACATTGCCGATGAACTGAACATTACAGCGGTTGGTTTCGTACGGGGCCAGTGTTTCAATGTGTATACCCATCCGTGGAGAATCGCCGAAAGTGACATGACGGATTAGGCGGAACGTTTTTCTCCGACAGTTCAATTCAACTCAATCACCGGCGGCACACGTATGCCTAACCGACCTTCAAAATGTAGCGGTTCAGGGGATGAGCAGCGTAATGCCGCCGTCGAGATGGATGGTCTGTCCGCGAATCATTTCCGCTTCTTTTGAACACAAAAACAGAGTGAGATTCGCAACGTCGTCTGCATTGACCATGCGATCATAGGGCATTTTTTCTTTAATTTTTGCCCACGTTTTTTCGATTTCCGGGAAGTGTTCAAGCGCCCCGGTCTCGACCGCTCCCGCCGATATGGCGTTGACGTTAATTTTTTTCTGTGCGAGTTCCACAGCAAAGTAGCGTACCATCGACTCAATGGCTGCCTTGGTTGCGCCGACGCTGGTGTAGTAAGGGAACACTCGGTGTGAACCGAACGACGAAATCGCCAACATGGCCCCGCCAGACTCTGGCATCAACTTAGCAGCGCGCTGTGCTCCAAGTAAAAACGCCCGTGCATTGACGTTATTGGTCCACTCCCAGCCTTTCGTGTCGACTTCCATCGCGGGACGGTTTCGGCCGGACGCAGCGTTGTGAACAAACACGTCCAGGTGCCCGAAATGCTGCTCTACAGCCGAAAACAGTTCTTCTACCTTTTCTTCCTGCGCCAGGTTGGCTTTGACAATGAATGCTTGCCGCCCCATTTGCTCAATTTCAGCGGCGGTTTCCCGAGCTGCATCGCCATTGCGAAAATAGTGGACGACGACGTCAGCACCCTCCTGTGCAAACCGCAAAGCTAACCGTTTCCCGATCCCTCGGGAGCTTCCCGTGACCAGCACGACTTTGTCTTGATAGCGCGAAACATTGGTTGGCATATAAAACCACTCCCTTAAAGGCGAATCACGGCTCGACCGGGGACTTTCCCGGCCAAAGCGGTGTGGATTTGAGACAACGGCAACTCGATCACTGGAAGAGCCGCGGCGTTGAGTCGCCCTGACTCGACCCAAGAGACGAGGGTTTCCACGTCCTCTCGTTTTGACCCGTAACTTCCTAGCACCTGAATTCCTTTCCGGACCCAGGCCGGCGTTGAGGGCAATGTCACTTCGCTGTTGTCCATGCCAATGACGCACAGGCGGCCGCCAGGGCGCAGCAACTGCAACCCGATGTTCATCGAAGCTTGGGTGCCGTGGGTGTCGAGCACAACATCCACGCCTCCTTCGGACCATCGCCGGACTTCCCGGGAAACGGCCCGTGCGTTTTCAGGCGTACCTTGCCACAGAAAACTGGCTCCGGCAGCCAACGCCGTCTGTCTAGCATGTTCGAAGGACTCCTCATCTTGTCGCATCGTCCATGCAGCCACGTCCTGAACTGGGATGGCCCGCGCCACAGCCACGGCGGACAGGCCAAGGCCGCCGGTGCCGAGAATGAGGACGCGATCGCGTTGGGAAGCCTTAGACACCTGCCACAGGGCATGAAAGGACGTCGCAAAGGCGTCCACCAACGGCGCAGCAACGGCTGCAGGCAGATGGTGCGGCCTGCGCACTAGAGAAGATAACGGTACTGTAACGAAGTGCGCATAACCGCCGTTGCGGTGGTAGCCTATCACTTCTTGACTGAGACACAAGTTTTCGAACCCAAGGGTGCACAAGCGGCAGTGTCCGCAGGGAAGAAACGGATATACCAGGACTTCGTCGCCCAAGCTCCAACTCCGTGCGCCATCGCGGATGCGGTGGGTGTCTTGGCTGTCGCCATTGTTACCGGCACCGCCCGTGCCGGGAGGAACGTTTTCTGGCGAGGGGCCAAACTGGACAATCCGTCCGGCAATCTCGTGGCCAAGGACCACCGGCAGTTGAGTTCCAGGCGGAGCCGCTTCGCCAGCCAACACCTGCTTATCCGAGCCGCAGACTCCACACGCTTCGACGCGAACCAGCACCTCGCCCGCCTTTGGCTTTGGGACGGGGAGGTCTTGCAGGGTCAAATTGCCGGACGCATTGAGAACAGCCGCTTCCATCGCTTCAGCTTCTATCATTCTTCTCCCTGTCTTCTCTCATTCTTCTCTCTGTCTTCTCTCATTCTTGCATGATTCTTTTGTCATTCGCGTATCCACAATTGCTGTTGGTTTTGATTGCCCCGTTTAATCGACGATTGTTGCGGCGGTTTGGCGCTGTTGCCGATCGCGTTTTCTCGCATCAGACAGCAAAGATTCGGCGACCGTCATGTTCTGCATTTCCAAAGTGCCTTCTTCGAACCACAGGCTCCTTGCATCCCGATAGAGGCGTTCCACGGGACTGTTCACGGCGTAGCCGACGCCTCCGTACAAAGCCAGGGCACCGTCTGTGACTTCGCGCACCATGCGGATGGCAAATCCTTTGGCCATAGCTGCTTCGCGGGCAATATCCAGCCCGGCATCGAACTTCCTTGCGGCATCCAGGCACAAAAGCCGGGCGGCCTGGGTCAAAGTCGCCATGTCGGCCAACCGCATTTGCACTGCCTGCCGGCTGGACAGCGGTTTGCCAAAGGTGGTCCGGCGGCGGACGAAATCGAGAGCCCGGTCTTGTGCTTCCTGAGCTAACCCGACAGCGCTTTGAGCAATGGACGCACGGCTTTGGTCTAAGAATCCACGCAGTGCAATTTCAAAACCTTGTCCCACGCTGCCAAGGACTTCCTCTTCTGAAACGACACACTGGTCAAAGGTGACGATCGCGTGTGAACAGCCTTTGTCCCCCATCATCTCCGGCATCGGCTCCAGCTTCATGCCGTCTCGGCCTCTGGGCACCAAAAACGCCGTAAGTCCATATCGCCCTAAACTGGCGTCCGTCTTAGCGATGACCACCGTGACGTCCGCCTCGTGGGCGAACGTAATCAGGTGCTTGCGGCCGTTTAAGACAAATTTCCCATTTTCGTAAACCGCCGTGGTCTGCAGGTCAATCCCCGTGCCGTTGTCCGGTTCGGTCAGGGCGAATGCCACCACCGCATCCCCATTTGCGACTCTTGGAAGCCAGTATTTTTGCTGTTCTTCCGACCCCTTTGCGATGGTTCGCCAAATGCTGTTGGAAACGTGAAAAATCATGCGAATGGACCCGTGGTTATGCGACATTTCTTCTAGAATCGGAAAGTACATTTCAAGCGGCAGGCCTTCACCGCCCGCCCACTGGGGAAGGGTTAACCGGCGAAATCCGAGGTTGCGCATGCGTTCCCACAATCCAGATGGAATTTCGCCCGTGCGTTCAATTTGCTCTCCCCAAGCAGGGGCCTCCTCCTGACGGAACAACACGGCCCGCTGTAAAATCGCCTCTGCACGTTCCTTCAAGTGTTCATGACTCACTGGTTCACTGCTCACTGCAATTCCTCCAAATGGATTTTACGGCTCAGGGTTGTTGCGCAATTCAAAACGAATTACAGGTTGTCTGCGGTCTTGAATCGTTCCCGGAGCTCTTTCTTCCTGATTTTTCCGGAATGCGTCGCGGGGAGGGCGTCGAGAAACACCAATCGGTCAGGCAATTGGAACTTCGACAAGCCGTTTGCACTCAAGAAGTCCTTGAGTTCACCCAACTCAAACGGTACCGTTCCTTCCTTTAAGACAATGCACGCCAACGTTCTTTGTCCAAGCGTTGGGTCCGGGATGCCAATCACGGCTGCGTTCTCGACGCCAGGATAAGCTGCACACGCGTCTTCGACGCTTTTGGCGTCGATCTTGGTGCCGCCGCGGTTGATAATGTCGTCCATCCGCCCCATGAAGATATACCGCCCAGCTTCGTCTTGCCGAAACCAGTCTCCGGAGTGAAACCATCCTTCATCGTCCCACTGTCTGGCAGCCGCTTCTGGGTTGTGGTAGTAACCTGCGCTGAAATTCGGGCCGCGGCTCCACATTTCTCCCGGTGTCCCAGGCTGAACGGTTTTCCCGTCTTCGTCGACGAGGACGACTTCCGTACCGGGGATGGCGTAGCCGACTGTAGTGGTCAGCACCTCTACTGGGTCATCCGGGTGGGTGGCAGTCGCTAAGAAACCTTCTGTCCAGCCAAACATGGCGCCAATGGTCCAATTTGTGTCAGATTGCAGTTGCTTGAGTACGGAACTCGCCACCGGTGCCCCGGCATAAAAGAAGTACTGCACGGAAGAGGTATCGCGGGTTTTGAGTGCCGCGCTGTTGGCGATATGAATGACGTGCGGCGGCGCTCCCACGAGCGACCGAGGCTGTTCCTCCTCAATCCACTGCAACACACGGCTGGCCGAAAACCGCTCCACCAGTAAGATTCTGCCGGAGGTGACCAAGGGCATGGTTACGCCCACGAGCATCCCGGTTTGGTGACAAATGGGAGCCATATCCAACATTCCATCGCCTGGTTTCAGGCCGTACAACTTGGCGTAGGCGCGAGCTGCCCATAGGTAATTTGCATGAAGTTGGACAACTCCTTTGGGAGAGCCGGTCGTGCCGGAGGTGAATACCATGACAAACGGATCAAGCGCTTGCGGGCGGTTTTCAGCGGCATCCGCGGCGGAGAGGGTTCGTTTGGACTGCCGGACCCGTTCGAACTCCAGCGTCCCTTCCGGCAAAGCGCCTTCTGCTCCTTGTACGATGATAGTTTTGAGGTGAGGCATACGAGGCTTGAGTGAGAAGGCCGTTTGCGCCAAAGCTTGGCCACGGTAGTTGTCGGCAACGACCATGATGGAGGCTTTGGACTTGTCAAGGCTGTATTCCACGCCTTGCTGCGCAAGGTCCGTTTGCAGCAGCACCGCAATGGCTCCAATCCTCGCACTGCCGAACACGGCCACCAAGTAATCGAGCGAAGTGGGCAACTGAATCGCCACACGGTCGCCTTTGCGAACTCCGAGCTCGCGCAAAGTGGCCGCAAAAGCTTCGCATTCTGCCCAAAGCTCGCGGTAGGTCAGTTTGCGGAGGTCATCCCGGTGAACCAGGTCGCCAACATGCATGACATTGCGCTCGAAGACGTCCAAAAAGGTGTCCTGGTTCCAAACTTCGTTTTTCATGTATTCCGTGGCTCGTTGCTCCGTCAACACCATTCCAGGAAATGAGAACATTAGGGGATCACCTGCCATTTTGAATTGAATCAACCGACTCGGACTTTGACGGCCTCTACAACTCCGGAAATGGTCATCATTTTTGCGAATTCGGAGTCGGGAATCTCGACTTGAAACTCGTCTTCAAAGGCGACGGCCAATTCGGTCAAATCTAGTGAGTCGGCACCTAAGTCGTCGACCAAATGGCTGGATAGCTTAACTTGTTCCGGTGCGACCTGCAAGTAGTTGGAGACAATCTTACGCACGCGGCGTTCGATTTCTTCTTTTGAAAGTGTTTGGTTTTCCATAGACGATTTCACTCCTTGGTTCGATTTCAAAGCGGGCGTTCAATACCCGCCAAATGGTCATGGGCTCAAAACCGATGTGACCCGTGCTGATTTTACAGCGGAGACTAAGATTACTTCGGTAACTAACTATGAGTACATAACTACCATAACACCTGAACGCATCTCAATCAATTATTACGGATGTCGAAATACTTCGAGCGTTCCCATACCAACACGCCGTTTTGTCCACCGAAACCAAAAGAGTTGCTGAGCACTCGTTCAACGTGCTGCTCGCGAGGGGTGTTTAAAATCAAGTCTGGTGGCGCGACATCGTCAGGATTGTCGCAATGTACCGTGGGTGGAAGCAAATTGTCTTCAATCGCCTTGATGCACGCGACACTCTCGATGGCGCCAGCTGTTCCAAGCATGTGACCCGTGGCTCCTTTGATGGAACTCACTGGAATATTCGCCAGAACTTCACCAAACACCCGGCGCAACGCAAGGCTCTCCGCAGCATCGCCAGCCGGAGTAGAGGTGGCGTGCGCATTGACGTAATCAATGTCTTGCGGGGAAAGACCAGCCGACTTCAATGCTCGAGTCATCGCAAGCGCAGCTCCGTCGCCTTGAGGATGGGGAGCCGTTTCGTGATACGCGTCATTGGAAGCGCCGTAACCGGTCAGTTCGGCATAAATTTTTGCACCCCTGGCCTTGGCGTGTTCCAACTCTTCCAAGAGGAGTACGGCGGCGCCCTCGCCCATGACCATGCCTTGCCGATCGCGATCGAACGGCCTAGACCAACGGCTCAAGTCCTCTGGACCGGCTACAGCCAATGCGCCAGCTGCGCGCAGTCCAGCCAATATCACCGGAGTAAACAAACACTCAGCCCCGCCGGCCAGCACCATGTCGACTTCGCCGCCGCGCAGCCAGTAAGAAGCTTCCCCAATGGCGTTGGCAGCCGATGCACAAGCTGTAGCGTAGGTCATCGATGGCCCCTGGATGTGATAGCGCATGGCAATGGCCCCGGCAGCCGCATTGGGTATGGACTTGGATACAATGCGCGGGCTGACGCGCGTCGAGGAGGTAAGCTTAATCGCGCCCGCCTCCAAGGATTGAACGCCGCCAAACGCTGAACCCATGGAGATTCCAACGCGATCGGATTCACCATGGGTTCCAAATGGATTCTCTGAGGTGCTGTCAAACCCAGCATCGCCGATGGCCTCCATAGCTGCCACCAGGGCAAGTTGGGTAAAACGGTCAGTATCCAGGACCAGTTTCTTTGGCAGAAAGCTCTCTGGGGAGAAGTTCTTGATTTCCGCCGCCACGGGAACCCACTGGCTCAACTTTGCGTCCGAAATTGCGGCCACCCCGGACTGCCCTTTGAGAATCCCATTCCAAAAGCTTTGAACGCCAATTCCGAATGGCGTTACACTCCCCATGCCCGTAACGACAATGCGGGTTCGTGAAGTCATCTACTTTTCCCCTTCCTCATCTGAGACGAAAAATTTGCGTTTAGACGGCTTGCGGTCGAACCGCTTACGCTCAAACGGCTTACGCTTTAACGGCCGCAAAGCCGGGAAGTACGTGAACAAGAGCGAAGACTCTCGTCCTCGCTCTATGAAATATACAATTACAACCGTTGTTTTTTACATAAGTGGGAAAAAAAGTGAGCTTATCTCCATGATAGATTTGACGGTTTTAGAAATCAACTAGTTGAAACCGAGTACTGGGTGAGGGACGTAGGGCTCTTCCAAGCGGGCAATCTCCTCGGACGTCAGCCGAATCGACAGCGCTGCAACGGCATCGTCCAGATGATGCATTTTGGTTGCGCCCACAATGGGAGCAGTTACAGGTTCCTTTTGCAGCACCCACGCCAATGCAATTTGTGCCCTCGGTACGCCGCGTTGGCTAGCCACCTCGGCGACGCGTTTGACCACTTTTTCATCAGCGCCGACCGTCAACGCGTACAGTTTCTTACCGAATTCGTCGGTTTCGGAGCGCGCCGTGCTTTCCTCCCAGTCGCGGGTCAACCGTCCGCGTGCCAGAGGGCTCCAGGGGATCAGGCCGATTTTTTCCTCTTTGCACAGCGGAATCATCTCGCGCTCTTCTTCCCGGTACAGGAGGTTCAGGTAGTTCTGCATCGTCACAAAGCGGGTCCATCCGTGTTTTTCCGCCGTATGTAGGGCTTTTAAAAACTGCCACGCGTACATGGAAGACGCGCCGATGTATCTGGCTTTGCCGGATTTCACCACGTCGTGCAACGCCTCCATTGTTTCTTCAATCGGGGTGTTGTAGTCCCAGCGGTGAATCTGGTAGAGGTCGACGTAATCGGTTCCCAAACGCCTCAGACTGTTGTCAATCTCCGTCATGATGGCCTTTCGGGACAGTCCGGCACCGTTCGGACCTTGATGCATTCTGCCGTTCACCTTCGTGGCAATGACGATTTCGTCGCGACGCGCGTAGTCTCTCAGCGCCCGGCCGACAATTTCCTCACTGGTTCCATCCGAATAGACATTTGCCGTATCAAAAAAATTGATGCCAAGTTCCAGTGCTCTTTGAATAAAGGGACGGCTCTGTTCTTCGTCCAGGACCCATTGGTGATTGCCGCGCTCTGGAACCCCGTAACTCATACAACCCAGACAAATGCGGGATACGTCCAATCCAGTGTGACCAAGTTTGACATAGTCCATCTCGCAAACCCTTCTTTCGGTAGGATTTTGAAGCCGGATTTTGAAGCCAGCTTTTGGGGAATCGGTTCTGCAAAGGCCAGAGCATTCTGGCAAATTGGATTTTCTGGCTTTTATTGTACACCTAATGCGAAGGGCTGCACGGATTCGCTTTCATGCGCAAACTACGGCCAACGATTCCAGTTTACGAGTAAACGGCCGCATTGCTGTGAACCACGTCACTGCGCCGTAAGGAATACGCGGGTTGCCAGAGCTTGAATCGGTGGTTTGAACTGGGTGTCTTGGAGCAGGTATTTGCGTCGCGTCGTCCCGAAGTATTAAGGTGTATGCATTCGCATTACATCGTGCATATTCAAAGTTTTTGCGAGGAGTGCGACTTAGGGGGCAGACTGGTTTGACTTTACAGAAAATGAACGTTCGGGATGTTACTCATGAGCTGTTTCGCAAAATTGCGGTTGAACTTCCGCAGTCACCGTCCATACCGGTCTCCAAACGCCAGCGGGCAGCGGACGAGTTGGTGTACTTGTCCCTTTTTTTGATTGACCTCGGCCTCTATCTCTCGTGGCATGCTTCTTCCCAGCGGAAATGGGTGATGGATTCGTTGTGGGACCTCGTGAGTTCTTCGGGCTTGAACATGGAAGTCGTCAATATGCGCATGGAGGCGTACCGCGACGCCGCAAAGAGTGACACGCTTGAAGCGTCGTTTTCAAACCTGGGACGAACTTTCGCTTGGCATTGCCTCGCTCAGGACGATGTCCAAATTGCGGCTTTGGGTGAGCAAGAGGCCCGACGCCTTTTGGAAGAAATTACACCGTTCGCATCCTCTATTGACGTGACGCCTTAGGCTTGTAACTCGTGGTATATTGGATGAATGACGTTTCGCTGGGCCCGTTTTGGGTGGATTGATTCAACCGACAGGGAGGCTCGGCGTTAAAAAGGAGATTCGTGAATGATTCGCGTGAAAGACGTTTCGGTTTCTTTTGGCAGCCGGATTTTGTTTGAAGATGTGAACCTAAGCTTTGACGAAGGAAACCGCTACGGACTCATAGGCGCCAACGGCTCGGGAAAGTCGACCTTTATGAAAATCCTGGTGGGGGATTTTGAACCGTCCACGGGAAGTGTTTCTGTCGCCCCGGGCACACGCGTGGGAGTTCTTCGGCAGGACCACTACACCTACGATCAGTACACGGTGCTCGATACCGTGTTAATGGGGTATCCAGAACTTTGGCAAGTCATGCAAGAACGGAACCGGTTGTATTCCCTGCCTGAAATGACCGAGGAGCAAGGGATGCAAGTCGGAGAGTTGGAAAACGCCTATGCAGAAATGGACGGGTATTCCGCAGAGTACTTTGCCGCGGAACTGCTTGAAGGTCTAGGTATTCCCGTGGAGAAGCACGGCGACTTAATGAGCTCCATGATTGGCGGATTCAAGTTGCGCGTTCTGCTTGCTCAAGTTCTGTTCGGGCGCCCGGATGTTTTGCTGTTAGACGAGCCCACCAACCACTTGGATTTGGATACGATCCGTTGGCTCGAAAACTTCCTGCTGGGGCACAAAGGAACCATGGTCATTATTTCTCACGACCGGCACTTTTTGAACACCGTCTGCACGCATATGGTGGACGTCGACTACAAGCAGATCTCTATGTTCTCTGGAAACTACGATTACTTTGTGGCAGCCAGTACGCTCGCACGCGAGCAGTTGCTTGCAGAGAATGCGAAAAATCAACAGAAAATTGCGGAACTGCGAGAGTTTGTGGCACGCTTTTCAGCCAATAAAAGTAAGGCGAAACAAGCCACGAGCCGCCAGAAGCAGATTGAAAAGATCGAGATCCAAGAGGTTCGTCCCTCGTCCCGAGTGGCTCCGTATATCAAATTCACTTCGAAGCAGCCGCTGGGCAAGCAAGTGGTATCCGTGGAGGGCGTATCGAAGTCGTTTGGAGACTTACACGTGCTCAAAGACGTCAATTTGGAAATCATGAGCGGGGAAAAAGTGGCCGTGATTGGCGCAAATGGCGTCGGCAAAACCACGCTGCTCAATGTCATGATGGGTGAATTGACACCGGACATGGGAAGTGTTTCGTGGGGACAGTCTGCTCTTCCGACATACTTTGCCCAAGACCACAACGAAGTGATTGACAAAGATACGACCGTTTACGATTGGCTCACAAGTTTTGACGAGGAAGTGGATCAGCAAACCATTCGCAGCATTCTGGGCCGCATGTTGTTTTCAAAAGACGAGGTCCACAAGTCTACCAATGTACTGTCTGGCGGAGAATCCGCCCGGTTGGTTATCGGGAAGATGCTGCTTCTCCAAGGCAACGTTCTCGTCCTCGACGAACCGACCAATCACTTAGACCTGGAGTCGATTGACGCTTTGACCAAGGCCTTGGCTGAGTTTGACGGGGCCGTAATTTTCGTCTCTCACGCGCGTCAAATGGTGGCAGATGTCGCAAACCGTATCATTGAGTTGACTCCATCGGGCCTGACCGATTTTCGGGGCACCTATGATGAATACCTGGCGAAACGCGATGCCCTGCAAGCTTAAATATGTGAACAGAAGAGTACGGGTTTTCGTACTTTGCAAGATTATCCCAGAAATTTGAACAGAATTAAACTGTTCTCTCAATCGAATTCAGAAACATTGTTTTATATGAAAATACGAGGTAAACTGAAACGCAGTCGTCGAGCTTTTTCGACACGAAAAGCCAACTACGAATTGCTAGAGGGGGCACCAAGATGAAGCAGGAAGGGAAGTTGAGACAGCGACTGAGCCTAGCCGACTTGACGTTTATCGGATTAGGATCCATGGTCGGATCCGGTTGGCTGTTTGCCTCACAACGGGGAGCGCAGGTCGCAGGGCCTGCTGCTTGGATTTCTTGGATTATCGGAGCTGTGGCGGTAACTTTGCTCGGGTTGGTGTACGCTGAACTCGGAGGGTCGTTGCCACGAGCCGGTGGTACCGTTCGCTACCCGGATTACTCACATGGTCCACTGTTAGGGTATTTAACGGGAGTCGCATCCATCATCGCCTTTGCGAGTGTCGCCGGCATTGAAGCGGAGGCCATGCGGCAGTACGCGGATACGTGGTGGCCGGCGCTGGGCAGCGGCAGTCCGACACTGTTAGGGTGGTTTATGCAGTTTGTTTTACTCGTCGTTTTCTTTCTTTTAAATTACGCCTCGGTCAATTTGTTTGGGAAAGCCAACACGATTATCACGGCAATTAAGTTTGTTGTGCCGACCTTGACGATTATCGTTCTATTAACTCACTTACAACCGACGAATTTTTCGTCGCACAGCTTTGCACCAGCCGGTTTTTCTGGAATTGAATCGGCGGTATCGACTGCAGGCATCATTTTTGCGTTTCTCGGTTTCCAGCAAGCGGTTGGGTTTTCTTCGGAGGCCCGAAACCCACAGAGAAACGTTCCGCTCTCCATTTTTTTGGCCGTGTTCCTGTCCGCAGCGCTTTACATTTTGCTCCAGGTCAGTTTTGTAGGCGCCGTCCCTGGCCGCAGCCTCTTGCACGGCTGGGCTGCGCTGAACTACACGTCACCGTTCGCGAATTTGGCGGGTGCCTTGGGCTTAGGTTGGCTCTCGACGGTCATTTTGGGCGACGCCGTGATTTCTCCAAGCGGTACGGCCAACATCTACTTGGCCGCGACGGCGCGCGTCATCTTCGCTTGGGCTCGCAACGGTACGTTTTTTAAGGTGTTTACGAAAGTCGATGGAAAATCAGGCGTGCCTCGTCCAGCACTGTGGTTGGCTTTTGTTCTCGCGATCTTTTTTACCCTGCCGTTTCCTTCGTGGGACACTCTCGTTGGCGTCGTTTCTTCCGCATCGGTATTGACCTACATTTTAGGTCCCATCTCTCTGCACGCATTCCGGCGTACAGCGCCTGATATGCCGAGGCCGTTTAAGTTGAAAGGCTACTCGGTGATAGCCCCCCTATCGTTTGCGGTGGCTTCACTGATTATTTACTGGACTGGGTGGCAAACCGACTCTTGGCTGCTTGGAGCCCAAATTGTAATGTTTCTTTTCTACGTGGCCTTCAACAGGTTTGCTCCCAAACACATTCCTTTCCGTCAGCAGGTCAAATCTTCGCTGTGGATTATCGTCTATTTCGCGTTGATGATGGTCATCTCGTACCTGGGTACCTTCCAAGGGGTTAAGGGGATCCCGGCCCCGTGGGACCAAGTGGTCGTGGTTGTCATGTCTTTTGCAATCTATTACTGGGGAATTTCAGCTGCGTTGCCTGTACCCAACATGGGTCAAGAAGAAGACGAGGTATCCAGCAATGTCGCCGAGTCTCAGACTCAGCCGCAGTATAAGATGTCGTAAGCCTCGCGATTCTATCGAAGTTGGGGTTTGAAACGGGACACGCTATCGAGACCTTTAGGCCCGATTGAAAACACTCAGACCCGCTTGAAACTTGCCAGGATGCCCGGTGTAAAAACCGGTGCGCCTGGCTTTTTTGTCTTTTTTTCATTCGTCGGTTTGGCCTCTAGGAGTTGGGGTGTTAGGATAGAAGAATAATCAATAATCCGTAATCCGTATGGGTAGTCAATTTTCCAGGGAAGCAGGGATCGCCGTTGACGAATGGGTTGAATGAGAGCTTGCGTCGCACAGAACCGCCGTTTCGAGCGGACCAGGTCGGCAGTCTACTCAGGTCGGAGGCTGTAAAACGCGCACGTGCGCAAAAAGCCGCCGGTGAAATTTCGGCTGAACAGCTGCGTTCGGTGGAGAACGAAGAGATTAGCCGCATTGTCGAAAAGCAAAAAGAAGTCGGTTTGCAGGCCGTAACGGACGGTGAATTCAGACGCGCATGGTGGCATTTTGACTTTCTTGAGAATCTAGACGGGGTCGAAGGCTACAGCCCGACAACCGGAATTCAGTTCCATCAGCAACAGACAAAATCCCATTCCATCAAAGTCGTGGGCAAACTCGGTTTCTCGAACCACCCGATGTTGGAGGACTTCAAATTTCTTCGCAGCGTTGCCGGGAGTCACGTGGCCAAAATGACCATTCCAAGCCCAAGTATGCTCCATTTCAGGGGAGAAATCGAAGAGGGTGTGTACGGCGACAAAGAAGAGTTCTTCCACGATCTGGCCCTTACATACAAACAGGCGATTCGCAGCTTTTACGATGCGGGTTGCCGCTATTTGCAACTGGATGACACGTCCTGGGCCTATTTTTGCTCCGAAGAACAAAGAGAGCAGGTCCGCTCCAGAGGACTTGTTCCGGATGAGTTGAAACAGCTTTACGCGAGAACGATTAACGAAGCGGTAGCGGATCGGCCGGGCGACATGAAGATTACGATGCACATTTGCCGCGGAAATTTTCGATCGACATGGATTGCCTCCGGAGGATATGAGCCGGTTGCGGAAACGCTGTTTGAAGGCTTGAACATCGACGGATTTTTCCTGGAATACGACACGGACCGGGCGGGGGGATTTGAACCCCTGCGATTCGTGAAACGCAAAGACTTGCAGATTGTACTGGGCCTCATTACATCTAAAGTAGGCCAGTTGGAGGATGCCCAGGAAGTGAAGCGCCGAATTGCAGAAGCCTCCAAATACGTGCCTTTGGAACAGTTGAACCTCAGCCCGCAGTGCGGTTTTGCATCGACCGAAGAAGGCAATCTGCTGACGGAAGATGAGCAGTGGGCGAAACTGCGGCACGTTGTAACTATCGCTCAGGACGTCTGGAAGTAAGCGGGGGCTGAAGCCTCGCAGTAAGGGCCCCCAGGCAGGGCAGCTCACTTGGGCTGCCCTCTTTTATTCCAACTGGATTCAATCCATCGATTCAACTACAGTTCCTTCCAAAGGATGCTGGAGATCCCTTGGACCGTCGCGATCCCGTACGCTTCAGAAGGGTTGTTGCGAGTGAGTACGGCGGCTGCATAGTTGCGTCCAGAACCGTCTATGTATCCGATGCTGTTGATTTCCCAGCCCTGCGAACCAATCGGCAACCACCCGTTTTTTAAGGCCACAGTCGTGCCGGACGGTACACCGCCCGACAGTCCCCAACGTTCCCAGGAAACCACATGTTCCATCAGATAAAGCCCGTAGTCCCTTTGCGGATTGCCTAATAAGTGGTTCGGAAATGCGTAATCGCGAATGAGTTTGACCTGGTCTAAAGCGGAGGTTTGGGTGATTCCCCAGTACCCGCCCCTGCCCGGAGTGGTTTGATTCATTTCAGCCAAGTGGAGAAACTGCTCAATGCCAGTCGACCGTCCGGCCAAGTTCCACAGCTCGGAAGCAGCATTGTTGTTGCTGTATTCAATCATCGGAGGCATGAGCGACTTTTCTTCTGCATTCAGGGCATGACCGCTGGTTTGCGTTTGATGCAACAGGTCCCCCATGATGGTCGCTTTGACGATACTGGCCGTGTCAAAGCGGAGGTTGGGGTTGTACAAATACGTTTGGCCGTTTTCTGCATCGTACACCGCGACGGAAACTGTACTTGATCGGGAATTGACGAAACTTTGAAACGCTTTTCCAAAAATGGGGGTGTTCCACAAATTCCACGTCACGCCATCCCAGTTGCTGCGGATTCCAATTTGGTTGAGGACTTGCATCACGTACCAAATCGGCATGTATGTGGTGGGCTGTTTTGACGATGACGGGGTATACGTAATTCCTGTAACGTTTTGTACCAGGGAACCGTCTACATAGATGCTCATGTCGCCGGTGCCGGACGATATTTTCTTAAGTTGGATCGCGGTGTTTGAAGGAGTAAAAAGCTTCAGTTGGTGTCCGTTCCAAGAGTTTTTAATTCCAACTTGCTCCAATGCATCTGCGACATACCAAATCGGCATGTAAGTGGTATCGTTGACGACTAGACCAGTCTCTGAGCTCACGGGTTTGCCGTCGAGAACAATGTGACAGTCTGTTAAAGAGTGGAGGGTCGAGGCCTGCGCTATGGTTGCATTGCTCCAGGCGCCCAACAGTGAGCCGATGGCAAGCACGCTTGAAACAGCGAGTTCTTTCACGGTTTTCACCTCTACAACCCATTGAAAAGTGTAAATATACAGAAATATATGAAGATAAATCAAGAAAATGAATAAAATTGAAATCTATGAGAATGATCGTTGTTCAATAAGGTTTGAGGAGAATGGGGAGGAATTCAGTGAGTCATCTCGTATGCAAGGTCATTCTGCTCGCGTTAGAAGGGCCTTCCTAGGCAAGTGCGGGCTATTGCAACGGTAAGTTCCGAAGGGGTGATTTTTAACTTTGATTGGGGTGCCGCGGATGGTTGGTCCGTCGAGTGGAAAGTGTCCTAGAACCTTACCTCAGTCCTGCACCCGGGAACCAGCGGCGTTGGGCGAGAGAAAAGGTGCGGTGTGATGCAGCCAGATTGAAAATTGGCCGCTGGACATTGGTTTTGCAATCCAGTAACCCTGTAACTGGTCGCAGTTCAGCTCTTTCAGCCTTTCGGCCGTTTCTTCGGTTTCAACGCCCTCTGCGACGACATGCAAATCGAGGATGTGCGCAAGATGAACCATGGTCTCAGTAATGGCCACGCTTTGCGGCTGCTTTAAATCTTTGACAAAAGACTTGTCGATTTTGATTCCATCGAGCGGAATTTGGCGAAGGTAAGACAAGGACGAGTATCCTGTGCCAAAGTCGTCCAAAAAAATGCGTACGCCCCGGTTCCTCAACGTGTGAATGATCGATGTAACGTCGTGGAAAGGATCGAGCAAGATGCCTTCTGTAATTTCCAATTCCAGCAGGGATCCAGGCAGTCCGGTGCTTCGTAAGACCTGATCGACCAGCGAAGTCAGAGACTCGTGCAAGAACTGGCGCGGGGACAGGTTGATGGCTACGGAGAGGTTCGGGTAGCCTTCCAGACGCCACTGTTGCACTTGTGCACATGCGGTGTAAAAGACCCATTCACCAATCTCTGAAATCAAATCCGACTCTTCGGCAATGGGGATGAATTCGGCTGGGCTGATTGGGCCGTAAACGGGGTGCGGCCAACGCAACAAGGCTTCCACACCGACGAGGTGGCCGGATGACGTGGAGACTTTAGGTTGGTAGTGGACGGACAGTTCCTGTTGTTTCATAGCTTTATACAGGTTTTGTTCCAGTAAAAGACCACGTCTTGAAGCTACGTCTACCTTTGGCGTGTAGCAGTGAATGCCTCCTCCATGGCCTTTGGCGACATACATGGCGGCATCGGCCAGTCGGAGCAGGTCTTCGGATGACGCTTTGGGAAGATCGGATGAGAGGATGGCACCGATGCTTGGCGTCAAATGAAACTCTCTGTCGTCAATCGTCAAGACTTCGCTGACCGATTGTACTACACCCATCAGGACGCCTTGCAGTTCGGACTTATTGTGGATGTTTCGAACGAGCAAAGTGAATTCGTCCCCACCCCAACGGCTTAAAAAAACGTCCGTGTCGAGACAGGCTTCCAGTCGGCTTGCGACGCTTTGCAGCACTCTGTCGCCGAAGCTGTGGCCAAACGTATCGTTGATTCGCTTAAAGCGGTCCAGGTCGATAAACAATACCGCGATCGGGATTCGGTCGCTGAGGTCCTGTACGAGCCTCTCGTTGAAGGCAGCGCGGTTCGGCAAATGGGTCAAGGGGTCGTGATACGCCAAGTACCTCATTTGCCGCTCGATTTCTTTGCGGTTGGAGACGTCGCGCAAAATGCCCCGGAAGCCGATAGGATCGCCGTGCTCATTGAGCATGAGAGTCACCGAGCTTTCTGCATCAAAACGCGTTCCGTCTTTGCGAATGATTTGGTAGTCGACGAGCTTTTGGGGGATTCCCGTGCGAAAAACCTTGTTGTATACCGAAAAGACATAGTTGTGATCGCGCTCGTCAATGAACCGTTTATAGTTTAGGTTATGGAACTCCTGTTCGGCAAAGCCGTGCATCTCAATCATTCGCCGATTGAAAAACATCACGTTTCCGGCCAAGTCGACTTCGAAATACCCTTCCTGAATGCTTTCCACAATCGCCTGATAGCGTTCTTCGCTGGCATTCTCCTGAATCCAATCCGCGTTCTTAACGAGCCGTTTTCGACGTCCTCGCTTGTTTGCCAGTTCGCGCGGCGGACTGATGACTGTGGAATCTGTCTTGGTGTTCGGTGATGCAGAGTTGAAACGATTGGTCTTTTCGCGCAATTGCACCCCTCCGCCGGCGTGTGCGAGGTACCGTCTATTCTACGAATCTACAAAAAAATAATATTTTCCATAATACAATAAATTTCGACGATTAACAACGTTCAGGTGCGGCGGGACGAGCACAGCAGCCAAATTCTTTGTCGCATTTGACTGCGGCTTGAGTCCACAAAAAACGGCAGTATAATCTTAGGGGGTGTGAACTCGTTTCGGACCAGACGGTGCGGGAGCGGATGACACTTCTTTCGTCCACCACATCCCGGAACCCGTTGCACGTGACTGTTTCCCAACATGCCCACTCCTTTGCGTAAACCCGGTGTGTTTTCTGTGAGTAATGTTTTCTGTGAGTAAATGGAAGGTGGTTGTGTTTGAATCGAAAAAAGCAGCTGCGAGTTCTTCTTGCAGACCCTGATGAGTTATTCCGCTTGCGCCTGCGCAAGGCGTTTTGCAACTCTGTCGTCAATGCCATCGTGGTAGGAACTGTGGGTACCACGGTTGAGGCCACCGAATTTGCAAAGCGGCATCCGGTGGACATGGTCGTGATGGAAACCCATTTCCTTGGCAGCGACTTCAAAGGAATCGAGGCCATCCGGACGTTAGCCGGAATCCGGCCGGAACTCCAAGTGGCCATGGTTAGCCAAGATGCGAGTGCCGCCCTCAAAGCGTACCAGGCAGGAGCTGCGTATTACATCGTAAAAACACCTTTGGCGCATGCTATTAGTCAGGTGCTGGAGGTGGTTTCGTCCAACACAGGTGCTTTAAAGAACTCGTAAACTCTAGTTCCACGAGGTCTACAAGTTCACGGTTCCAAGTGATGACACTCACACCCTCCACGCGCGTTTCGTGAGAAGATTTGTACGAACGAAATCACTTGCGCCTTTTATCGAAGAGAGCGTACGCCATTGGAGGGAATTCCACTTGGAGAGGTATTCTGCGGATTTCAAAGACCAGGCAGTCAGCAGTTTGTTTCAAAAGGAAGGTTCGAAGTTTGTTCAACTGTCTTTTCCGGCCGGTCAAGGGCTCACCAAACACAGGACCAACCGCCACCTGGTCTTGATTGTACTTTCGGGGCGAATTCGATTTACCGTCGATGAGCGTTCGGAAGAACTTGCGGCTTCACAGATTGTCGCGCTCGAGCCTCTGCAGGAACATTCGCTGGAAGCGGTGGAACCAAGCACGGCATTGTTGGTTTTGGTTGCCGATGCGCCCGTTCAAGCCGATGCACCCAAACTGCAAACACCGGCTTTAGACCATGAAAATGCGTATATGAACCCTGCATTGGTGGAGCAGATTGCTCCCGAGTTGCGGCCGCTCGTTTCCGATCACGTCGAGTTGTGTAAAATCCTCGAAGCGGTCCAAAAGGCCCCATCGGACGGCCTCGTCCAACATGCCCTTGCGACAGTGCGCCAGGAGTTGGCGAGCCACTTTGTCGCCGAGGAAGAGTTGCTCTTTCCTCTGATGGCAAAACACGTCGGCGGCATGGACGTGGGACCTGTAGCTCGGTTGCTCGAAGAGCATCAAAAAATCCGGCGCTTGCATACCGAGGCTCAAGAGATCTTTGACACGCAACTTCGCCAACCAGATGAACACGTCAAGAACCTGATGAGCGAGAAACTGCGCGAACTGTCTCACGCACTGTTGAACCATATTGGGAAAGAGGACAGTCACTTGTTCCCCATGGCAAGCCGATTGCTCAGCGAAGCGGAGAAGCAGTCGGTTGCCGATGGTCTAGTCCGTTACGAGCATGCAAGGGCCCAATGAGGCTGGTGTCAAACGAATGGAAAAGAGGGGGCTTCCCGGCAAGGAGACAGCCCCCATGTGTGTATGCGACGTGTATATGTGATGTGCAAAGACTTCGGCTTTGCCATTTGTGCGATACAGCCTCTCCTGCCCGGTCTCAAGAACCTCGTACAAGCCATCCTTTCCATATGGAGTCAATACCTTAGCTATGGAGTCAATACCCTAGCTATGGCATCAATACCTTAGGGCTCTCCCATGCTCTTCATCTGTGAGTATTGTGTCCATTTTCCCTGCCGAGTAGTTCAAACAGACTAGTCCGGTTCCACAAATCCACATTGTGCATTAAGATTTTGTTCAAAGTGGATTTTTCCGAATAAAGATGAGCATCCAGGGGACGTATTCTGGGGAGGGCACGCAGGTGGATTTACAAAAAAACGATTTTGAGGAATTGGCGGAGTTTCGCTACCGGCTTCGTAAATTCCTTCACTTCAGCGAAACCGCGGCTCGAAACGCTGGCATTACACCCAACCAGCATCAGTTGCTTCTGGCTATCCAAGGTTTTCCCGGCCGGGACCACGCGACGCCGACGGAACTGGCCGAGAGACTGCAGCTGAAGCACCACAGCTGCTTAGGATTGATTCAGAGGTGTGAACACATTGGTTTGGTTTATCGCTTTGCCAACGAAAAGGACAAACGCAGTGTATACATCCAACTGACGCCTAAAGGACGCGAAGTGCTGAATCAGTTGACGTTGCGCCATCAGACGGAACTTAAACGTTTAGGTTTGTCGCACCGCAATTTTATCTTCAAAGAGATCTCCAGCTTTGAGTCTTGAATTCAGAGTTCCGCGCCGTGTATGAGAACAAAAAGAAGGGCGGCTCGTGCGCGACCGCCCTGAGAGTATTTTGGCCACCACCAAGGCCAATACCATCGGAAAGGGTGCATTGATCGTAATCCGGCCGCCTGATAAGACTCTGAGAGAGCAACGAGAAACCAGTGTGAGATTCGTGAACTCTGCCTAAGAAAGCTTCACGGCTCGACGGCGTTGGCCAACAGCGAAGCGTAAAACTGAGCCCCTTGCGGATTAAGGTGAACGCCGTCTGGATAGAAAATGGAGTTCTTTCCGGCACTTGCTGCGTACCAGTTCACGAGTGTGGCGTGAGGAAAAGTCGCTGCCACTTGGGAGATCGTGGCGTTTACCACGTCTTGCCAAGGCCTGGGAACCCGGGTATTGACTAAAACGATCTGCTTGACGGGTCCCAAAGACTGCAACAACGATACCAGTTGTTCCTTCGTGAATGGACCGTTGGTTCCCAGTTCGATGATGACGCGGCTGCCCAATTCACCTTGTGCTTTGAGTTGCGAAATGACGCTCGGAGTCTGAATCAACTGACGGCCTACCTGGCCATCGACAACGATGCCTGGGAGCAGCTGTTTTAGGTACGGCGCGGCATCCACCATCACCGAGTCGCCAATGGCCGTAACGCCGATTCCCGAGCGTTGAGCCTGGATTGATGCCGCGGGGGTTGGACGGGTTGCGGCAGCACTGCTCTGTGCAGCGGCACGGATAGGATTTGCTTTTGGGCTGATTGTTTGACCCTGATTCGCTTGGGCGGTTCTTTCCAGTTGAGAGGTGCTGCTCGGTTGCCCGCCCGTGGGTTGGGGCGGTCCTATCAGGACGACTCCTGACTGCAAGTCCGTTTGGCTTTGATCCGTTCCAGGGTCGATTGGCCCCGCCACTGGAACTGCTGCCGAAGCCGCCGGAGGAGGTGTAACACCATGTGCACGTAGCATGCCCGTAGAATTTTGCCCTGTAGAACCTTTTCCCGTTGAACTTTCTGCCATGAAACTTTCTTGAGTCACGTCCGCGATCGTCCGTGCGCTCATCATCCCTGAAACCGTACCTGGCGACACCGCACGGCTCGAAACGGCGGCTGGAGTCGACTGACCTACACCATAGACGACGGCTGTTAAAGCAACGCTCCCAAAAGCAGTCCCCAGGCCCAAAAGTAGTCTTTGTCTGTGTACGCGGCGCAAAGATTTATGCTGGCGCACCGGCTTCCACAATCTTTGCAGCCCCCCATGACGAATAGGGTTTTCCACAAAGTGCCATGATACGGCAGCCAAGACAATGCTAGCCGCGACTTGAAGAATGGCTCTAGGCACATCAATGCCCGTGGTGTTTACCGGTGGGTTTGTCAGGACGATGACAGGATAATGCCACAAATAGATTCCATAGGAACGCACTCCGAGCCAACGCAGAGGTTTGAACCCCAGTAACCGGTTCATTCGACTAGCGGGGTGAGCCAGCGCTGCCACCAGGATTGCACTGGCGACGGAAAGCACCACAAGGCCGCCTCGGTAGAGGAATACCTCGTACTGGTTCGTCTTCCAAATCATCAGCATGACGAGAAGTAGTCCGACACCCCCAATCAGGTCCAAGCTGACGCGCGCTTTACGGGAAAGGACCGGATTC
The DNA here is from genome assembly GCF_021739485.1 of Alicyclobacillus tolerans. Taxonomy (GTDB): domain Bacteria; phylum Bacillota; class Bacilli; order Alicyclobacillales; family Alicyclobacillaceae; genus Alicyclobacillus_K; species Alicyclobacillus_K tolerans_A. The sequence goes on from NZ_JAJFNK010000025.1 coordinate 51,500, forward strand.
AGGCTTTGGCTTGGCCAGACGACGGCAAGCGCGGCTCCAATGAGCAGCGCGAACGCCCGGGTATCGGTCCCATAGTAGACACGGCTGGGGTCGGTTCCGGGTTGGTACATGACCCCCATAGCGACCGCTGAGGCACTGGCCAGGGCGAGAGTGATGCCCACCCATTGCCACTTTTTCGGCAGAAAGCGAAGCATCAACGCCAGCATCAAAGGCCAGAGAACGTAAAACTGCTCTTCCACGGCAAGAGACCAGAGGTGCCGAAGTGGAGACGGAGGACCAAAACGGGCAAAATAGGAAACGTGATGGAAAATGTACCACCAGTTGCTGACGTAGAAAACGGCCGCGAGAACGTCCTCTTTCAGAGAGGCCAACTGGGACCGGTCCGACAGGGCTATATATGCAGTAACTGCGACAAGCATAACGAACAAGGCGGGAAGCAATCGCCTTGCCCGTCTCAGCCAAAAGTCTTTTAAATCGATTCGCGCATTTCGTCTCCATTGTGCAATGAGCAGGTCTGTAATGAGATAGCCCGAGAGCACAAAAAATACACCTACACCGAGAAGTCCACCAGGAGCCCACGAAAGGTTCAGGTGGTACGCAATCACTGCGAGGACAGCCAGGGCCCTCAACCCGTCGAGCCCGGCCATGTAACGGCCATCTTTGATTGGTTTGGGCATACTTGCAACCTCTCTTGCTGGATTTTTTGACTAGATGAGCTGAACTTAAGGTGTTTGGTAATCTAGTCTTCCACTCGCAAACGATTTCTATGCTTTTTGTATTTGTTTTTTCTGCTAGACCGGATAACGGGGTGCGTGGAGGGAGATTCAAGACTCTTTCAAGGCACAAGTCATATCCTATGCGTCAGTGTTGCAAGGGTGGAGTTGTCAAGAGATGTGGATGATTCTTATCGCAATCTTCGTTTTTATCGTGTCGGCATGGCTGCTGTGACCGCCTGCCGTAAGTATATATGCGTCAGGAGTCCCAGAATGTCATGGACAAGCCCTATGGCCAGCAACAAAATGAGCACAACTCGGGCCAGACCTCCTGTAACAGTTGGGCATGGAACCAACCAGTCATTTCTCAGTCGGTCGTTTCTCAATTTGGGAACCTGGTGTTTGCAAAGTAAACCGGGGAGCCGAAAGCTCCTTGGAGTTTAGGGAACGGCCGTCGGTTTTCCCGTCCTCACGGACTACAGCATCGGGTCGGGTTACTTCCCCTGGGATTCCAAAATTCGCTTTTCAAACACTTCAAGTGCGTCGTAACCTTGAGATTTCAGCCGCCAGTTCTTACATGCAACTTCAATCAACGCTGCAATGTCCCGGCCCGGTCTCACTGGGATATCGATTTGGGGCACCGGGACGCCAAGGTATTCGATGACCTTGTCTTCAATCCCCAGAAGTTCCGTGTTCGCGTAATCGTCCCACGGCGTCAAGAAGATATCCAAGTTGATGGACGTTTCCTCCTGATAGGCCCCAGACCCATACAGGCGTGTAACGTCGATAAATCCAATTCCACGCAGTTGCAGCAACTCGCGATTGTTGACATTGTGGGTTCCAATAATGCTTTGTGGTCCAATTTTTTTGATGATCACGATATCGTCCGAGACGAGTCGATGGCCCCTCTCAATTAAGGCCAGCGCAACCTCGCTTTTACCGATGCCGCTGGCACCTCGTAAAATAATTCCGACGCCAAAGATATTCATACACACCGCGTGCAAGCTTTGTTCCTCAGCCAACACGAGTTGGAGAAAGTTGTTCAAGCGGCTAATAAAGTTGGTGGACTTTTGCCCTGTTCGCAACAGTGGGATGCTGTGGCGGTTGCAGTGCAGCGTGAAGTAGTCCAACCCTTCCTGCCCGTGGGTAATGACGAAACAAGGCGGTTTCATGGCGACGACGGCGCCGATCCGCTGATCGCGCTGCTGTGCAGTCAACGAGTGCAGATATGTGATCTCCTGACGCCCTAAAATTTGGATTCTCTCTTTCGGGAAATAGTCGAGGTACCCGGTGAATTCTAGACCAGGCCTGTGAATATCCTCGCTTTCGATGGTGGTGTTTACGCCAGGTGCACCCGCAATGATTTCGAGCCGGAATTGTTCGGCCAGGTCGGAAACGGTGATGGTCTTCAAAAAAAGCCCCCCATGTCGCTGCAATTCGATTGCCTTCTTGGCGTCAAACCCTGTTCATTTATTTAACCATAAGCAAGCGCTTTTGAGGTAACAAGAAACAGGTGCGGAAAATTCCCGCACCTGTTTCTATGAAGTGACAATTTGGCGGCAAGAGGGCTTTTTCCAGGCCAAACCCCGTTCATCCTTACTGGTAGTGCTGACCCCAAGGCATTCCGGTTGCTTGTGGGTTCATTTGCTGCGGGACTTGATACGCTTGAATCATCGTTTGAGTGGTCTTTTCCAACAGCGTCGGCACTTGATAGTAACCTTTGCTATTCATGAACTCCCAAACGTCATATGCCATCCGGTCACACATGGAAGCGCCATTCATGAGGTAAGACCTCAGTTGCGGACTTGTGCACTCTAACGCTAACGTTGTCCAGCCAATTGCTCCAAATTTGTGCATGTTCAGAGCCACAGTGCAAACGGAGCGTTCCGAAACAGTCTGCGCATTCATGTTGGGAGCGGGCATAGACGGTTGACGCAATCCCAGTTTGGGCTGAACGTTCATCTGCCCTTGGTACTGAACGGTGTTTGGTTGTGCCATGTGAGTCCCATGTCCCTGCAGGAGGTTCACGCCTTCGATGTAGTGTTGATGAGCGGTTTGAGCTTGCTGGCGCAGCATATTCTGCAGTCTCTGGTCTTGAACCTGTTCGCTGAGGAAAGACAGCATTTCTACATTGGCCGCCTTTGTCATCAGTGCCTCGTTCATTCCAATAATCTCGTGTGCGCCGAACGTCGTACTTCCTTGCATGTTGTTTTGCATGTTGTTTTGCATGTTTGTACCCTGCATAGGCTCAACCTCCATAGAATCGTTTTTACGCGTCATAGCCTGCTCAGGACCAGCGTTCTTATGCGGAAAACCGGACCTTTTCCCTATTCTTGTATATACCAATTTGTGGAAGTTGTTGAGGTGCGCCGCACGCGCGTCAATGAAGACAATTGCAGCGGCAGACGAGGGGGAGGTAAAGGTGATGCCTGCGTATTTTTGCGAAGTTTTTACGAAAATTTATTCTGGAGATTATAACCTCTTTACAAACGCTGGGTATCATCGGGTATGCCAACACCTTACACATTTCGGCAAAAAGCCTAAACCGTGAAACCGGGACGTCCAACAAGAAATTCCAAACAAATGAACTCTCAATTCAAACAACGGCCAGTCGTCAAAGAAACACGGTTCCAAAAAGGCTATCAAAGGAGTGGAGAGCGTGGATTTTCAAGTGCTGGAGTCGCACCGCCTGAAGTCGTTTCACAATCGCATGACGTTGTTGTCTGCTGCCGGAACGTTTTTAGATGGATTTGATTTGACGGTCATCGCAGTTGCCCTGCCGTTTTTGTCCAAACAATGGCATATTGGAGCGGGCCTGATGGGTCTGGCCGCCTCCTCCGCTGTCATTGGCATGCTGGTCGGTTCTATAGTCCTCGGGCGCTTAACCGACCGCCTGGGACGAAAAAAGTTGTATGTTTTCGACCTTCTTTCGTTTGTTATTTTTGCTGCACTAACGGCATTTTCACAGAATGTATGGGAACTCATCGCATTTCGCTTCCTACTTGGAATTGGCATTGGTGCAGACTACCCTATTTCGTCGACGCTCGTCGCCGAATTTAGTTCTTCCAGGCGCAGGGGCCGCCATGTGACGACGCTTGGAGCGATGTGGTTCGTTGGGGCCATGGCGGCTTATGTCATCGGACTCGTTATGACGCCGTTGGGAGCGCAGGCGTGGCGCTATATGCTCTTGTTCGGCGCCGTTCTGGCGTTGGTTGTCATTTTGTTTCGCGCGGCGATTCCGGAATCGCCCCGTTGGTTGGCGCAGACCGGGCAGTTCGAGCAGGCTGCAGACGTACTGCAACGTTTGACGGGTCAGCCGGTGTCTACCGTCGGTGCTGTGACGGCACCAAGCAAGTGGAGTGACCTGTTTTCGCCGCAGTTTGTACGCCGGACGCTGTTCGTTTGCGTGTTTTGGTTCGCTTACGACGTTGCATACTATGGAATCTCGATGTACACACCGACCATTCTTAAGACCTTCACGCACGGCGGTCAGTTCGGCGCCAGTTTGGGGGCAATTGTCATCAGTTTTCTCAGTTGTTTGGGGGCCATCTTAGGGTTGTCTCTGGTAGATCGATGGGGCCGCCGTCCTCTGATTTTGTTCTCGTTTGCCGGTCTGACAGTGATGCTTGTGGTGTTGGCCTTCGATCCCGCTCCGTCTCTGGTGTCGTTGGTGTTTTTGTTTGGGTTGGCTGTTCTCTTTGCCAACATGGGCCCCGGTGTGTTGGACTTTGTTTACCCGACGGAGTTGTTTCCCACGGGTCTGCGCGCCAGCGCGACGGGACTGGGAACCGCGGTGAGCCGCGTGGGTGCAATTCTTGGAGTGTCAGTCTTTCCGCAACTCGTTAAGACGTGGGGCAATGCCCCGGCTCTTTGGCTGTTTGCAGTTGCCTCAATGCTTGGGCTGGTGGTTTCCGTGTGGCTCGCCCCAGAAACCAAATCCAAGTCGTTGGAAGAACTCAACCAGCAATCGGCGCAGCAAGGGTCTGGGTCACATTCTGTGTCGGCAGGAGTCGGAGGCCCGGTTTGATGCAGTGGTGGTACAACAGTTTCCGAACTCGTTTCGTACTGTTTGGTACGGACGTCAAAGGATAAATTCAAGCAAAGAAGGAACTCACATGTCCGCCCCCGTTTCACGTCAAGGTCTCTACAATCTGTTGTTTGAAGGTCTGTATTCGCAGATGACGACGGAAATGAATATGCCGTCTGGTGAAGTTTCCGTGCTGTACCTCGATATTGACGGATTTAATCAACTGGAACTCGACTATGGGCCTGAAAGCAGTCGTCTGGTATTACAAAGCCTTTGGGACGCGCTGATGGAATTCAGCGAGTCACAACAGATTCCCGGATTTTCATCCAAAGCGTTTCACCTCTGGGACAGCGGTTTTCTCCTGCTGTCCTCTCATGAACAAGTTGGCTTACTGTCGTGCGGCATCGAACGGAGAATTACAGCCATCGAAAACGGGTTGAACGAACGCGTGGGCATCCACGGACTTCCATGGCAAGGTGTACGTTACGGAGTTGCTTCGACAAGACCGGGGGACGTTGGATTGCAAGCCGAGTGCATTCTTCAGCCTGGGCGCCTGTTCGATGCAGTCATGCAGGCAGTGACTGCGGCGCGCAGGCACCCCAACCCGCACTCCCTGCCAGTGCATCTGGTTGAAGAACTGCGCCGCATTGTGGAGGAAAAGGACGTCAACGTTGTTTACCAGCCCATATGGAACTTGGAAAGCCAGTCGGTGTTGGGGTGGGAGTGCCTGTCTCGTGGGCCGGCTGGCTCCGAATTGGAGCGCCCCTTGGACTTGTTTGATTACGCGCAGCGCAGTGGATGTCTATTGGCTCTGGAACGGATCTGTCGCGACTGCGCCATCCGGACAGCACGCGTGGATGCGCACGAAAAGTTGTTCATCAACATTTCTCCCAGAATTTTGGCCGACGCGTCGTTTCGCGAGGTCGAGACCCGAATGGTCGTTGAGGAAATGGGCCTGTCTCCGTCGCAAATTGTTTTTGAGATCACGGAACACCATGCCATTCGAGACTACTCGGCCTTTTTGCAGCTAGTGGACCACTACCGGAATCAAGGCTATCGGATTGCCATTGACGACGTCGGGGCAGGCCACTCGGGACTCGTGACGTTGATGCAAGTAAAACCAGACTTCGTAAAAATCGACATGGAATTGATTCGCGGGATTGAGAACAACCAGACAAAACAAGACATCGTTCGAGCAATTGGACAAATCAGCGCTGGTTTTTCTGCAACAGTGATTGCGGAAGGAATTGAAACACCCGCGGAATTAGAATTCCTGCGTCAATTAGGGATCGACTTTGGCCAAGGTTTTTTGCTGGGGAAACCGGGACCTCAAACTTCGTGTTTGGCCAGTTAGCCGGTACCCGTACAGCCCCCGGTGCCTTTGGTGCGGGGGCTCTGGGCTCTCAACCTGTTTAGAATTAAACGGCAGGGGCAAAAGGGGATGGAAATATGCCGGACGCGGACCGGCCCGAATTGTCTTCTACACAAAGGCAAGAGCGTCTTCGGGCGGAACTCGGCGATTGGGCCATCGGTACAAGGAAGATGAAATCCGCGGGAAGGAGTGCTGCCCGAGCGGTGGTGTCGTTGACGACCGGCGTCATCACAGGGTACACGTTGTCTATTGACGCGCTGCCAGTGCTGACAGACTATCCTTCTGGGCTAGAAGTATTCCTCATCGTGAATCTGTCTCAACTCTCGAACGGACAGATTTCGCCGCACTCCCTCCATGCACACTTGCGCAGGTGCGGGGTGTCTCCCCAACAAGTTGTGCTGTTGTTGCTCCAAGAGGGAGAACCTATATGTATTTCACGGAATGTTGCAGATAAAATCAACGAATGGCGGCAGCACGGGTATCGCACAGGTCTGCACAACGCTGGCATTTCCAGCCCTTCGCTCTACTTTGTGTCCTCGGTGCCTTTGGACTACGTAAATGTTGCTCCCATGTTCATTCAAAGCATTCACGCAGACAGGATTAAATCGGTTCTTGTGGACACGATGCTCGATTTGTCAAGAAAACTGAACTGTCGCGTGATCGCGGACGGGATTGACAACGAACAGGATTTGCGGGTTTTACTGGGCCTCGGCGTTCACTTTGGGCAGGGGAGTCTACTGGATGGCAACGGGGATGACGATAGACCTGTCCAGGTTGGAAAAGAGACGCAAACGAGTGTCGTGCACCTCATCGAAGGTTTGATGGACGAATTGGGTGCTGCCGGCATTGTCCGAGTTGTGGAGGACATTGTGCGGCCCGTGAAAAGTGTGGAACCCTTGGTGCCGGTTGCCGAAGTTGTTCAGTATTTCAACCAATGTGAAGATGAGTCGGGAATTGTGGTAGTTAAGAATCAAACACCCGTCGGGTTAGTCATGCGGGAGAAGTTGTTTCAACGTCTGGCCTTCAAGTACGGATACTCCCTGTACTGGAACCGTGAAATCTCAAATTTAATGGACCCCAGTCCCCTCGTTCTTGAAGCGGTCACTCCGCTGGAGGTCGTGTCGCGCATGTCCATGGCGAGAAACCGCGAACAAACCTACGACTTGGTCATTGTCACACGGTCGGGTCAACTCGCCGGAGTGGCAACGATCCAGGACATCTTAAACACGATTACAAGCACACAAATTGAACTGGCTCGGGACGCGAATCCGCTTACCGGGTTGCCAGGCAATCGCCGGATCGAACGGGAAATCGAACGGCGCATTCACTTGGGACGCCCGTTTACGATCATCTATTCCGACCTGGATCACTTCAAGTGGTTCAACGACGCGTACGGTTTTCAAAAGGGAGATTTGGTGATTGACTTTACGGCCAGCCTCTTGCGGGAAGAAGCGGCTACCTACGGCCGTACAGATGATTTTGTCGGCCATATTGGCGGAGACGATTTCATCATCATTACAGGGGAAACCGAAACAGACCCTCTATGCGGGGCCATTATTTCGCGGTTCGACCGCGAAATCGCACAGTTTTACCCGGAAGCTGCGAATGGAGAAACTCTTGAGGTGAGAGACCGCTTAGGACGGAAGGTCCATTCCAAGGGAATTGGCATCTCACTGTCTGTACTGGAGTGCCGCTGTTCCGTGCCACAGGAGATTTCTTTGGAACTCGTCGCAGAACGCGCGGGTCATTTAAAAAAACTAGCCAAGGATAGGGAGGGCAGCGGATATGTGCGCGGTTTCCTCATCAATCAAGCACAGTTTTCCGCAGGTTTGACACTTTCCGATTAAACATGCATAGAACAAAAACAGAGCTGTGTTGGGCCAAATCGTTTGGTCCCCGTAATCCTTTTTGGAACACGCCGGGGTTCTTGGTCACATTGAACCTTAGAACGTTTGGTTAGAACGTCGAACCACCGGTACACCGAATCTACTTGACAAAGGTGAGGTTCATGCGGGAAATCTTACATGGTCTTGTGCTGTGGACAGTGTTTGTATATCTGGTGTCGCTGCCGTTTGCATTGTGGGGCAAAAAGAAAGGCGACTAGCCCAGATGTACAGGGTGTACAGAATGTACAGTCCAATAAGGTGTACATGACGCATGTTTGGGCTGTTACTGCCGTCATACTTTCCTGACGCCGTTTTTAAGCGTGCGTTTTTGGCGTCAACTGCGAAAAGGAATACCTGCGCGTAGCCCGTTGGGCTTCCTCCAAAAAGTAGTTCTGGCTGTTCAGTGGAACTTCGTCGTCCTTTACGTAGGCCCGTACATAATGGCCGTCGGCGAGCAATTCCGAACGCTTCACGTTATCGTTGAGTTGGGCGTCAAGGATTCGCTTGACACGGTCTCTCAGGTTCTTTTGCACGACCGGAAACATCAACTCCACCCGGTAACGCAAATTCCGGGTCATCCAGTCTGCACTGGAGAGCAGGACTTGTTCATCACCGCCGTTTTGAAAGTAAAAAATACGGCTGTGCTCGAGAAACCTGCCGACGATACTGTGTACGCGAATGTTCTCACTGATACCCGGGATTCCAGGGCGCAAACAGCAGATGCCCCGGACTATCAAATCGACCTTCACATGTGCCTGCGAAGCCCGGAATAAGGCGACAATCATCTCCTTGCTGGTTAAGGAGTTCATCTTGGCGATGATGCGGCCGGGGTTCTCCGGCGTGCTTTGTTGGATTTCGCGTTCCACCATTTCCAACAATTTTTCCTGAATTCCCAACGGAGATATGGAAATCCGTTCCCACTGTGGAGTAGTGCCATACCCGGTGAGGTGGTTAAAGAACGCTGAGGCGTCGCGTCCAAACTCTTCCCGGGCGGTAAACATCCCGAGGTCGCTGTACATGCGGGCCGTCGTGTCGTTGTAATTCCCTGTGCCAAGGTGTACGTAACGGCGTATCTGTTCTGCTTCCCGCCGGACAATCAACGTGATCTTGGCATGCGTCTTGAGACCCACCAGACCGTAAATGACGTGGCAACCCGCCTTCTCTAATTTTTTTGCCCAAATGATGTTGTTCTCCTCGTCGAATCGCGCCTTGAGTTCAAGCACAACGGTGACCTGCTTGCCGTTGTCTGCGGCGCGCACCAAGGCATTCACGATGGGCGACTGGCCGCTGACGCGGTAGAGGGTCTGTTTAATGGCCAGAACGTTAGGGTCCTCAGCCGCTTGGCTGACAAAGTGAACGACCGGTTCAAACGACTCATAGGGATGGAAGACCATCAGGTCTTTCTTAACAATTGCGTCAAAGATCTGGCTTTCCCCTAACAGGTCTTTAGGCGGTTGGGGAACCATGTGGGGATAACGCAGTTCGTCATAGCCTGGAGTTGAGTAAAACGACATGAAAAAAGTAAGGTCAAGCGGCCCGTTTAAAGAGTAGACGTCAGAGTGGGTTAAATCCAAAGATTCCTGAAGCACCCTGCGCAATGACTCACTCATGCTGTGATGGATCTCCAGCCGAACAGCGTCGCCCATCTTGCGCTTTTTTAACTCATTTTCAATTTGCTCCAACAAATCTTCGTTGGTGTCTTCGTCAAACTCTACATCGGAGTCGCGCGTAACGCGGAAATACCCCGCTTCTATGACGTGGTTTCCCGGGAAGAGAGTTTCAATGTGCTCGCGGATGACGTCTTCGAGCAGGATAAACTCGTCTCCGTCGAGGGTGCTGGGCAAGGGAATGTACCTGGGTAAAACGGTGGGCACCTGGACAATCGCGAACAAGGTATCTCTTTCTTCGTCTTCCGGTTCCAAAAACACGGCCAAATTCAGACTTTTGTTGAATAAAAACGGAAATGGGTGACTCGCATCGACGGCGAGTGGAGTCAAAACCGGGAAGATCTTTTCGTCGTAGTAAGCGGCTAAGTATTCCTTTTGTATCTCCGATAGTTCTGCTGTCGTACGCAAATAAAGCCCTTCCTGACGCAACCTGGGAATCAGAGATTCCAAAAGAAGGTCGTAGAGAAGTTGAACATCCGCATGAACCCGGGTTGAAATTTCTTGCAGCTGCTGTTTGGGGGTCAAGGCCGATTTGTCATCCGCCCGGTTGTCTCCCGATTTGATCTTGTCCTTCAGCCCGGCGACTCGAACCATGAAAAACTCATCTAAATTCGAACAAAAAATCGCAATAAACTTTAAACGCTCCAATAGTTGAGTTTGCTCGTCTTGTGCTTCGGCCATAACGCGTTCATTGAAGGCCAGCCAACTGAGTTCGCGGTTAATAAAGTGGTCTTTGTGATCGAGTTTGTCCATACGCTTCGGAAACTCCTTTAAACTGCGTTTAACGGATGTATTCTTGGCTTAAGCCGAGCAGGGTATTCCCTGTGAACTCCCCGTAGCCTATACTCAGAACATGTCGGTGTGCATACGCTCAATTCGATATGCTGCACTTAGGTAAAGTATACCAGGTTCGCGAAATGCGGCTAAGCACAAGTGTAGTAGCTTGGAGGTTGGAAATTGCGGCAACTTTTTTTGATTGATGGGTCCTCGCTGCTGTCTACAAGTTTCTTTGGCAGCCTGCCGAGGCCTTATTTTACAGCCAAGACAAACGAGGAAAAATCCCAGGCCTTGCAAAAAGTTTTACGTACGTCTAGTGGGATCCCGACGAACGCAGTCTTGACGATGACGAAAATTCTTTTGAACCTTGGGTCGAAATTCAGTCCTTCGCACTTTGCGGTAGCGTGGGATGTTTCAAGAGATACATTCCGGCGGAAGTTGTATCCAGCCTATAAGGGACATCGTGGAGAAATTCCCGATGAATTGGCTACCCAGTTTTCCTTAATGCAGGAACTATTGCACTCCATGGGCGTGGCGCAGTTTAAGTGGGAGGAATTCGAAGCCGATGACATCCTCGGTACGCTGTCCCGAAAGTTTGATTGCGAATTGCCCGTGACAATCCTGACTAAAGACCAGGATGCTTTGCAGCTTATCCGGGAAGGGACTCGTGTTTGGCTGCACACCTCCAAGGCAAAAGAGTACATGGAACGGTTCGGGTTCACACCCAAAACATACCCCGTTCTAAACGGTTTTTTCGAATTCACGACACACACCTTTAGAGAAGTGTATCAACTCGAACCGATTCAAATGGTCGATAAAAAAGCGTTGGAAGGGGATACCTCGGACAACATTCCGGGAGTTTACGGTGTGGGAGAAAAGGCGGTCATTCCACTGCTGCGGGAGTTTGGGACGGTGGAGGCGCTGTACGAGAGGATTGAGAACCTCAATCCGAATGAACTCGTGGAAATGAAGGCGTTTATGAAAGAGTTGGGGATTGCGAGGCCCCCCTTGTCGTATCTGCTCAAGGAACCGTCGGAAGATGGGCAACTGGCTGGTAAAGACGCAGCCATGTTAAGTAAAAGGTTGGCAACCATTGTCACGGATATTCCGTACCTAGATTCTGTCCAGCTCAAAGATATCGAATGGTCGTTAAACCACGAGGCTATGACCCAAAAGTTCGCAGAACTCGAATTTAAGGGTATGGCAGCGGGTTAAACCCATATGCAGATGGCCATAAATTGGTTATAATCTACAGATAAATCCTAAAAATACAGATTCGGGTGGCTGCATGTGAAGCGATGGGTGACTGAGCTCGGCCTCTTTAGTGTTGTAATCATCTGGGGTATTAATTACACCATCAACAAATTTGGACTTGTCCAACTTTCCCCTGCTGAGTTTAACGAGTTTCGCTTTCTTGGGACTGCGCCTGTCTTGTTCCTTTTGACGTTTTTGTTTGAGCGCAGTTTGAGAATCTCGAGAAGGGACATCGTTCGCTTGCTCGGAGTCAGCGTTTTGGGAGTCTCCGTGTACAACACGATGTTTTCGGTGGCTGTAAAATACACTTCCGTGACCAACTTGTCTTTGCTGATTGCCATGTCGCCTATTTTCTCTAGCCTTTTTGCTGCACTGATGAAACAGGAGAAGTTTACTTGGAAAATGCAGATTGGGTCCGCAGTTGCCTTTGTCGGCGCGGCTCTCGTCTTGTTGGCCGGACATTTAACTTCTGCGCACTACCCACACGCCTTGGCCGGAGACCTTGTGGGCCTGTTCGATTCGGTCATATGGGGAATCTATCCCGTCCTGACGGCGCCTTTGTTTAAGAAATACACACCGTTGAGGGTGACTTCGTGGTCCATGGCTATTGGTGCGGTTTCTCTTGTCCTGTATAACGGGATTGTCGTACGTCCGGTGTTTCCGGTTGCGCTTTGGAACGTCACATGGATGTCCTTGCTGTATTCCATCCTCTTTGTTACGGCTTACGGGATGGTTGTATGGTACCTAGGCGTTGAGCGCATCGGCACGACGAAAGCGATGGTTTATATGTATCTAGTTCCAGCTGCAGCCGTGTCTTTCGCTGCGATTGCGAACCACGAACGGGTTTACGCTGGGCAAGTTGCGGGGGGAGTCCTCATTTTACTGGGGTTGTCTTACATCAAGGGCCTACATACCTTTGCGTGGCTTCATATGCGCAAGACCCTAGGCAAAAAAGTCCCTTTGGCACCCAACGAGGCTAGACAGCAAGGCCAATAACACAAGTTCTCAAGCGTACAATCGCCCTCCGAAAGGCGCAATGGCCTGACGGAGGGCGATTGCCGTGTAGTTAAGACTGCGTGCTGTTCCAATGCAAGTCGAGAAACAAATCGCGTCCTGAGCCCCGGCGATAGCTCTGGTAGTGGGCCGGGCTTTTGTGATGAAAGTCTTGGTGATACTCTTCCGCAGCATAAAACGGACCTGCAGGCAAGATTGGGGTGATAATGGGTCTGTCAAACCGCCCGCTTTCTGACAGAGCTTGTTTGGAGGACTCTGCGGCTTCGCGCTGCGCTTCGTTGTGATAAAAAATTGCCGTGCGGTAAGAAGGGCCGCGATCCACAAATTGACCTTCTGGGTCCGTGGGGTCAATTTGCCGCCAGAACACATCGAGCAGGTCCTTGTACGAAAAGACGCTGGGATTAAACGTTATTTGAACGGCTTCATAGTGACCGGTGGTTTGCGAGCAAACCTCTTCATACGTTGGGTTTTCGGTCTTTCCTCCGGTGTATCCGGATTCGACCTGGACGATTCCCGGCATTTCTTCGAACGGTTTGACCATACACCAGAAACAGCCGCCCGCAAAGGTCGCTAGTTCGCGTTCTTCGCTCATATTGGACTCCCTCCTTAGCGGAATGCGTTACATGTTGGGGTTTGCCCACCTCTGTATTCTTGCAGGGATTTCTCTTGTATACAAGCCATGAATGCTCTGTGTTGAGTCAAATCCTTACGGAACGTCAGTTCCCGGGCGTCTTGTCCGCAACGGCCGGTGGCCTTGCAATAGGAAGAGCAATCCGGACTGTCGTGCCTGCCCCGAGTGTACTTAGGTAGTCAATGGTGCCTTGATGGTTTTCGATGATTTTGTACACCACAACCAATCCCAAACCAGTCCCGCCTTCTTTTGTCGTATAAAACGGCTCACCCAATTTGGATAACTGTTCGGGACGCATCCCTGGGCCGTGGTCCTGAAATTCGAGTTGAACGTGAGTTCGCAGTGCTTTCAGTCGTACGTTCAATACCCCGCCGTTGGGCATGGCTTCAATGGCGTTTTTCATGAGGTTGACGCATACCTGTTTCAACTGAGTTTCTTCACAGAACACACTGGGTCTGCAGGAGTCGAGATCAGCAACGATTTCTACGTTCTTGAGATTGGCTTGAGCTTCCATGAGAGCGATGACGCTTTCAAGCAGCGGGTTGAGCTCTCGCAGCTGATAACTGCTGATTTGCGGTTTGGCTAATACGAGCATTTCGCTGGAAATCAACTCGATGCGGTTGAGTTCTTGCATCATAATGTCCATATAATCCGGTTTTGGGTCTTCGCGCAGTAAATGGACAAAACCCTTCAGCGCCGTTAGTGGATTGCGGATTTCGTGGGCAACTCCCGCAGCCAGTTGTCCAACAGCTGAGAGTTTCTCTGATTTGCGCAGGAGTTCTTCGGTTTGTGCGAGGTCTGTAACGTCCCTTAGAATAACATACATTCCAACGACCTGGCCGTTGACGACAATGGGCACGTTCGTGTAGCGCACGTGGACTTCGCCGCCGGATTTGTGCCGAATCTGAAACTCTAATTGCTTGAGCTCGCCATAGACCAGCGTCTGTTCGTGGATTGCTCTGGCTCTTTCGATGTCTCGGTCAAATAACAAGTCAGCGAACGACATGTTTTGCAGTTCTTGTCTTGTGTAACCCGAGATTTTCTCAAATGCAGGATTGGCCTCCAAAAAGTGACCGTCCCAATCCAACGAACAGACCCCGTCCGGGTTGTGTTCCAGCAGGGAGCGATACCGTTGTTGGTTTTCACGGAGTTGCTCTTGAGCCATCTGTGCCTCTGTGACGTCTTGGACGAAGCCAATCATCTGCTGGGGCTGTCCTTTTTCGTCAAAGACAACTTCTCCTTGTGCTTTCACTACGCGCGATTTGCCGTTCGGCCCGGCAAGGCGGTATTGCACTTCATAGGGCTGTCCGTCCAATGCGCGTTCGATGGACTGCAGCACGTGTTGCTTGTCCTCTCGATGTATCAGTTCCAAAAAGTCCTCAAGTGTCCCTTCCGATTCGTAGGCTTCGAACATCTCAAGCGCCAAGTTGGATAAATGGACTTTACCTGAGGGAATCTCCCATTCCCAAACTCCCATGGCCGCGATTTGCAGAGCCTTACCGAGTAAGTGGTTGCTTTCGCGCAGAGCCTGCTCCGCGTGCCTTTGCTCCGTGATATCGGTGGCCATTCCATACACTCCTACGATTTCACCGTCTACAACAATCGGGATATTGGTGACGTTTAGGTCAATGGTTTTTCCGGATTTATCTAAGATGGCCGTGTTATAGGTTTGCGGTTGACCCGATGCGGCGAGCCGAAAACGCTCGAGGGTCGCGTTGATGTCGTCCGGATGAACGAATGGGACGTACGACATGTTTAAAAGTTCATTTACGCGATATCCCGTAACCTTTTCTGCAGCAGGATTGGCGCTCGTAAAGCGTCCTTCCATGTCCAGCGAATATACGAGGTTGGGATTTTGGTCGAACAGCGATCGGTAGCGCTGTTCGTCCGTAGCTCGCGCCTTCATTTTTGCTGTAATGTCCCAGAAAAATACGGATAGTCCATCCGAGGAAGGGTAAGCGCGCACTTCGAACCAGGTCTTTAACGGGGCGTAGTACTCTTCGAACTCGACCGGGGTTTGTTCCTCTATCGCTTGGTGATAGTAAGTATAAAAGTTTGACTTCACAGCCTCCGGAAATTCATCCCAAATGGTTCTTCCGATTAAGCCGCCTTCAAAATGAGCCAACAAGCGTTTGGCCACGGTATTCACGTATGTAAATTTCCAGTCTAGGTCTAAAGCAAAAAAACCGTCCGTCAAGCGTGCGAGTATGCTTTGGTAACGAACGACGTAATTAGGACGCTGATTCACCGGTCAGTTCCCCTTTATCACCCTCAGGGCATCGAATTGAACCACTCTAACCACCAGGGCTGAATTAACCACTTCAAGGGTGATTCAGCAACTTTCATAAGTTATTCTCTTGTGACATTCATTATTTGTCAATTAAAACAGTTGCTGTGAGAACAAAAGCGCTGCCAACGAGAAAGTAAAACTACTCCCACGAAACAAGGAATTCTTGTAAACGAAGAGCACCGCGGACAATCAACTGCTCCTTTTGTGCGCGAGACAGGCGCTTTATGCGGTACTCCCGCTTCAGACCTTCGGACCGGCTTTCAACGGGTTCTACGTATACAAGGAGCGCAGGCAGACGAGAACGCGTATATTTACTTGCCTTACCTTGATTGTGCAAAGACACCCTTTTCGGGATGTCTGTGGTGTAGCCGGTATACAAGGTGCCGTCGCAGCACTTCAGGATGTAAACAAAGTGTTCAGCCATACCTCGAGTATACCTCAGTCCTGGTTCATTCGAAGAGATACCCGTAAATGCCGAGAGATTACAAGTTGAAACAACAAGCTAAGCAGGACACGGCAGGCGAACTTGTGGTACGATACCAACAACAAGATTGGTTAGGTGGGGGATTTTCTTGGAGAAGCGCACATTTCAACTTCAAGACTACTTTTTAAACACCCTGGTGAATCAGGCCGTACCGGTGACCGTGTTTTTGCTGAAAGGGCAACAAATCCGCGGTTTGATTAAGGGGTTTGATCAATTTTCTGTTACGCTTGACTCAAACAACCGCCAGCAGATGATCATGAAACAGACAATTTCAACCATTATTCCGCAACGGCCGGTGGCCTTGAAACCGCCCCAACCTCAAAAGTAGGTTCCCTTCAAACTCAAACCATGTGAAATCCGGGTTTCAGTGGTGTGATCGATTTCATCGCCGTCTTTTACATGCACGGTTAAGATGAAGACCAAACCACCCAGTGGTGTTAAAAGGGGGAATGACTGTGTTCTACCCGGTAATGTACATCTTGTTTACGCTTGTTTTCGTAGCCGTTGTCGTTCTTGCCATGAGGTACCTCATGAGACATGACCGTTAGTTTTGTTGCAGCAGCGATGGGGTGCGCGCTGAATGTGCTGCACGCAAGCCCCATCTTCAACTGCGGTTCGGTGTTGAATCGGATCCGCACAATCTTTTTCACACCCTCAATCCAGTACGTCATTGCCTCAATGGGTCACTTCGTTTTGGTTGAAACCAAGGATTTCGGTCGAATCACACCACGTTGCTTGTAGTAGGCCTGTTTTGCCGAGGCCAGGATATTTCCTGTAACCCAAATGCCGAGCAGCAAAACGGGTATGCCGGTGATGAGCTTTACAGGGTGTCCGCCAATCGTCCCCTGATACACCCAGCCCATTCCCACAACGCCTGTGCTTAAGGCGGCCATCCAAATCAGCCAAAGCCGGATTCCCTTAAACATATGAAACACCTCCTCCATGATGCAACCAACTACTTCATGCAATAAACTTCTTTCCAGGATTAAGCACCTTTCACATGCGTTTTAGAAAGAGATTTTTTCGGTTCCGGATTCCGACGATACCAATCGCTCCAAATGACCCGGTAGACCTTTAAGAGCTTAGGCAAGCGGTTCAGACCCGGGATCCACGGAACCAAAATC
>NZ_JAJFNK010000026.1 GCF_021739485.1 Alicyclobacillus tolerans
GAGGGTGAAATGGATGGGTAATAGTTACAGATTCCGAAATAGGATTGAGTTGAAGTGCATTTTGCACTGACCGTCCCTACTATTGTAGACCGCATAGTGCAGGAAATTGTCAGGATGATACTTGAGCCGATACTAGAAGCTCAATTTTTTGACCACAGTTATGGCTTTCGTCCAATGCGTGATGCAACACAAGCCATTGCTCGAATGCACCACATCATGTGGCAGGCAAAATGCTTTTGGATTGTCGAGGGTGACATACGTGGATTCTTTGATAACGTCAACCATAACATTCTCCTTAAAAAGCTTTGGAAAATGGGTGTCCGTGACAAAAGAATCCTCATCATTGTTAAGAGGATGCTCAAGGCCGGCATAATGGGGGAAGTTGCAGAGAATCCATTGGGAACTGCCCAAGGTGGCATCATCAGTCCGCTATTGGCAAACGCCTATTTGCACGACTTTGATGAATACGTTGCTTCCTTCTGGGAGAACCATCCTAAAATCCAACAGCATAAGAACAAATGGAACGCCTTCACGGTTATGGCAAGATACCCGGAAAAATATCCTAGATTCTACCTCGTAAGGTTCGCAGATGACTGGGTCATCTTAACCGATTCTCAAGAGAACGCCATCCGAATGAAGGAGTTAGCTCGGAGTTTCCTCCAAAGAAACGGGAAACTGGAACTGGCGATAGACAAAACGCTGATTACAGATGCGACTAAGCATCCCGTTACTTTTTTGGGGATAGAAACCCGAGTTGGTAAATCACGCAAAGGATCCAGTCGGCTGGTAACATACTCCCGCCCCTCAGGTAAAGCCATTAAAATGGCTCGCAATAAGTTAAAGGGGCAAATCAAGCAGATACACGACGCATTCCATCAGGATAGGAGAATTCAAGCTATCCAGAGGTACAATTCCATGGTTATCGGTATCGGAAACTATTGGAGTATGTCGTCGATGGTGTCTAGTGTCGGGAGTACAATTGACCACCATCTTTGGTACAAACTAGATAAAGTCTTTATGAAAATTACAGGAAGCAAACTTGGTGAATACCGCAAACGAAAAATTCCGGCCTGCGAGACCAGTAACCTTCCGGTAAGACATGCGGGACACATGTCTCGCGTCTATTACCTTGAATTTGAAGGATGCAAAGTTGGGGTCACCAACCTAGCTTTCAGTACGTACAAAGCCCCAAAACCGAAAAATCCTATCGAAACACCTTATACAGAAGAAGGTAGGAAGGTTTGGCAGGAACGTACTGAAAGACAACTTGCACTTCACAGACCGGATGAAATCACCCTACGGGACGACCTCACGGTCAGAACGTATGGCAATAAACACACAAGTCCGTCTAAGATAAAGCGGAATTTCGAATTCTATATGAATCGTGGATATGCGCTTAATCGGGATAAGTGTCGATGTAAAATTTGCGGAGTTCTGCTCACCAGCAACAACCTGCATACTCATCATAAAGACCCAAAGTTACCTATTGAAAAAATCAATAAGGTATCCAATCTAGTGAGTACCTGCATCTGGTGCCATGACTTAATTCACATGGATGTCGAAAATCCATTTATTGAGGGTTCCAAAGAATATAAACAGCTTGAAAAATTCCGTAAAGTGATAAAGGACTGAAGCAATTGAGTTGATGGAACGCGGAGTGACTAGGAAACTGTCACGCTCCGTGTGAAGTGGGGGAAAAGGTGGAGATAACCTCAAATCCTTACCTATCACTATTGTTTTTCCCGACATTGATGTTTTATCAATTCACAGACGAGATTGCGACCATGCGCCAAGCAAGTCGCAGGGCATGGCGAATCGGGCAACACCGGGCGTGCAAGGTTTTGTACTACGTCTACAACGGCTCGTACGAAATGGTTCAATTTCGACGAATGTTGCAAAAGCGTAGCCACGCGATGCTGCTCGAAGGAAGGCTTGATAAGTCGGAAGTATCACAGTTTGCGGTACAAGACGACAAATCAGCTTCTACCTTCGCGATTGCAAACTGCTTGGGGAACGTCGATGACCTTTCTCAAAAGTGGAAAGCACTTGCCGATAAGGATATTCCAGCTGGCGTAACCATGCTCGCAGAGGAACGATTTAAGCAGGAAATTGGAAGAGCGATGAATCGACTTGCGTCGGAAACGCGCCGATTGGCGAATGTACCGGAACCTGTCCAACTCATGTCTCCAATCGAGTTGCGCCGTAAGGAAGTCGAACAGAGTAGCTCGTTTGTTGAGCAACCGGATGAAAAGCTTGCGATTCTGCCGCTGTTTACAGTTCCAGATAAGAGCAAGCCAGTTCAAGCCGAAGTGATAGACATCGAGCCTCCCATTACAATCGGAGATTTGCGTCGGAAAATGGGACTTGTCGAAAAGGTCAGACCAAGTAGGCGCAAGGTCAGTGATGACCAAATCGCTCTGTTTGCACTCGATGCTATCTAATCTCGCTATTTACTCACTCCGTTCATTCAGGGAACGATTTCACCTCCCTTGATCACGGGGAGGTGAATGGAGGGATCCATATGCAAACCGAACCTTTAAATCCTCGAATCATCACGCTTCACTGGGATCAACTAATCAGCGAACTGGAAAACACCCCGGACCAAAACAGGGAGGCAAGTGCCGTGGTCGAAGCCGCCTGCGACCTCCTTCAACGTATGCAATCAGAGAATCTCCCTGCCAGGTACATTTTTGGGCTTTCCGATGAAATATTTCACATGGCTTCTCAACTCATCGACCCTTCTGATGAGGCGAGCGCGGCAGTCGAAACTGCCCATTTTGCGATAGATGATGAGGCATGGGATACGGTATGGCACAAATGCATGAACCTTACGTCACTTTATGACCCTTCCGTCGCGGAGGTGTTTATCTGATGTATGACGAGCTTCGTGAACACTTG
Source organism: Alicyclobacillus tolerans (assembly GCF_021739485.1). Lineage (GTDB taxonomy): Bacteria > Bacillota > Bacilli > Alicyclobacillales > Alicyclobacillaceae > Alicyclobacillus_K > Alicyclobacillus_K tolerans_A. The sequence goes on from NZ_JAJFNK010000026.1 coordinate 2,899, forward strand.
TACCGCGGTTTGGAAGACATTTGGTTCATCCGGGATTTCATGCGAAGAACCGGGTTTATCGATGAAGTAGATCAAGAAGGTTGGGGCTATGGATACGACATGAATGGGATGGGGGACCTAGAGAACGCCCAAGTTCAATCCTTGATGGCTTTGCTGGCACCTGATTTAGAGGTTGAGGTGTCAGTTCCTGATTTGGAGTCTGGAACGTGGATCGATGTGATGACCCTTGCGGACATCACTGATCCCATTCAAGAACTCATCCACAATGCACCCACACTGTCGGTGCATTTTCAGGGCGAACCGCAGGAATTACGAAAATGGGCTCACTTTATTCACTGGCTCCTTCCAAACACAAACTTGATTCAACAGAAACCGGCCGAGCCAACACTCGGACAACTATTCTGGATGGACATCTATTGGGTGATCGATTGGGAGTGGCACTCCACACTTGAAGCTTGGGAAGCGCTGCTTAGAGCCTGGGAGGTTATGACCTTTTATGAACACGTTGCAGACGCAAGTTGTTGGCGCATCTTACGCGGAGGAAGTTTTGCTGCGGCTGACGCCGACGAATCTTCCGCAGCTTGAGTTAAAGATGAATGGACTTACACGCTATAAAACCGTCGGGTGGCATCAGCTACTCAAAATGTTGGACCGTTCGATGGTCGTTGAACAATTAGAGCGTCCTCCGGTCCACAAAGTTGCGATTCCACAGGTACCGGAGCGGGTGTTGTTTGTTACGACCGAAGAAACGACTTCTGATCTAACGGTTGTAATGACTGGATGGACACCCGGAGTTGAATATCCATTTGTCTTTCGTGAGCGGACGTATCTCATACAGACGCCTGTTATCGTTTATCGAGTGCGTTGGAGCAACAGCAAAAAGGCGGTCACAGAACTGTCTTTAGCGGTATCGACTGATACAAATGTAACCGCGACATCGACACTGTTTCGGTGGCCGTTTTCAAATGTGTATCGCGATCAGCGGGTATGCTGGACAGCCGAAGTCTCTTGTGAGTTAAGAGAGGTCGTTGAGCGAGGAGTGTTTGGCTTTTTACAAACGCCCAACAACACGCATCTGTACGGCTTAGGTGTTTCGCACAACGCACCCTATCGAGACTACGACGAGTTTCTTGGTGCAGTGCAAGCAAATCAGGGTGTGAATGCCGACTGGTTGATTCCCGCAGGAAAAACCGTGAGTGAGTTCCATCAGGCTTAGTCGGAATGACTGCCTAAAACATATCAACGAAAAAGGGGACATGTTTGTCATGACCATGAACGCACAAACCACAATTTTTGACGCTTTGCCGGAAGAAGAGCGTAATCAATTGATTCCGGTGGATATGACAAAAACGGGGACATCGATAAAGCCCGCCCAGAAAGCAAAATCTGGCGCATCGGTGAAGTCTGCTGAAGAGCCTGAACCAGATGAATACGAGATTGACCGTGTGGTTTATTACGCCGGTCATCGTAAAGTGGTTCCAAGTCGAACGATGAAACTGGAAGAGGTTCGTGCTTGGTTGGAGAGCGAGCACTTTCCTGAACTAACCAAAGAACGTACGGACATGGTATACGACAAGACAACAGGTCACATTGTCCCTGTTTTGAAGGGACACAAAAAGGGTGCTGTGATGACGGTTTACACAGAACATCCTGCGGATCCGATACCTAATTACTATTTCTTGGACGAGCATGGTTTTGTGAGTCAAGTTCGTCGTACTCAAACGGGAATTTTTTCGGTTCCAGTGCAAGGGACGGGTTCATCTGAGCCGTCATTGACATTGTTTGTTGCACGTATTCCGGTAAGCATCCTTGAGGAGATTGTAAGCACGTTTAGAGCTGAGCCAGATATTGAACAACTGGCGTATGTTATTTGGGACATGGACCAGCACTATTCGGTTTACTGGCCAGACCAAACATCCTCTGCAGTAAGCGTTGAGGCCCAAGAGGGTTTTATGGAGACGGATGAGCGGTTTATCGTACTTCAAATTCATTCACATGGTCGTTTACCTGCGTTTTTTAGCAAGCAGGATGATGCCGATGAAATTCGTACAGGATTGTACGGAGTTGTAGGGCTTTGCCACCAAGCGTATCCGGAAATCAGGTTTCGCATGTCATGTGGGGGCAAGTTCCAGAGCGTGGCACCCGGCGAAATCTTTTCGGGTGCCATTCGGTGCGGGGTGGTGAGATAAGTATGACCATAACACCTGTACGCGTCATTGATCCGGAAAGAACGCGATTAGTATTGATTGGTGTTGGTGGGACGGGCGGCTATGTGCTTCAGCAGGTCGCCCGCCTGCTCTATTCACTGAGGGAGCAGGGAAGACGTATCCCAAGTGTGCTTTTGTTTGATGGGGATGTGGTTGAGCAGAAGAACCTGCTTCGTCAATATTTCTTGGAACAGGATATCGGTCGAAAGAAGGCTGAGGTCCTAGCCGAGCGGTATTCGCGAGCCTATGGGATTGATATTGCAGCGTACTCGGAGTATCTCACGGCAGAAACAAATCTTAAGGATATCGGAGTTGAAGACGGTAATATTGTGATTGGGGCTGTGGATAACGGGTCTACACGACGGCTACTTCACGAAAAACTACATCAGTTACGGCACGTAGTATATGTTGACAGTGGGAACAGTGCTGTCATGGTTCCAAACGATCCAAACCACATTGACCGCTATCAACTGGCAGCTATCAAGAATTCTGGATGGGAAGGCCAGGTTGTCGTTGGTGTCCGCGCGAATGGAAGGGACGTCTTGCCGTTTCCGGGCGAAGTGTTCCCGGACCTGATTGAACCGGACCAATTGCCAACTGAAATATCGTGCGGTGAGGTTGTGGTGTCCAACCCACAAAGGTTGTTCACAAACCTGATGGCAGCCACAACGGTACTTCTCTATTTGCACACATTGCTTGTGGATGGCACGATACTTCATCACCGGACGTTTTTCGAGGCTCGTAAAGGCTGGATACGGAGCGAACCGGCGATTGAGCAAATGTTGGAGGTGTCCATATGACTTTGGAGGCACGGTCACAGTCAGTGATACAGCGCACTGTGTATGTTCACTCTTTTTCTAAGGAGCGTCAAGTAATTTATGCTAATAACAGAGAGTAGAAGGAAAAATATCGAATTTGTTTTGCATTTAAATTGCACATGAGGTGCTTCCGACAGGTTCTAGCAAAATCATCTAACAGGATTCCTAAAATTAGCAAATAAACACCCGGCAAATACGAGCAGAATCACACAGTTGTTTTATCTTAGGGATTAAGTAAGTGGGCGAAGTCTAAAACGAAGGTAGAACTGTCTCACCTCAGAGAGGAGCTCCCCATCGTAGCTCCTCTCTGACTTTTTAGACCATCACGTGTTATGAAATTCAATGTACTAACGAATCTGGGGTGAAGTACCGGGAAATTCCATAGATGATTCCCTGACGTCAGCTTGAGGTACAGTTCATCCAGAATTTATTTAGTGTTAAGCTAGACATGAACTTAGTAATTCCGCGTCACGTTGGGGAGAGATTACAGCATGGATACCTCAGAAACAACGAACGACGGTATGCACCATTTCTTGATGCGCGTTATGGTGTGGAACATGCGCTGGATGACCCGGTACGTTGGTTTTATCGCGCGCCCTATCGTTCGAATATACGGTAACAATGAGATTATTGCCTGCGGATTGCGCAATGAGGACAACAGTGTCGCAATCATATACACGCCGAAAACGGGTCATCGGAATCACGCGGTGCTGTTGCGCGAGGCAAGGCAGTGGGTGCACGAGACATCTAACCCCATGGAAAACTTCTCGGGGTCCGTTGTGTCGCGCCTTTCATTACCCCGCGCCCAAAATGGAATGCGCTACAAAATGGTGGGCGTAACCGCAAATGGCAGACACCTGTCCTCACCGACAATTACCGTGAAGCCGGCGACCATCTGCGATTCCGCACTTCTCGAAATAGAAGCGACGACACCCCGAAACGTCCTTTTCGCGTGGCCGCGTGCTGAAAAGCATGACCCGATGATTTACTTTCTCGCCGTCGAAGATCAGACTGGTGAGAATACACACGTTGCGATATATACACGGGAGGCCTTCTGGTGTTACCCGAAGACCAAAACCGCATCGTACTCTGTGGGCCCCGCCGAACCTCCTACCCTCGAACCGGGAAAGCAATATGTAGCCAAACTCATTTTGGTCGATTACGACGGTTGGGTCAGCCACATTGCTGAAAAAACGTTTTCTGTACCGTAAGTGTGGAATTGCTTACGGGTCACAAAACGCTATGGTGGATTTCACCTGGTTCTAGCGCAACCCAACCTCAATTTTGGCCTGTTGCTGGGCATCTCACTGTAATATGCCAGCCATATTCGGCTTTGATTGTCGACCCAAAAGTCTCCGCCCCAGTTGCAGCATTCCTCGCCCGGTTGCGAACTCTGGACGCAGCTCCTTGCCTTCTCGCCTTCCAATTGAACTTCAAGGCTGTCTATACACCGAACGGGGCGGATCCCGTAGGACGGGATATGGCAGATCCTGCTCCTAGCAAAAGCTCTTCTGTCGATCGTTGGCAACAACGTGGGATAACCATTTTGCAATGACGTTCAAGAAATCTTTTCCGCTTGCGGTGGTCCTCCGCAAGATGTTCGAGTCCGGGCTGTCCTAGCGGTGTCGGAAGAGGATAAAGAGATCCATTCTGGTGCCTCCCTCTTAAACCCGGACAGTACTTTAGTTTCTGAAACCCGTAGCATTAGTTATACGTTTTGATGTGTCATCGTCAAGTGCTGCGAACTCTAGACGTGCCAGCACTTAGTGGGCCGGGGCGACTCGTCAAACGATCGAGGTTTTGTGAACTGTGTTACAGATTAGGAATAGGGAAGGGTTTACGATTAAGACGGAGGCATTACGATAAAGCCAAAGCTGGGTCTCAATGCAGACTCCAATGCCCGTTGGAGGTGATAGTTTGAAAATTGTGGTATACCGCATCACGGGTCGACAAGGCCCGTTCACTATACCGGACTGGGTCTGCCGCGAATGTGATTTGACCGTTGCATCCGTTCTAAAAGCTTGCCGCGCGGCGGGGATTCCCGAGAACAACGTAACAATTCGCCCCTGGCTCACGCACATCGGCGAGGCTTGGCGGGTCGGTGCTCGCCAAGCGCCAGCCGTACTCATAAATGGGGAGCTGTTCAGCCAGAAGGTTGTACCGGACGCCGACAAGTTAGCAACACATTTGCAACGGCTCCGGGCCGCCGAAACTGAGTCATCAGCAGGGGCGGTTGATGAATCGTAACGTCGCCACCCAGATGACCTCCATTAAGGTTTAAAACTGCATATATATGGATCTGCCCAGAACGTCTTCTGTACCATAAATTCATAAGTCTTACCTTAAGGCAACCGAGTGTTATTGGGTGGGCCAGCATGTCTCTTTGGTCGGCACGACTTGCCGGGCCTGTGACGGAGTGGAACGTATGAGGGACGTCAGGTGACCTAGTCAGAAACTATGGTGGGAAGACGATCACGCACCCGCATCTTTGTTTGCCGACGCGGACTCGGGCCAAGTGGAGTTGCCACCCTGCTGACGTTCGATTTTGTCTCTACACACGCCCTAAAGATTTTCACAATTCAACATTGCCATGCAAACAGAGCGACATCTCGAAGGAACTGATGAACGTAATACATAAGTATTTTAAATAAGTCAAGGATCACGAGTGGGGGCACAAATTTGAGAACGAGAAGACGAGCGACATCGTGGGTTATCTTTATAGTGATATTGATTGCCGCGTTGGTGGTACTCCTAGATCCTCCATTACGAACTCTATTCCTTCATATGTTTAGTTTAAAAACAATAAATGACCTACGGGCGTACGTTCGCTCGCTGGGGCCATGGGGACCGATTGCCTTAATCGCACTCATGGTCTTACACAGTGTGACGTTTGTACCAGCAGAGGTAATCTCAATCAGTGATGTTGTCATATTTGGTCCTGTACTTGGTCTCGTATACGCCTGGATTGGTGCGATGTTAGGGGCATATCTATCATACTTTTTGGCCCGATGGTTTGGACGTCCCATTGTAAATCGATTTGTCCCTAAACGCCTCCTGGAACGGTTTGATACGTTTTTTGAAAGTGAGGGTTTGAAAGGTGTCTTCATTTTACGCTTAATTCCGCTGGTATCGTTCAATGCGTTGAATTATGCATCCGGTTTAACCAAAATGACGTTTTGGGATTTCACCTGGACAACGGGATTAGGCATATTACCAATGGAAATTCTCATATCCGTCCTCTACCAGAGCGCGGCCGGTGAGAAATATGCAGTGGTAGGGCTCACGATTGTTGGTATTGCTTTGCTTGTTGGACTGGTGCTTAGATCAAAGCTGCGAAAGAAATACAAAGGATCTGGAAAGGAATAGCCTGATAAGTCAAAACTACGTTAGCACGACTTTTGTGTCGCATCCTGAATTTACAGTACAAGTCATTCGCTACGGTGTTGTTGCGGTGGTCCATCGACCTGTCCTTGCATGTCAATGACAGTCTTATCCGGAACGACAGTGTCTGTAGGGATTGGTCTTTCAAAAGTCATATTGTTGACGGGTCTAATCATGGTACCAAATTGTATGCCTATAACGCCCTGAGCCGTGCGTTGTCTTCTTGAAGAAAGTAGAGAAGATAACGTACGGCTCAGGTGGTCGTATTGATGTTGCTGATTGTGATAGATGTCTCATGTTCAGGTCGATGATGGATGACGGTCCCTTGGTGAGGCAGAAAAGTGCCCAAATATTGACCGTCCGCTTCGAGATGAACGCTGAACAAGCCATCCTATGAGACTTCCAAAAACGATGTGTGCAAGATACACCGTGACAGCAAATTTAGGACCAACGAGAGTACCAAAAAGACCTGCGCCAATCGCATTCACAACCGGGCTAAGTAAGAATCCCGTACCGAGGATGAGCCCGTAAATCGTTCCGACCCACCACTTACGTTTGCCAAACAGCAAAACGTAGACAACGCCGAAAACGGCACCGTTCCAGAAGTGATCGGCGTACCCAAGGAAAGTAGAGACTGTATCGGGCCCTTGCATTATTCGGCCCGTCATCAATACCCCCATCAGTGTAGGCAAATCGCCAGGCATGGAATGAAAGACCCGAAATCCGATAATCCGGACAGCCTCGAGTCCGATGGTACTAACTGAACCTACCCAAAACCCGGTCCATAAGCCTCCACTGAGCCAGCGCCAATTACGCAATTTGGCGATGAAGTATACCAAGATCAGTATGACGATACCTGGGATCTTCACATCTTCAGCAAGCTGCTGGAAAGATGAGTATCCCGCTTCTGCGATAGCAAACAAAAGTGCTCCAGAAAATCCTGCCGCAGCGAGTGTGATGAGGGTGCAGAGGAACTCAATTGGAGTTCCTCTTGCTCGTATTGTTTGGTCCATGTCTCCTCACCCCTGGATCAGCTCGTAGCTTGCTTGACAATCATGGACAGTTTCTTATCCATCATTGCACCTTTCATGCCTAACTTCGAGTTGATTGTGCCAAGAAGTGTGGAAGGTTGATAGTATCCGACGTGGGTTTTACCATTGTTGTCGACCCACACATAAACTCTCATGGGTAGCTCAGTCCCCACGGCGGGATCCATTTGAAACATTTGCTTACCGACCACAGGATTACCGACAAAGAAGGATTCGGCGCCCTTTAGGTCTAAGCCTGTCGTCTTCAATGCACCAGCTTGATTCAGGTTTCCAAGAATCATCATTCCGTTGTTTGCCACGGAATGTTTGAGCGCTGACACGGTTGAATCAAATGATTTGGTGGAAGCAGACTGAATGAACCGGATATTTTCCACACTTTGGCTACCTGAGGGCGAACTGACAGGTGTAGCTTTTGTCTGCTGAACGATCATTGACAACTTTTTGTCCATCATTGCACCCTGTGTCCCCATTGGCGGATTGATTGCACCGAGGAGTGAAGAAGGTGTAAAGTATCCAATCTCTGTTTGCCCGCCATTATTGACCCAAACGTAGACCTGCATGGGTAACTCAGCGCCAACCGCGGCATTCATCTGGAACAATTTCTTCCCAGACACGGGATTTCCAACAAAGAACGATTCCGCTCCTTTGAGTTGCAGCCCAGTTGTTTTAAGGGCACCCGCTTGATTGAGGTTTCCGAGTACCATCATTCCGTTACTGGATATGGAATGTTTCAGAGCCGATACTGTTGCGCTGAACGATTGCGATGATGTGTACGCCATGAACTGAGCGTTTAAGTTGGATTGGGGAGCAGCTTGTTGACCTGTCGTTGTTGCATTAGTAGTTGTCGCATTTGAAGTCGTGTTGTTTGTTGATGCTTGATTTCCTGAAGTGCCGGTTGTATTTGCCGTCTGACTATTTGTGTTGTTTGTGCCACATCCGACAACGGTGCCCAGAGCCAATGCAGCAGTAACTCCGAGTCCAGCCCATCTGACAGATCGCTTGGTCAAGTTCATTTTTATCAACCTCTCAAATCTTATAGTTTAGGTTAGTCCTGCCGATGCAGAAACAAGTGTATTGAACCTTACTAGGATTCAAGCGAGACATGAGTACACGGCATTTGACCTCCCTGAATTACACTCTGAAGGATAGGCCAATTGGGAGAGGTGTTCTGTAATGCATCTAACATTGGGAACGACGTGGGGTGTTTAGGTGGGTGACATCCTTGACGTAAATACGGTACGGGGGTATGGTTATTGAGAAAGTGAACGAGGTGATCACATGGTGTACAGATATTCATCCGATAAGGAAGCTCTACAGTCCAGATTGAAGCGAATAGAAGGCCAGGTTCGTGGGATTCAGAAGATGATCGAGGATGACCGATATTGTGTGGATATCTTGGTACAAATCGCGGCCATCAAAAGTGCAATAAATCAAGTTGGTCTAGTGCTCCTTGAGTCGCATACCAAAGGGTGTGTCGCTGAAGCAGTGACACATAATAACGGGGAAGCCAAAATTGACGAATTGATGGATGTGATTCGACAGTTCACGAAGTCGTAACTAGAAGGTGGTGTTTGTCGTGGGTGCTATCAAAGAACTCACGTTTCCGATAGAAGGCATGACCTGTGCCTCATGTGCTGCCCGGATTGAGAAAAATGTTTCAAAGCTGCCGGGTATTAAGGAAGCGAATGTAAACCTTGCTTCCGAGCGTCTTCGGGTCGTTTCCGATGGCGATGTGGCTTGGACAGATGTTGTGGAACGAGTTGAAAAAACTGGATACAACGTTCCCACAAGAGAAATTGACCTTAGTGTTGAGGGTATGACCTGCGCATCCTGCGCCGCCCGTATTGAAAAAGTCGTCGGACGACTTGATGGAGTTAAATCCGCCACGGTGAATTTGGCTTCGGAAAAAGCGCACATTGTGTATGTTCCTGGCCTGGTGAAAGAGGAAGATCTGATTCGGGGCGTTGAGAAGGCCGGGTACTCTGCAAAATTGGTGTCGGCTACAGCAGCCGACGAAGAACAAAAACGTAAAGAGCGGGCCTATAAGCGGGCACTAATGACGTTTTGGTTTGGCGTAGTTCTTACACTTCCGCTTTTTGTTCAAATGATCTATATGCTTTTTGGCAACCCGCCCTTCATGCCAAATTGGGTTGGCTGGACTTTGGCCACGCCGGTTCAGTTTTATGTGGGATGGCGTTTTTATAAGGGGGCATATCACTCCCTCCGTGGCGGGGCTGCAAATATGGACGTGTTGGTTTCGCTTGGCACATCGGTCGCTTATGTCTACAGCGTGTACCTTACGATTTTGGGGCGACCGGATGTGTACTTTGACAGCTCAGCGATGGTCGTAACGCTTATCTTTATGGGGAAGCTCCTTGAAGAGCGGGCCAAAGTAAAGTCCGGCTCGGCCATTGAAGCTTTGGCCAAGCTTGGAGCGAAGACCGCTCACGTCCTGCGTGACGGTCAGGAGACAGATGTACCAGTGGAAGAACTTCGTATCGATGAGGTAGTTCGTGTTCGCCCTGGAGAGAAGATCCCAACGGATGGCGTCATTACTGAAGGCGATACGGCCGTAGACGAATCATTCCTCACAGGTGAGTCAATGCCAGTTTCAAAACATGTTGGGGATGCAGTCGTTGGGGCATCGGTCAACCAGACGAGCGCCTTTACGATGAAGGTTACTAAAGTCGGCACGGCAACGGCGCTTGCTCAGGTCATCCGGCTCGTGGATCAGGCTCAGGGTTCAAAGGCTCCTGTGCAGCGATTGGCCGACAAGATTGCCGGTATTTTTGTGCCCGTTGTACTGGGTATTGCACTTGTGACATTGCTTGCATGGGGATTCCTTGTGAATTGGCCCAACGCTATCCTGGCGGCCGTCGCAGTGCTCGTAATTGCTTGCCCATGCTCCCTTGGTCTTGCTACGCCGACGGCCATCATGGCGGGTACGGGACTCGGAGCTGAGTCAGGAATCTTGATCAAGAGCGGTGAGCACTTGGAGCAAGCGCACAAGTTGAATGCCGTGATTTTTGATAAGACAGGAACCATCACATCTGGTAAACCCAAAGTCACAGATGTGTGGACAGCGAACGACGTAATGGAAGAAGAGCTTCTGAGGGCGGCCACAGCACTAGAGGCTCAGAGTGAACACCCGCTAGGGGTTGCTGTTGTAAAGCATGCCGAAGAGCAGGGTATTCTTCCTGACGCAGCCACTGATGTTCACGCCGTTCCGGGAAAGGGAATCGACGGCGTGGTCTCAGGACGCACGATTCGAATCGGGAATCGCCGTTGGTTCATAGAAAATGGCGTCACTGAGTTTCCTGACGACGTAATGACCACCTTTGAAAACGCCGGAAAGACGGCGGTGATCGTTGCTGGTGACAACAAAGTTCTTGGCGTCATTGCAATCTCCGACACCATCAAGGATGGTGCTGCCGATACGGTGCGGAGGCTGAGGAACATGGGCATTGAGGTCTGGATGATTACCGGTGATAACGAACGCACGGCCACCGCAGTGTCCGAGGAGGTCGGAATCACAAATGTGATCGCAGGTGTTCTCCCGGCCGACAAGGCGGCAAAGGTTGAGGAATTTAAGCAAAGGGGCCTTCGTGTGGCAATGGTCGGTGATGGTATCAATGATGCTCCGGCCATTGCAGCCGCAGACGTTGGTATCGCTATGGGGTCCGGAGCAGATGTCGCTCTCGAAGCGGCTGACATTGCTCTTATGAACGCAAAGACAGAGGGGGTTGTCAGTGCCATCCGGCTATCGCAAGCCACCATGCGCAAGATACGGCAGAATCTATTTTGGGCGTTCTTTTATAACCTCGTAGGGATCGGGCTGGCGGCGTTTGGGATTGTGAGTCCTGTTATTGCTGGTGCAGCCATGGCTCTGAGTTCTGTGAGTGTGGTATCGAATAGTTTGTTACTGAAACGCTTGAAGCTGGAGGACTAGGCATCCAGGCGGGCGGGTGGGGAGAAAAATACGAGGAGGTAATTGTGTGATGACTACAACGACAATTGACATCAAAGGCATGACATGCGCAGGTTGCGTGAATTCTGTCACGAAAGCACTAAAAGGTATAGATGGTGTTCAGGACGCTAAGGTGAACCTGGAAAAAGGTCAGGCAACTGTAACTTTTGATGACGCAAAGGCACACGTGGATGCCCTCAAGCAGGCAGTAGAAGATGCCCGATATGACGTTGCGTAATAGCTATCAACAGAGACCGAAGGGATAGCAGACACCATGTTGTCTCTTCCGTTTGCAAACGCCTGCAATATTAGTGTGCCACAGGTATGAGTACCATTCAATGGATAGGAGGAGTAACGATGTCGTCTAATCCGAGAGTCGTAGTCTACAGTTCACCAACGTGTTCGGACTGTAATGCCGGAAAGAAGTTTCTCACAGAACACAATATCGATTATGTCGATCACGATGTCAGCCAGCAATCGGAAGCAGACGCATTAAAGAAGCTTACTGGAAAGTCCATTGTGCCTACGTTCGTCATTAACGATAAAATCTTATATGGCTTTGCGGCCAGTCGCGAAGAAATTGAAGGCCTGCTGCTCAAGAGCCGTTCGTGACTGGTCCCTATGTGCTAAGAAAGGCGATGATGACTAATGAGTGACAAAATTCACGTGAGACTTGCTGTTCACGGAATGACGTGTGCGGGGTGTGAAGATCATGTTCGAGAAGCGCTTCACAGCGTAGGAGCGGAGAATATAGAGACTAATTTTCGACGGGGTGAAGCCACATTTGACATACATGATGAGACTTCTATCGAGACAGCGAAACATGCCATTGCTGAAACTGGGTATAAAGCCGGTGATGCGGAGGTGCTGAATCACCTGAAAGGCGAATCCACATCTAGCACGGGTCAATGTGACTATGACCTGCTTATCATTGGCTCGGGTGGAGCAGCATTCTCCGCAGCTATCCAGGCAGTTTCTTATGGTGCGAAGGTAGGAATGATTGAACGAGGGACTATTGGCGGAACCTGTGTCAATATCGGCTGTGTTCCTTCGAAAACGCTGCTCCGTGCTGGGGAGATTAATCACAACGCACAGCGAAACCCATTTGCAGGACTGCAAACTAACGCTGGCCCGGTGGACCTGAAGACACTTGTCGCTGAGAAGGACAAACTTGTTGCCGGGTTGCGTCAGCACAAATATATAGACCTGATTGATGATTACGGATTCGAACTCCGTCAAGGAGAAGCTCGGTTCCTAGATGAAAATACAGTTGAAGTGAATGGCGATCGAATTACCGCGCAGACCTTCCTCATTGCAACGGGTGCTTCTCCGGCGGTGCCAAACATTCCGGGTCTTGAAGACGTTGACTATTTAGTCAGCACCACGGCGCTAGAGCTGCAGGAGGTTCCGCAACGTCTTGCGGTCATTGGTTCTGGCTATATAGCGATGGAACTGGGGCAGCTCTATCACAACCTTGGCGCAGAAGTGACACTCATGCAACGGAGTGAACGAGTACTCAAGCACTACGACCCTGAGATTTCGGAAGTCGTCAGCCAGGATTTAACGGAGCAGGGTATTCATTTGATTACAGAAGCCACATTCAATCAGGTTGAGAAGGACGGATACATCAAGCGGGTCCACATTACGGTGAACGGCCAGGAACACGTTGTAGAGGCCGAACAGCTTCTTGTAGCAACCGGACGCAGACCCAATGTGGATACATTGAACCTCAAAGCAGCCAACGTAAAAGTTGGAGAGCGCGGGGAGGTAGTGGTTGACGAATACCTGCGAACCACGAATCCACGGATTTATGCTGCTGGGGATGTAACGATGGGACCACAGTTTGTATATGTAGCAGCTCATGAGGGGTGGGTTGTCGCAGAAAATGCAGTCCGGGGATCAAACCGAAAGGTAGACTTGCAGCACGTTCCAGGTGTGACATTCACGAATCCCTCTATTGCTACTGTTGGCCTAACGGAAGAACAAGCCAAAGTTCAAGGATATGAAGTCATTACCTCCGTTCTAAGCCTCGACGCTGTGCCTCGAGCGCTCGTCAACCGAGAGACGACTGGTGTGTTCAAATTAGTGGCTGATGCGAAAACACGCAAATTGCTGGGAGCACATGTTGTTGCTGAAAATGCCGGAGATGTTATATATGCCGCAACTCTTGTTGTAAAGTTCGGTCTGACGATTGAGGATCTCAAGGAGACAATGGCACCTTACTTGACGATGGCAGAAGGAATCAAATTAGCCACATTGACGTTTGACAAGGATGTGTCCAAGTTGTCCTGTTGTGCGGGATGATGGCTCGACTCAGCGAGTCATAAACATCGCCTTTGAATCCAGTCCGAAGAGATTTTCTGAATCGTAAGCCAGATCTCTATCGACCTTCGTCAATGAGTTCTCGGTTTACGATGCTCTTCGTTCTTAAGGTTATGAGTCAGGCGGAAATAGTTATGAATCTTTATTTTGGGTTTTTACATAACTCCACAACACTCCCCGATGTTGCGGCTAGATGCATGTAATTATCAGTCTGTGTCCACAAGCGTTAGTGCGTAGAGCACCCTCATAAAAACGAATTCCGGCCCATTTAGCTACCTTCCTCATTGGCTTGAACAAATTTTCGACATGGCAAGAATTATGATGACAACTTGCCATCTTGTCGAATGAAGCAAGCCAATGGTGATTCCCGATTCGTCGGTTTAAGTAATTTCACATGCATACGGCCAACTTCCAAAGGACGGTATGAACTTCGGCCCCTTTGGTCTCACAGGTAAAAGGTAACGTATTGTAGCGCTGCGGACAGCGATTCCTAAGCGTTCAAACGTCCTTTGCATACTTTCGTTCACCTCACGATGCTCTTATAGTGTGGCGAAAACATCGATCGTAGTGAAAAGTATGTGATTCAAGGTATTTGTTGTTAACTAATCGACTAACAAGTCGAAGTTCTTATGAAACCCTTTCTTACCTTCCGCCGTAACACGGATTGCCCGGTTAAATGGTCGCTTTTCGATCCACCCGAGTTCGGTAATTCGGTCCAACAATGCAGCCCCTAAGGCTCCACCGATGTGTGGCGTACGTTCGCTCCAATCCAAACATGGATGAATGAATTTGCGACGGCGGCGCCTCACCTTTGCAATGTCGATTCCAAAGTCAGTAAAGAACTTTAGCCCATGGTCGGTAAGGTTGTAGTCTTCGGCGGAACTGGCAATGTACCCTTTATCATGGAGAGCCTTCGCCAATTCTGTCCCGAGTTTCCCAGCAAGGTGGTCATAGCACGTACGTCCCTTCCTCAAAGACTGCTCTTCATCGGAGTCTCGAAGGGAGCGAACTTGCGACGGTGACGAGACGGCAATCAAAGATTCAATGGCATGTGCAACATTTGGATTTATTAATCGAAAGTAGCGGTATCTCCCCTGAACCTCTTTGGTAATGAGATTGCCTGACACCAATTTCGATAAGTGTGCACTGGCCGTCTGAGGTGTGATGTGAGCGTGGCGAGCAAGTTCTGTGGCAGTTTGTGGCCTGCCGTCCAAAAGACTGGTGAGCATGGCTGATCGAGACGGATCGGCAAGCAAGCCAGCAATTCGCGAGATGTCAGGTGTAAATGACAGGGTAGCCCCCTCCGTTCGTTACTATGGTAATCCATACTTCGATGATAGGCGAAATGATTTCGAGTTACAATCATTGAGGGGGTGGGAACTCCGTGAATCGATGGTTATTTGTGATTCTTGTGCTCATTACGACTAGCCTCATGGGCTCGTCGTTTGCGGTTGGGAAAGTAGGCCTTCATTACATCTCTCCGTTGCTACTTGTTGGAGTTCGCTTCACACTGGCGGGGATTCTTATGACTGTGTCTGTCATCAAACGAGACCATCCGAAGACTCTGGACGTATGGTTGAAGATAGCCTTGATTGGTTTTCTTCAAACCGGAGGTGTAATGGGATGTATTTTTATCAGCCTTCGAACCATCACGGCAAGTGAGTCATCTATTTTGACCTTTATGAATCCATTACTTGTGATCATTTTGGGGACATTATTTACCGGCGCAAGATATCGTGTTTTACAGTGGGGTGGAGTTGTTCTAGGATTCCTCGGTGTTTTCGTTACGCTTGGGTTTCATTTACATCTTGGATTTGGAACATGGCTCGCTTTCCTCGGGGCAGTATCTTGGGCGCTTGCAACACTGCTAATCAAGCGCTGGGGAGCGCTAATGGACACATGGGTATTGACGGCCTACCAGATGTTGTTTGGCGGTATACTCCTGCTCGTTGCCGGTGTGACCATTGAACATCCGTTTCTCGTTGTCAACGGTACATCTATTGCCATTGAGTTGTGGCTTGCAATCATGGCTTCAGTGGTCCAGTTTGCGATATGGTTCTATTTGCTCCAACAAGGAGATGCAGGTAAAACGAGTGCATTTTTGTTCCTTGCTCCTTTCTTTGGGGTGATTTCAGGTTGGCTCCTACTAGGGGAACGCATCACTTGGGGAGTTATTGTTGGAGGTATTTTTATATTTCTCGGGATTTTCCTCGTAAACTGGCCAGAGCCAAAACTGCGGTAGTGGGGGATTCAATTGAACCGGCTTGCGATGGACCATCGTCTGTAAAATGTCTTACAGACATACAAACATAAAGCAACTTACAATATGGTAGTAATGTGATTTACTCAGTCGTCTATGACGACAGGAGGGGTGAATGGATGTATACAGCCAATTTTTCTCTTGCAGGAAAGGTTGCCCTCATAACAGGTGCGGGGCGTGGAATAGGACGAGCATTAGCGGAAGGGTTGGCATTCGCCGGCGCTGATGTGGCACTTGTTTCTCGAACAGAGAGACAAGTGAATGTAGCAGCCGATGAGATAAAGGAATCAACTGGTCGAAACACATGGGCCGGTTCCTGCGATGTGACAAATAAGGAATCGGTACAACAGACTGTTTCACAGGTCATTGAACATTTAGGGAAAATCGACATCCTGGTCAACAATGCGGGAACATCGGTTCGCCACGGCGCACTTGAATTGACGGAAGCAGAGTGGGATCAGGTGATAGATACGAACTTTAAGTCCGTATTCTTGATGTCGCAGGCTGTGGGAAGCCACATGGTCGAAAGAAAATACGGCAGAATCATCAATGTGGCGTCAGTTGCTTCCGAACTGACACTCGCTTATGGGACACCATATGGACCGAGTAAAGCAGGTGTCGTTCATTTGACACGACAGCTTGCCAATGAATGGGCGAAAGACGGTGTCACGGTCAATGCCATCAGTCCATGGTTTTTCAGAACTTCACTGAACGCAGCAGCCTTGGATAACGCAGAATTCCGTACTGCCTTGGAACGTCGTACTCCGATGGGACGGCTTGGGCAACTGGAAGAGTTAGTGGCTCCAGTGGTGTTCTTCAGTTCGGACGGCGCCGGGTATGTCACAGGTCAGAACCTGTTTGTCGATGGGGGAACCACGCATTTCGGGATGTAATACACAGGGTTCGGTACTGAATGAGAATGGTGCGAAGGGAGACGTTCATGCATGGCAGAGCTTTCGATTGCTATCCGGGCGAAGGGCACCGGCAAACGCACAGATGTGACGACAAAAGGTCATTCGTTCACCATAGATGAGCCGACCTCGATGGGCGGAACAAACGTTGGAGCCAGCCCTTTGGAATATCTTCTGGGTGCGCTGGCAGGTTGTGAAGAAGTTATCGCTCAAGGCGTTGCCAAGAAGTTGAATTTTGAGTTACATGGGATCGACTTTGACGTTGAGGGCGTGCTTGACCCACGCGGGCTCGCTGGCGAACCTGGTATCCAACCGTACTTTCAAAAGGTGACGAATATCGCGCGAGTACAAACTTCTGAGACACCTGAGCGTATACAGCGGTTGCGGGAAGCTGTGGAGAAACAATGCCCTGTATTCACATTGATTGAGGCTGCGGGTGTGGAAATAGAAAGTCGATGGGAAAAGAAGTCGTTCATCAACATCATGTCGCAGGGCATGGCATGTGATGTCGACGGAAACTGTTGAAGCAACTACAACACGAGGTGTGATTAGATGAAGATATTGATGTTAGGCGGTACAAAGTATTTCGGACGTCGGTTAGTTCACCTCTTGATTCAAGACGGACACGACATCACGGTAGCTACACGTGGAAACACAGAGGACGACTTTGGTGATGCGGTGAAGCGCATCCAGATTGACCGTACCGACGCCGAATCAATGAACCGAGCCTTTGCAAATCAATCCTACGACGTAGTTTATGACCAAATTTGCTTCAATCCCCGAGAAGCGAAGATTTCAGTGGATGTGTTTGGCGAACGGATCGGTCGATACATCTTTACTTCGAGCATGGCGGTATACGGCCACAAGGACGATGAGATAACGGAAGAGGATTTTCGGCCGGACAATTATGCGTACGATCTCGCTGCAGAGCAGTACAGCTATGACGAAGGCAAACGCCAGGCGGAGGCCTATCTCTTTCAACACACTCCGTTTCCAGTCGTCGCTGTGCGTGTAGCGATGGTCGTCTCAGGTGACGATTATACCGGGCGTGTTGATTATTACGTGAGCCATGTAGCTCATGACGAATCGATAGGCGTGTTCGAGACCGAACATCCCATCACCTATGTGACGGCTTGGGATGTCGCTGCGTTTCTCAGATTCCTCGGTACAAAGACCGATTACACAGGTCCAATCAACGCAGGAAACACGGGTTACTTGAGCATTCAGGAGTTCAGCCGGGAGATAGGCAAGCAATTCGGAACGACACCACAGTTCCATGTTGGTAGGCATGGGGACAAAGAGCGTCCACTGTCGCCATATGCGATGTTCCCGTGGACCTGGAAGTTGTCGAACGCAAAGGCGAAGGCATTAGGGTTCGAGTTTCCAGACGTCCGGGACTCCATTCCTGACATGGTTCATGAGTCAGCGTCGAGATTGGGATTAAAGGAGTGACAATGATGAAGCCCAAAATTACGGTGTTCTCGGATTTTCTGTGCCCGTTTTGCTATATCGGCAAGCAACCGTTGGATGAAGTGGCAAAGGAACAAGGACTCGAAATTGAGTGGAGGGCCTTCGAACTCCGCCCAGAGGGGGTAGACGTACCACCGAAACCACCTGAGTACATGGAACGGGTAAAAGCCGGTGTTGAAGCTTTAGCAAAGCAGTATGGTCTCGAAATGTCTCTCAGCGGGAAGAGCAAGGCGTCTCGTCGAGCCCACGAGGGAGCCAAGTTTGCCGAGGAGTATGGCAAGGCGCAGGAATATCATGAGGCGATGTTTGTCGCTCAATTCAAGGATGGAAGGAACGTCGACGATATCGACACCCTAGTGGACGTTGCGACGTCGATTGGTCTTGACCCAGGCGCATTTCGTGAAGCAGTAGAGAGTCGGAGGTATCGAGATATAGTGCTTGAGGATGAACGATTGGCGGAGGAAATTGGCGTAACAGGCATCCCGTGTATCATTGTTGAAAACAGGGGCGCTATGGGCGTTCAAAGTGTTGATCAAATCAAGGCCCTGATTGAGGGATAACACAAAAGGAGGAATTGTCGTGGCAACACAAAAAGTGACAGATGTAGATTTCAATTCGTTCGTGCAATCAGATATACCGGTGCTTGTTGACTTCTGGGCAACATGGTGTGGCCCGTGTAAAATGATGGCACCAGTCCTTGAAGAGGTTTCGGACGAATACCAAGATAAGCTCGTAGTTGGGAAACTTGATGTGGATGAGAATCCGCAAACTGCGCAGCAATTTGGTATTATGAGCATTCCAACCCTATTACTGTTTCAGAACGGCGAAGTTGTGAAGCAGATTGTGGGATATCGCCCCAAGGCGGATTTGCTTTCACAGCTGGCTGACGTTCTATAAGGCTATTAAACAAGGCAGCAGTGAACGCTCGAAAACGTTCCTGCTGCCCTTTTCGTAGGTCGGTTCACTTGATCACTTGGCCCCTTCTCGGTAGGGGTGAAGCAGCGCATAGACGGATCGTACGCAAGGTGTTTTGACTTCATAAGGCTGGGCCATCTCAAGGACAGCACCTTGTAGACTGTCAATTTCAAGCGGTAACCCCTTTTCCAGGTCACGGTGGAGTGAAGAGGTCATGGAAGGCGATATACTATTGAGCTTATTCATGACTTGTTCAAAAGCGTCTGCAGGTAAACGTACTTGTTTTGCCTCACCCACAGAGATGATCTCTTGAATCAAGTCTTCAAGAAACCTCTTCGATACAACGTCACTTAAAATGGGGCCAATGGGTTTTCGTATGCTGGCAGTGATGCTGCTTAACGATGTGAGAAAAATGAATTTCTGCCACATATCAACCATAATTGACTCGCTTACGCGTACATTCACACCGCTCTGCTTGAAGGCAGATTCGAGGTCCTCCAATAATGTCTCATCGGATGATGCAAGAGACCCAATGACAATATCGTGCATTGGACTTGTGTGAATCACGTTCCCATCGGAATCAAGGGTTGCTTCTATGTAACAGAGTCCTCCTAATACTGCATCTTGACCAAATTCCTGAACCAATACATCCATATGCTGCACGCCGTTCAACAATGGTAAGACTTTTGCACCCTTTTCAACCAAACTTCGGATTTCTGGTAAAGCACCTTCGAGGTGGTAGTTTTTTAAGGCCACAATTACAACGTCTGGCTGTTCTATTGCGTCGACGGTCAAGGCCAAGCTGGGGGTTACAGTAAAGTCACCGTGGATGCTCCGAACATTGAGACCAGTATCCTCTAATTGTTGGTAACGCCGGTTACGAACAAGAAAGGTGACGTTAGCTCCGGATGACGCTAGTCGTCCTCCAAAGTAACCGCCAACAGCCCCGGCTCCTAATATGACAAAGTTCATCGTTGTCCCTCCGTGTACTGGCTTGGTAAGTAGGTTGCACACCCAATGGTGACAGAATTAAATTGTATCAGACTGTGAAGTGCATTACGGAAGGATTACTTACCATTGGTCAACAATATAGGGAGGAAACGAACTGCAAGTAACGCATAGTGGGAGGGGAATCAAATGGCAGATAAATTTCTTATCATTATCCAAGCAGGACCGAATGAGTTAGCTAAGGCGCTTCACGCTCTACTGTACGGGCAAGAACTCCATGACGCTGGCTATGCTGTACAGATTATGTTCGATGGAGCGGGAACCACGTGGGTAAAGGAGTTTAAGAATCCCGAGCATAAATACTTTGATGTGTACAAGCATGTTGAATCGCTTGGGATCGTCGCAGGGGCATGTGAATACTGTGCCAATGCGTTTGGTGTCGTTGAGCAGGTGAAGGGGGCTGGTGTGCCGTTATGGGGCGAAGCAGCCGGACACCCAAGCCTCGTGAAATATGTGAAGGAAGGCTACACACCGCTGATTTTGTGAAGTACGGTACAAGTCAACGTAGGCATCTGACGCCCGTAAAAGCCACTCAAAGCGAGTGGCTTTTACTTATGTATGGATTATTGGAACGAGAGTTACGTATAAGGTGTTTTTCCACCTGGGTTTTGCCGAATTCCGATCTACTTCGACGACATGGCACCTTGGCTTTTCAGCCAAGTGACCATGGTATCTCTGCGGGTGTCAATACCACCTGCGGCATCTAGAGGCGTCGAGCTCGTGTAGTCAGGAGTTCCATTAATGTCTGCACCCCTGCTGAGCAGGTACTCGGCTACCCTACGCTGGCCTCCATGGCACGCTTGCCAAAAAGCTGCATTAATTTCATCCGGCTTAGGTGAAGGATTTGAAGCCATAAGTTCCTCTACGCGAGACATCATCCCAAGAGCTGCTGCATGCCAGAGGACGTCGACACGAGCACCCCGCTGTACCAAAAGTCGAGCCACGTTCCAACATCCATAACCCACCGCATTGTCCAAAAGGGGTGCCACCAGCGATTGATCCACCCAGCACTTCAATGTCAGCTCCACCATCGATTAACGCAGCGGCAACATCCACATCATCACTGCTGGCCGCCCAGTGCAATGGGGTCTCTGAATGCCAACCGCCAATGATGGGTGCGTTTGGGTCAGCTCCCGCATCAATCAGCATCTTCACGATCATAGGTCCGTTGGGAAAGTATCCAGGCCAATCCGTAACAACGTGTAGAGCCGTTCGAGAATTGCCTTGTCTGTCTACGGCCCTGCCTGTAGCTAAGCTAGGGCACTCGTCTAGGAGACGACGCAATACATCCAAGTTTCCCATTTTGACCGCATGTACGAACGAAATTGCCAGTGGATCGTCATTGATGAACTCCATGCTATCCGCTCCTCAGAATCTGATCGACATTAGTATATAACAGGTTACTGTCAAGGAACATTGAAGCGGATGTTCGAACGATGCGTTTACAGTCGCTTGATCATTGAATCGAAAGTCACGCTGTCATCAAGAAGTTTATTTGTGTGAAGTGGCTTACCGACTGGAACAATTGTTCTCCGTAAGATGAGGCTAAGTCATTCATCAAGGAGGAATTTTCATGATCCGAGTCAAAATTGGCGTAATGTCGAGTCTAATTGCAGGTATCGTGTTCGGAATCATGATGACCATGATGGGCATGATGCCAATGATCGCCGGTCTGGTCGGAAGTCATTCCATTGTAGTAGGGTGGATTGTCCATCTCATCGTCAGCGCCATCTTCGGTGTAATATTTGGAACTGTCGTTCGCAATCCAAGGTCCGGGATCATAATGGGGCTGATTTATGGGGGCGTTCTTTGGTTTTTGTTTCCCTTCATCATGATGCCCATGATGATGCACATGCCCGCCATGCATTGGTCTCAATCGGCGATGATGAGCCTAATCGGGCACTTGGTCTACGGTTTGATTCTGGGTATCAGTTATCGGATGATGGGCAAGGCATGTATCCTGCCGAAGAGCGATTCAACGGCGCAATAAACGATGAAGTGGGTCCAATGGTCATCGACCATTGGACCCACTTCGGTATTGCTCTTCTGCGTAAGAAAATCGTTTCAACGAACCCAGCGTCTGTAATTTAGCTAACAGAACTCGGAATCACGAGGGAATATACTTCGGATTTAGAGTGTCCTATCTATTGAAGTGGTTAATCAACACTGTTCATCCGGCATTTTACGCAGAGTAAATCTGAATACGGATGGCATTCCGCAATTGAAAGGAGAGTCACATGAACAATACAGAGATCTTACGCCCGGACGAGAATACCGCCGCTGCTGCGTATCAAGAACGTGGCACCACGGAGAAGCTTCGTGAAGGGCGCCTACACTTCTTTCGCACTATCGCTCAGTCGGTAGGCGTGCAAGGTCCAACGGGCGGGGTTGTGATTGGTGCAGCGATTTTGGCTGGTATCTCCGGTGGAGGCACTGCGTTGGTGCAGTTAATTGCCGCTATAGCGATGGGATTTGTAGCTTATGCATTTGTTCTCTTTACGAGAGGCTTCAACAGTGCGGGCTCGGTTTACGGATTTACCGGTGCAGTAGTTGGCCCCATATTTGGATTTCTTTCGGCATGGTCTTTAATGTTGGTGTATATCAACTTTGCTGGTGGCGTGTATGCAAGCGTCGCCGATGAGGCACAGCCGGCCTTTGCCGCAATCGGCATTCATCTTCCATGGCAGATTTACGCTTTTGTGGCGTTTGTTCTCGTTGTTCTCTTCGCCTATCTCGATATCAAGACTTCATCCACCATTATCCTTGTGCTCGAAGGGGTGTCCATGCTTCTCGTCACGATTGTATGTATTGTCATCCTGGCGAAGGGCGGATATCACGGACACGCATTTAGTTCTGCACCGTTCCGACCGAATGGAGCCTCTTTGGCAACCCTTGGACTCGGTATCGTCTACTCCTTTTCAGCTTTTTCAGGTTTTGAATCTGCAGCAACGCTCGGTGAAGAATCGGCACGACCACGCAAGATGATTCCGATGGCTGTGGCGGTATCACTTATTGTTGTCGCCATCTTTGAAATTGGCGTTGCTTATGTAGTCACCAATGCCTTCCCGAACACAAAACTCCTAGCTGCCTCGCCGGTGCCGCTTGTGTCGGTAACCAACCAATTCGTTGCGCCATGGGTTGGAACACTTGTAAACTTTGGAGCAGTCGTCAGTTCCTTCGGTGCGGCTCTCGCCTGTGTAAACGGGGGCACTAGAATGCTGTTTGCGCTGGGGAGAGATGGCATCGGTCCAAAGATGCTGAAGAGAGTGAGTAAGCGTACGGGATCTCCAGTTGGGGCCCTCGTAGTCGTCTCCATTGTGAGTCTGGCATTCCTTGTCGGTTTCTTGCATGATAAGGCAACCGATGCAGTCGGAATCATCCTCACCTATGGAGCGGACTTGATACTGGCGGCATACGCTCTCGTTCTCATTGCTGCTGTGATCTACACCGTAAAACGCCGAATGTCACCCATCAAGACGCTAGCTTTGGTGATTGGCCTCGCCATTCTCGTTTACGTGGTAAAAGATACTTTCATCCCATTTCCTGCGGCGCCGTATAACTGGGATGCGTACGGTGCAGTAGCAACGCTAGTGATTGGTCTTGTGATTCCGCTCTTATCACGCAGAATTCGAAACAGCTTGCGTCAATCGCCTCTGCTGAAGGTTGGTGCGGTGGAATTGCTTAAACGGGAATCACAACGGAGTTGAGGTTCAAAATGCATCGTTTTACGCCGCTTTCAACAGATGAGGTCCTTCAGCATGTTCAAGCGATACCCGGTCTCGTGCCGTCTGAAGTACGTCTGTCGGTTCGGGAAATTGGCGATGGGAACATGAACTATGTGTTTCGAGTGACGGGGCAGGGCAACTCTGGAACCACAAGTATCATCGTGAAACAGGCCCTACCTTACATGCGATCCGTTGGCGCAGCTTGGCCGCTGACAGCGGATCGCATCCGGGTAGAATATGAAACTTTGAAAACCTACCACCAGCTATGTCCAGGTTCTGTCCCCAGAGTCCTCCATTATGATGATGAGCTTTCGTTGATTGTAATGGAAGATCTTTCGTCCCACATCGTATTGCGTGACGGTCTTATCTCCGGCAAACGCTTTCCGTCATTCGCGTCACAGATTGGTGTGTTTCTCGCCAGAACATTGTTTTTTACATCGAGTTACGCCCTTAACGCAACCGAATTGGAATTCAACCGCATCAAGTTCGCAAATCCTGACATGGTGAAGATCACGTCAGACTTCATCTTCACGTTTCCGTTTATGAATCATGAGATGAATCGGTATAACCCAGTGCTAGATTTAACGGTTCAACGCGTCTGGAACAACGCAAGACTTCACGACGAAGTTACAGGATTGAAGAGGGCATTCAACCATGATGCCCAAGCGCTGATTCACGGCGACTTACACACTGGGAGTATCATGGTCACTGGTCAGGACACCAAAGTGATAGATCCGGAGTTCGCGTTTTATGGACCTATGGGATTTGACATTGGACTGCTGTTTGCGAATTTGCTATTGGCCTTTTGTTCATATTCAACTCGGCGGGATGCCACAGACAGTGAAGTGTATCAAGCGTATCTGCTCCGGACTATTGAGTTGGCGTGGTTACAATTCCAGTCAGAGTTTCAAAGGCTCTGGAATGAATTTGGATCACAAAACTTGGGTCCCTCTGAAGATGTGCTGATCCGCCTGTTGCAGGATTCGCTTGGATTTGCAGGATGCGAGATGATTCGCCGAGTCATCGGAACCTCACATGTCGCTGATTTAGAGAGAGTCGAAGACTCAAGGCAAAGGACGAATGGGGAGGCTATTGCACTCCATTTGGGGCAGCATCTGATTTTGTGGCGTAGTACCGCTCAAAACATCCTGGATTTCATCGAAACCGTAAGAGATTACAAGAAACGTAATGACTCATAAACAATGTTGTTGTAGCCATCGGGATGTATTCGGAATTGGAGTAGCAAATTCGGCTGATGTATAGTACACCAGGTCGTGCCACTCATCCATGTCTCTGCGTACCGGCAATTGATTGTGCCGTAGCAAGGCTGAATCAAGCGTTTGGACGGTTTGTCGAAGGACTTTGTCAGTGCTCCAGTCGACGCCACAAAAAATCTCAGGTATCCGTCGGCACATCCCAATCAAGTAATACCCGCCATCCACTGCCGGTCCAATAACACAATCACACGTGTCCAAATGCCGTATCGCATCCATCAACATTCCCGATGTCATGAGTGGCATGTCACTGCCAATCAATATCACCTTGCCGTAGCCTTGCGAAAAGAGCTGGTCGGTAAGGTTCTTCATTTTCTCTCCTAGGTCATTTCCGCACTGAACCAATAACCGGGAGGTAAAACGATGAAAATAGTTGAGACTTTCGAATGTAGGAGCAGCAACCCACAAATCGTATTCGTTTTCGGGCAGAATGTTGCCAAAAATGTCCTCAATGAGTGCGGTCTGCAAGCCGTTCGCTTGTTGCTGTGTGAGTCTGCCCGTCAATCGAGTTTTGCAACAGTCAACGATTGGTGATTTCGAAAGCATGACAACGGCTGTGTTCATCTGGTCCTCACCCTTCCACGGGGATTCGAGTATTTACGCAGTATGTCCTCCGGGTCAACCCCGAGGAAATACTGTAGTTTCAGGGTCTGCATACGAGTAATGGTTCGCCACGTCCCATGTTCGATAAACCGACGAGTTGATGTCGTTGATATAGCGGGGAGTAAGACCAGCTCGCCTCGCTTCTTTAACAGAAGTGAGATTTCGAGGTCCTCCATGATGGGAAGGTCCGGGAATCCGCCAATGGACTCAAAGTCACGGCGACGAACAAACATTGACTGATCACCAAATATCCAGTGCAGATACCGAGCTCGGAAGTTCGATAGTTTTGCAATTAAACGCAGAGACCAGGAGTCCTCAGCGAAACGCAGCGTCAGACCTCCGCCAACTACTTCTCCGTTTCGCAACACTTCCTGAATATGGGTCAATGCGGTCTTGTCTATATACGAATCTGCATGGATAAACCACAGGATCTCACCTGAACACACTGAAGCGCCAGCGTTCATTTGGTGCGCACGGCCTCTTTCGCTCATGACAACACGTGCATATTGCTTTGCGATCTCGGCAGTGTTATCCAAGCTACCGCCATCAACGACGATGATTTCGCATGCCGGAAACGAACTTCTCAGGTGGAATAACGACGCTGCTATCGTGTGTGCTTCATTCAAAACAGGAACAATAAGAGAAACCGATGGCATGAATATCCCTCGTTTTTATAAAAAGTGTCTCTTTAAGATTCAAGGTTAGCCGATGTTTCCGGGTTCATCGGTGAACTATCTTACACAGTAAGGTGTTTTACAGAACTGAATGTTGTTTTGCCGTACAGTAGAAATAATCATTGTGACGGGATTCTGGAAGGATGAACGGCAACATGTTGGATACACACGCACGAAAATATGTTCAACCCGTGATTCGTCGTACTGCACGAGAGTTCTTAAAACTTGGGCTAAGCGCCAATCAGGTGACATGGATCGCTTTTGTACTCGGGATCGCATCTGGCATCCTAGTTTATTTGGGACTTCCGGTCGTGGCGGTTGCTGCATTATGGGTGTCAGGTTTTCTTGACGCCGTTGACGGTTCCATGGCGAGGGAACAAAATCGCATGAGTCCGTGGGGCACGGTTATGGATGTGACCTTTGATCGCATCGTGGAATTGGGAATTATTATCGCCCTTGCCATTCGGTTTCCACATGCACAGCTTCTGTTGCTCCTTTTAACGACTGGAATCGTCTTCTCTATGACTGTGTTTTTGACCGTTGGAGCACTGTCAGAAAACAAAGGTATGAAGTCGTTCTATTATCAGGCAGGACTTGCCGAGCGAACCGAAGGGTTCATCTTGTTCTCAGTGATGGTATTGTTTCCACATTGGCTGTTATGGAGCACGGGACTGTTTTTATTTGTTGAGGTATTTACAGGCCTTCAACGAATGCTCGAAGCGAGGCAGGTACTCAAGTAAGACGTTGCATGGCGCAGCAATACGGCCAAGCGGAACAATCCACTTGGCCGTATTGTCAATGCAGCACCTCACGGATATTGTCCTGCGTAATTTTCCAGTGCGACGTGTCCCAAACCGCTTTTTTGCCACGCATCAGAATGACTTGAGGGGATTTGTGGACTACGTGCAAATCGTTTGCGATTTGACTGGAAACTGGCCGTGATTCAATGACTTTGACCATCACGTACTCCGTATTGTTGTCGGGACTTCCGTTCAGGTAAGACTGAAACTCTTTCAATGCCTTTGCGCTAATTGGGCAAGTTGTGCTGTGTTTGAAAACTAGAACCGATTTATCCACAGAAGCATCATGCAACTCTTGCCAGTCATCAAGGGTCGTGATTTCTTTCCACTGTGCCATCTGTAAAGTGCACTCCTCTCCGAATCGTTGTCCGACTCTATGTGAGCGTCAAATAGAGAACACCTGTTTATTCGTCTGTTTTACCTGGATAATGTCGTTGAAAGTCATCCAGGGGGCGAAAAGATAATGAAAAGAGCGGATTTAGAACAGTTGCGCGACACGTGGCGGGAACGCATTAACCAGTTTCGCTCTAGCGGTCTGTCGGGTGCAGCTTGGTGTGCTGAAAATGGCATCAAAGAGCATCAACTGTGGTACTGGATTCGTCGGTTCCCCGTTTCACCATCTGGCAATCAACCCCGTTTCGTGCCGGTGTCCATAGAGCCTCTTCCTCCTTCTTCGTCAGGTTCTCCTATTTCCATACGCATCGGTGCTGCCACCATGGAAGTTCAACCGGGATGCGACCTGCAATTTCTTGAGCAACTCGTGAACGTCCTTGCCTCGACATGCTAAACGAAATCACCACAGAACAACGCGTCTACCTGGCGTGCGGGTACACCGACATGCGCAAATCTATCGACACGCTCGCGGCACTCGTTCAGGAGTCCTTTCAGTTGGACGTATTTTCTCCCTGCCTATTTGTGTTTTGCAATCGCCAGCGAGACAAACTCAAAATCCTACAGTGGCAGCATAACGGCTTTTGGCTCCATTACAGACGGTTGGAGCGCGGCCGGTTTCAATGGCCACAAGCGTCCACGGACAGAACGGTCGTCATCAGCCGACGAGAACTGAACTGGTTGCTGGACGGCCTGTCCGTCACACAGCAACGTGCACATGCTAAGGTCACAGCCACCCGAGTTGTGTAAGATTTGGCAGGAGATTTGTTGAGAGAATCAATCGAAAAATGCAGTCACGACAAGGGATTTGGATGTCTTGTGTCGAAATCATAGACATGGAAAATACGAGAACGGATACCCCGGACAAAACTGAAAATCTAGAGGCGTGGTGTACAGCCTTAGAACGAGAGAATGCACACCTGAAGGCACAGTTGAACTGGCTCACGGAGCAAGTGCGCCTCTCTCGGCATAAACAGTTCGGGACACAAAGTGAGCGGTCGGACGACATACAAATCCGGTTATTTAACGAGGCGGAGTGGACATCTGAATCGTCTGAGCCGTTACTTCAAGAACAACCGGAAACACAAACCATTACCTATGAGCGGAATAAGAAGCAATCCGGTCAACGCGAAGAGTTGTTCAAAGACTTGCCGGTGGAGCGAGTGGAATACCGGTTGCCGGAAGAAGAGCTTGGTTGCCCTTGTTGCGGTGAGCGCATGCATGAAATGAGTACGCAGGTGCGGCGCGAGTTAAAAATCATCCCGGCCAAGGTATCGGTCGTGGAGCATGTGCAGTACATCTATGGGTGTCGACCGTGTGAGCAAAATGAAATCAAGACGCCAGTGATCCATGCAAGCATGCCGCGCCCCGCGTTTTCAGGAAGTTTCGCATCTGCATCTGCTGTGGCGTATGTTATGGGCAAGAAGTACGTTGAGGGGATGCCTTTGTACCGCCAGGAACAACAGTTTGCAAGACAGGGCGTGGCATTATCCAGGCAGACGCTGGCCAATTGGGTGGTCACAGGTGCGCACCGGTGGTTGCGACTGCTCTACGACCGACTCCACACAGAATTGCTTTCACGCAGGTACCTTCATGCCGACGAAACAACTCTGCAGGTATTGCATGAAGCTGGCCGGGCTGCAACGTCAGATTCCTACATGTGGTTATATCGAAGTGGGAACGACGGCCCGCCCATTGTGCTCTACGACTATCAGGAAAGTCGGTCGAAAGAACATCCGAAGAAGTTTTTGCAGGGATTTGCGGGTTATCTGCACGTGGATGGATATAGCGGATACCACGATGTAGACGACACAACACTCGTTGGATGTTGGGCACATGCGCGGCGCAAGTTTGACGAAGCCGTGAAGTCGTTACCATCGTCGGAGCAGAAAAAGCCAACTGCTGCGCGGGTTGGACTCCAATATTGCAACGAGTTATTTAAGATAGAGCGTGGGATCAAGGATATAACTGCGGAACAACGTCATGAACAGCGGCAGAAGCAAAGTCGCCCTGTACTGGACGCGTTTTTGGCATGGTTAGAAAAGCAGAACGGCGAAGTGACGCCAAAGAGCGCCTTGGGGAAAGCCATCACGTATTGCCTGAATCAATGGAGTAAACTCATCGTGTTTATGGAAGACGGGAACTTGGAGCTAGATAACAACCGGAGTGAGCGTGCCATTAAACCGTTTGTGATTGGTCGAAAAAACTTCCTGTTCGCCAACACGCCGAAGGGCGCAATGGCAAGTGCCATCACATATAGTCTCGTTGAAACGGCAAAAGAAAATGGACTAGACCCAGTCTCGTATCTCCAACATCTGTTTGAGCAGTTACCCAATCTTGATTCTGAGAAACCGGATGACTTAAACACCCTACTGCCATGGTCGGAGGAGTTACCGGAGCACATTCGAGGTCGGCGTAAAACCAAATAAACACGACGATTATCCCTGCCGATGAGCAGGGATGATTTGTTTTATGCCATAACATCTAGCGAAATACCAGGTGTGCTCATTTTGACGCTCACGACTCTATATACAATGTAACTCCAAAAGCGTTCCTCAGTCTGTATTCCGCTTCACATACAAATTGAGCTGCGGGCACTACAATCGACAGAGTAAGACACGAAGGCACATAGATGAGGTGAATGACGTGACAAACGTAAGGGACCTAAACATAAGCACGTTTGACGATACAGCGAGGAAGGGAAGGTCCTAGTTGATTTTTGGGCATCCTAGTGTGGACCATGCCGTATCCAGATGCCTATGTCCCAGGCGAGAATATGGGCATCAACCGATTGATAGGTATCTTCGTGATGCAAGGGCGGGGTCGATCATGTCCCCGACGACGGAATTATTGAAAGAGTGGATAGGGAAACCCGTAGCGGGTTTGTCACCATTTTAAGGACAGGAGATGAGGTTCATGAACTGTAAGGTCAGTGCGAGTGCAGCCAAGAAACTCAGTGAAATTCTAGATCAGGAAGATGACAAAAACCTCAAATTCCGTGTGTTTGTCGGGCATGTGCATGGAAATCACGCTCATTATGGCCTTGGTTTGGACTATCAGAAAGATACCGATGAGTTGATTACGACTGATACCGGAACTGACGTTCTGCTTGAGAAGGGACAAGGCTTTCTAGACGGAGTGGAAGTGGACTACGCTGCTTCGACGGACGAGTGGAGCATTTTCAATCCTGTAAAAGGGAACCACGGGGATCACTGAGTAGAACGAGAGTCTTCTTAGAGGAAAGAGATCTGAGTCACATGGGCCCGGGACACAAGTATAAAGGAGTCCCAGGCCCTCGTTGTATGTGGAACCTACACAAAAGGGGTGACGAAATTTAGATGAAGCGGTTCCTGCGTAACCTCGCTCTTTTAGCTGGCGTGTCATTTGTCTTGCAATACATGTGGGAAGCTTGGCAGTCCCCGATATTTTACGGGAGTCCGTCAGGGAAGCATGTTACGCCCCCAGCCCATCAGGGACCAGGCGTAGAAATCCTGATCCTCGCTACGATTGGCGACGTATTGATGAGTGTGGGCCTGTATGTTTTATTGTCACTTGTAAACCGAGATGCGAACTGGATCGCCAAGAAGTACGATGCAAAAGATTGGACGATTATGGTGCTGTACGCATTGTTTTTTAGTTTTTATTTTGAAACAAGAGGATTGTCAACCCACCGATGGGGCTATTCTAGTTTGATACCATTGTTTCTAGGAACAAATATCGGACTTGTACCCGTGGCCCAGCTTTTGATTCTGTTTCCTCTTTCCTTTGTGTTGTGCAGGTTTATCATCAAGTTATTGGACAAAAGTTGCTCTAGCAATTTGGGTGGGAGAATCAACGTTCCTCGATGATTTCCCCGGCCTTCCTCAAATCAACCGCTATCTCCTTTCGACCTGTGGTAACAATGCCTTCCTTAGCTAACTGTGAAAGCGTCACAGAGACGGATTCTCGAGTGGCTCCAATCATGTTCGCCAGTTCTTGGTGGGACAGGTTTAGATCGAGCTTCGTATATGGACTCTTCTCACCGTCACTTGGCTGACCAAAGCTTTTAGCCAGTTTCGAAAGCAGATAAAGCAGTCGATAACGAACATCACGAAAAGCCAAGTTTTCGAGCATTTCCTCGGACTCACGAATTCTTTGTGTTAGAATGGAGACCATTTTTAGGGCTACCTGTGGTCGTTTCATGAGTAATCCTTCGAAATCCTTTTTTCCGAGAATGCAGACGAGAGCATCGTCCATCGCTTCGACATAGGCGGAGCCTGAGCCTGTTGAAAATGTCTCAGTCTCACCGAAGATATTGCCTTTCCCCAATAACCCGATGGTGAGTTGCTTGCCGTCCTCATTGACCTTGAACAAACGCACCCGCCCCTGCTTCAGAAAGTATAGGCTGGCGTTCTCGGTATCCGGGGTGATGATGAGTGTTCCCTTCGGGACTCTGCTCATCGGTGCCATGGCGTCGATCATCTGCAAATCCTCCATCGGCAATTCTTCTAAAAGGTTGATCTGCGAGAGATACCATACTTTATTCACTTTGATTTCCTCCTCTAATGGCCGATCATGAAAGCCGGGCTCGACCCAGCACCTGTTCAACTTCCTCTTCGTCAAAGCCCACGAATTTTTTTCCGTCTATGATGATGACAGGCGTTGCAAAACATCCATGTTCTCGGAATTCATTTAGTGCATCAGGATCGTTCACAATGTCCTTTATCTGAACTGGAATGTCATTTTCGTGAAAGTAGGAAATCGCACGTTCGCCTCCAGGGCAACCTTTATGCGTATAAAGAACAATGTTTTTTTTGAAATCCACATTGGCACCTCCATTCGAGCACTTATGGATAGTAAATGTTGTAGCGCAACTTTAATGTAGCACGATATTCATGAAACAATCCGTGAAGCGGATTACAGATTCACCGTGAGATGC
Source organism: Alicyclobacillus tolerans (assembly GCF_021739485.1). Lineage (GTDB taxonomy): Bacteria > Bacillota > Bacilli > Alicyclobacillales > Alicyclobacillaceae > Alicyclobacillus_K > Alicyclobacillus_K tolerans_A. The sequence goes on from NZ_JAJFNK010000026.1 coordinate 35,591, forward strand.
CTTACAGACGAGGTAGTTGCAATCTTATAGAGTACGTGTATCGAGCTTGATACACGAAGGAGAAATTCACGTGGATAGATACGACTTAACAGTCATCGGTGGGGGTTCGGCTGGTTTAACGATTGCAAGTGGAGCGGCGAGTTTCGGAGCTCGCGTGGCCTTAATTGAGAAGGCGGAGATGGGCGGAGACTGTCTGAACTATGGATGTGTTCCAACGAAAGCACTGATTCGCTCCGCAACGGTTGCGGCAACAGTCAGGCAAGCCGAACAGTACGGCGTCAAAACCAGTCGCATAGAGATTGATTTTCCGACTATTATGAGGCGTATGAGGCATGTCGTAAATACAATCGCAGAGCATGATTCGCCCGACCGATTTCGGAGTATGGGCGTTGATGTCCTGTTTGGGCATACCGAGTTCCAGAATGCAAATCAAATGCGAATCGACGACAAAATGATTTCGTCGAAAAGAATCGTGATTGCAACGGGGTCACGGGCAGCAGTTCCACCAATCCCTGGTCTGTCAGAGACGGGATTCATCACCAATGTTGAAGCCTTGCAACTTCAGGTGCTTCCTAAATCTTTGGCGATTTTGGGTGGAGGACCGATTGGGCTTGAGTTTGCTCAGGTGTTTGCACGGCTCGGAGTAAGTGTGACGGTTATCGAGATGTTTCCCCAGCTTTTGCCTCGGGAAGATACTGAAGCAGCAAAAATTGTGCAAAGGGCGCTTGTCAATGAGGGCATCCGTTTCATGTTGAACAGTAAGGTCATTCAGGCAAAGACCGGTGAGGATGGTAAGGTTGTCATCGTGGAACGGGAGGGGACGCAGGTTGAAGTGCCATGTGAGGAGATTTTCGTTGCAACAGGTAGGCGACCGAATGCAGAGATTCCAGGTCTTCACGACATCGGCGTTGAAGCTGCAAAAGCGGGAATTGTAGTGGACCCGAACCTACGAACGACTGTACCCCACATCTTTGCAGCCGGTGATGTGAAGGGTGGACTACAGTTTACCCATGTCGCTGGATATGAAGGCAAGGTAGTTGTTCGAAACACGTTGTTTCCAATCAAACAACGTGTGGATTATCGAGTCGTTCCATGGACCATTTATACCGATCCCGAAATTGCTCATGTCGGGCTAACTGAGAAGGAGGCGAAAGACCAGTACGGGCAAGTTCATGTATATACTGCGACATTCCAAGACGTGGACCGTGCAGTGATCGACGGCCAGACTGAAGGTTTTGTAAATGTGATTGCAGACAAGAAGGGACAGATTCTTGGAGCGCATGTGGTTGGAGAGCACGCAGGAGAACTGATTCAGGAGCTAGTTTTTGCGATGCACCATCGGCTTCCGATTGGCAAGATTTCCGAGGTGATCCATGCCTATCCGACGAAAGTTGAGGGACTACGTCGGACCGCAGACGTGTACTGGAAAAAGCGGCTATTTGAGGGCGGAATGGCTTCTGTGTTGAAGACGGTCAGTCGGCTTACTCGCTAAGGGGTGAATAATGAAAAAGATATCCGTCCTATTCGCATTGCTCGTTGTTGTTGGTGATCGAATTCTAAAATTGTTATCAAACCGATCCATGTTGCACGGGTCATTTGAATTTATTCACTTTGCCCATCTTCATAACTATGGAGCAACAATGGGAATTCTGCGAGGCGACCGTCTCCTGCTCATTACCTTCGCCACTGTTGCTTTGGCTGTTTTAGTCTTCATATGGTTCAAAGCAAAGTCTTCATCGATTTGGTTTTGGATTGGGTGGGGATTACTGACGGGAGGAACGGTTGGAAACCTGTTGGATAGGTTGATCTACGGCTACGTGACTGACATGCTTCAGATTTCCGGATATCCAGCCATATTCAACGTCGCGGATATTGGAATTCGACTGGGCGTAATCCTAATGTTGATTGGGTATTGGAGGTTATCAGACATACGATCCGTCAGAAGGGGACATGAGTTAGAGAGAGGAGTTACGACGGACGTAGTCAATAATAAGACTTCATCTCAGTTGAACCAATAATCCACAGTTTATCCACAACACAATGTGGATATTGATACCAACGTAGATTTCTTTTGCAAGGGTAGATGAATATCAGAGATTGTACTGAGGTCGTAGGCGAAGTACATTTGAGTCGGCATCGGTCTTAAAGTCGTGTTTTTTTAATTAGAATGGCCAATTGACTAATACGAGGAGACGTTTGATGACTAAATCACTTGTCTCCTCATATTAGTTGCGCCACATCGTATATGTTGACTGTGGGAACAGTGCTGTAACGGTTCCAAACGATCCAAACCACATTGATCGCTACCAACTGGCAGCCATCAAGAATTCTGGATGGGAAGGCCAGGTTGTTGTCGGTGTCCGTGTGAATGGAAGGGATGTTTTGCCGTTTCTAGGCAAAGTATTCCCGGACCTGATTGAAACCGGACCAATTGCCAACTGAAGTATCTTGCGGTGAGGTTGTGGTGTCCCAACCCCAAAAGGTTGTTCACAAACCTCATGGCAGCCACAACGGTACTTCTTTATCTGCACACATTGCTTGTGGATGGCACGATACTTCATCACCGGACGTTTTTCGAGGCTCGTAAAGGCTGGATACGGAGCGAACCAGCGATTGAGCAAATGTTAGAGGCATCCATATGATTGAAGAAAGCAGAAAGATAAGTACAGAAAAATCGATGTTCTTTTGGAAATATAGATAGATGGCGCATCGGAGAAGCCACCCCACCGGTAAAGTGGCTTCTCCTTTTGCCATAAAACAGTGCTCCGGTAGAGAGCTGAATATTCACAGTTTATACACAGCCTGTGTGGGTAATTTCCTAAGAATAATTCTCCTAACTGTAGCCCTGCATAGATTCGATTGCAACTGAGAGCAAACGTATGAAAAATTGGATGCACCCGTAGATCTCGTCGGTGAACAATTTTCGGTATCTGATTCGTGTGATAAATGACAGGTTTATAGCTCTTCATCATCAATATTCCGATAATAATCACTTAAAACACGATCTTATAAAAAATTCCACCGTTGTTTAATCAAGCATCCGACGCAAGCTTGGCAATGTAAATCATTTAGGGAGCACACGTGCTGTGAAACCCAGGCCCAGGCTTGATTATAGAATTTTAGCCAATTTGGGATTGATTCCACTAGATTTGTACATACTACACGGCATACTCATGGACAAACACATGATATGGGAGGCAATATAATGATCGTTCAAGAAGTAATGACGGCAAATGTATCCTGTGTTCAACAAACAGACTCCATTCAAAAAGCAGCACAGACCATGAAATCCGTAAACTGTGGTTCACTACCTGTTTGTGAAAATAATAAGGTTGTTGGAATAATTACTGACCGAGACATTGTACTAAAATCTATTGCGGAAGGTCAGTATAACGCCAGCGTAAGGGACTGTATGACGAATAGAGTCATCACTTGCACTCCTGAAATGGATGTGCATCAAGCGGCGGAATTAATGTCGGAGCATCAGATACGACGCTTACCGGTCGTGGATTCGTCTGGGAATATTTGTGGCATGTGCGCAATCGGCGATCTAGCGACTATTCACATTCACGTTAATGAGGCGGGAGACGCTCTCAGTAAAATTTCAGAACCGAGTGCAGGACAAAACGCAGTTCATTGAAGCCGGCAGTAGGATGTTTATCTGTTTAAAGAGGAAATGTTATGCCTTTACTCGAGATCAGTGTTGTACCTGTCGGTACCAGTTCTACCATGTTTAGCTCCCATGTTAACAGATGCCGTGAGAGTATATGAGCAGCAGGGGTTGAAGTAGCCGTTAACGCCTACAGTTAAAGTCATTGTGGGAAATCTGGATGAATTGATGCAAAGGAGATTCATGAAAAGGTAATTACAAGATGGAATAAACTGCGCTGCGACGAGTATGGAAATTGAGATCGTATGGACAAAAATACGGATCTTATCCAGCAGGTAGAATTAAATCTACAATCATTGCATTAAGTTCGTAAAAAAATAACGAGGTGGTCTATAACGATATTGGGCCACCTCGTTTGTGTTGTTATCCCTGATAAATTCGGCCACCTGACTGACGAAATTCTTCCGATTTTTCATTCAGCCCGGCAGTAAGAGCTGTTTCCACACTAAGGCCCTTACTGTGAGCGTACTCGCGTATATCTTGTGTGATTCGCATGCTACAGAACTTTGGACCACACATTGAGCAAAAATGAGCTGTTTTGGCAGGCTCCGCAGGGAGCGTTTCGTCGTGAAAGGCAATGGCTCGCTGAGGGTCTAAAGACAGATTAAATTGGTCGTGCCAACGGAATTCAAAACGTGCTTTGGACAAGGCATCGTCACGGTGCTGCGCGTTTGGATGTCCTTTTGCCAAATCAGCTGCATGTGCGGCGATTTTATAAGTAATGACGCCTTCCTTCACGTCGTCTTTGTTGGGAAGTCCCAGATGCTCCTTGGGGGTAACATAACACAGCATGGCAGTGCCGTACCAGCCAATCATTGCTGCACCAATTGCTGAAGTGATGTGGTCATATCCAGGAGCAATGTCGGTCGTCAGTGGACCAAGCGTGTAAAAAGGAGCCTCATGACACACTTCCATTTGACGATCTACGTTTTCCTTGATTTTGTGCATGGGTACGTGACCAGGACCTTCAATCATGACTTGAACGTCATGTTTCCATGCGATCTTAGTCAATTCACCGAGTGTCTCAAGTTCCGCAAACTGGGCTTCGTCGTTCGCGTCTGCAATCGAGCCTGGACGAAGACCGTCACCCAAGGAAAACGACACATCGTATGCCTTCATAATTTCGCAAATCTCTTCGAAGTGCGTGTAAAGGAAGCTCTCCTGATGGTGGGCTAAGCACCAGGCAGCCATAATCGAACCACCTCGGGATACAATCCCTGTCACGCGTTTCGCAGTCAATGGGATGTATCTCAGCAATACACCTGCGTGAATGGTGAAGTAGTCTACGCCTTGTTCAGCTTGTTCAATGAGCGTGTCGCGATAGATTTCCCAGGTTAATGCTTCGGCTTCTCCGCCGACTTTCTCGAGGGCCTGGTAAATAGGTACTGTACCGATAGGCACAGGAGAGTTTCGGATAATCCATTCACGGGTCGTATGAATGTTCTTCCCCGTTGATAAATCCATCACTGTATCGGCTCCCCATAGCGTCGCCCACTTCATCTTATCGACTTCTTCTTCAATGGAGGACGCGACCGCAGAGTTCCCAATATTCGCATTGATCTTAACGTGGAAGTTGCGTCCGATGATCATCGGTTCGCTTTCAGGGTGATTGATGTTGGAAGGAATAATTGCGCGGCCTTCCGCGACTTCTTTACGCACAAATTCAGGATCCATACCCTCGCGAATCGCGATAAATTCCATCTCTGGTGTGATGATACCTTGTTTTGCGTAATGCATTTGAGTGACGATTTTACCTGGCTTTGCGCGAAGAGGTTTGCGCATTAATCCAGGGAACACCTCTTGATTGTCTCTGATTCTGTCACCCTTCATCCCATCGTCTATCGGCAGGATTTTACGCCCTTCGTACTCTTCAACATCTTCGCGATCTAAAATCCATTCTACCCGGACTGGGTGCAGTCCCTGTCGAATGTCCGTTGTGGCATTGACGTCCGTATAGATTCCACTGGTATCATACACGCGTACTGGATTGTTCGCTTGTTCACCAAAGCGGCCGGTGGTAGCTGACAACTGAATTTCTCGCATCGGGACTCGAATGTCTGGTCGGGAACCCGATACGTAGACTTTCTGACTGCTTGGAAAGAATGAAGTGTTCTCGGACATGTTCTAGCCTCCCCTGTCAATATGTTTTGCTGCTTCTGGAAAATCAAAAAAAGACCGCCGGATAGCGATCGCGGCGGTCTGCACAACCAATGACATGTGCAACACAATTCCTACGCTGGCATTATCCAGATCAGGTTAACGGTCGGCGAACATCCATTCGCCCTCTCAGCCCGGTTTGCCGAGCTCCCGTGTGGCTTATCAAGTTGGCTTAAAGATATCATCGTTTTTGAAAAGCTACAACCTTAAAATTGAGTTCTAGGATGTAGAACCGACGAGACCGATCTCAGGACTGCTAGGGGAGGCCACTTCTGTACGTGGGATACGCCCTGATAGATAGGCTAGGTGTCCTGCCTCTACACCTAACGCCATGGCTTTGGCCATTTTGACCGGATTGGCTGACTTTGCGATGGCAGTATTGATAAGGACCGCATCTGCGCCGAGTTCCATAGCGAGTGAGGCATCCGATGGAACGCCAATGCCAGCATCGATGACGACTGGGACACGTCCTGCGACCATATCTATAATGCGCTTCAACCGTTCTGGGTTTGGCAGTCCTTGGCCTGTTCCGATTGCAGATCCAAAGGGCATGATGGTCGCGCATCCCACGTCGAGCAAACGCCGGGCCACATGGTGGTCGTCGGAGGTGTACGGCAAGACGACGAACCCTTCTTTAACCAACATTTCCGCTGCTTCCACTGTAGCTACTGGGTCTGGTAATAGTGTGCCGTCGTCAGGGATGACCTCAAGTTTCACCCAGTTGGACAAGCCAGCGGCACGGGCGAGACGAGCCGTGCGAACTGCTTCTTCAGCGGTTCTACAACCAGCTGTGTTTGGCAATAGGACGTATTTATCGAGATTGATATACGCAAGCAAGGATTCCTCGCGTTCATCAAGATTGACCCGACGAACGGCGACGGTGACAATTTCTGCACCAGACGCATCAAGCGCATCTTTCATTTGACTGAATGAGCTGTATTTTCCCGTGCCAACCATTAGCCGGGAGTGAAAGCGCCGACCCGCAATTGTTAGTTTTTCCACGCACGATTCCTCCTCTATCTATTGCATGCCGCATGTAGGCAGTCGTTAACTTGGATGTTTCAATCCGTCAGCCTCCACCCACAAACCGGACAATCTCCAAGGTATCTCCCGCTTTCAGAACGATGTTGAAAAACTGGGCTGCTTCAAGAATGCTTCGGTTATGTTCGACGGCAACTCGCTCGTGAGCCAAATCAAGTTGCTCGATTAGCTGCTCGATGGTGGTGTTCTCCTCAATCGATCTCGTTTTGCCATTGACATAGATGTCCATCATCGTGTCACCCCGCTTTCTACAGATGGGCGTTCTGGTTGGAATGCTTGCCAGTGAGTCGGCCATGGGCGACCCTCCACGGAGTCTACCAGCATATTCGCGGTCACAGGGGCAAGCAGAATACCGTTTCGGAAATGGCCGACTGCGACATGAAGGCCAGGGGATGCGGCAAGTTGGCCAATCCACGGGTGCGGATCGGAAGAGCCCGGACGAAGTCCAATCCAACTCCGTTCAAACACGGCATCGCAGAGTCTGGGGGCGATCCGTTTGACGGAAGCGAGTAGATATTGGATTGCATCAACGGTGACGTCTCGATTATATCCAGCCCCTCTGTCCTCGGTAGCCCCGACCACGATAGTTCCGTCTCGTTTGGGAACCAGGTAAGCGTGATCATTGAAGATGGTATGTTTTAACGTTGCCTGGCGTGGACGAATGGCTAAGAGTTGACCCTTGACTGGTTGAATTTTTCCTGGAAAGGAGGATGGCAACAAACGTTGTGCCCAGGCGCCTGCTGCGACAACAACGGCACCAGCGACGTACGTCTGACTTTGGGTGGAGATGACGTAGCCCGCAGCGCTCTGACGTTGTACAGCCGTCACCTCCACTCCTTCAACCACGGTACAAGTCTGCGTCACTGCAATGGAGAGTGCTCGGGTGAGAAGGGGAGCATTAATGTTGCTGTCATCCGGGAGGTGTAGGGCCCCATAGTTTTCCGCCACAATGGGTTCCTCGTTGGTTACCTCGGTGCTACTCAGGAACTCGGCACGCGCACCTCCTCGAATTTGCCATTCCATTCGCCGGTGTAAAGCGTGAACCTCGTCTTGTGTGAACGCTATTTGATAGATCCCATTGTGGTTCAACTGAGCATCGACACCCGTGTATTCTAACAACTCGTCAACAAAGGCTTGGTACAGCGAGCGACTTTCCAGACAGAGCTGGTAGAAAGGTCCGGGTTCGGACACCTCTAATTGCGCGCCTAACATGCCTGCAGCTGCACTTGACGCTTCGGCACCGGTACGGTCCCGCTCCAGTAACAGCACACGCCGACCGGTTTGAGCAAGACGCCAAGCACCGGTCATTCCAATCACACCGCCGCCAATGACAACAACGTCAAATGATTCAGTCATTATAAGCCCCCTCCTTTGTCCGATACGTTCTGATGACGTACAAATGGGATTTTCGGAAGCGCAGGTGAATCGTTCATGATTTCTTTCAAGGCTCTTGTGGCCTCTAGAGGGTTGGCCGCGTTGAGCACAGCGCCGATGACGGCGACACCGCTGCAGTTGGTTTCCAAAACGGGGCCGAGATTAAAGCGATCGATCCCTCCGATGGCTATAACCGGGATAGACAACGCCTCGACCACTCTGCGCAACGCATATAAACCACGAGGAGGCATCCCTGGATGAGATTCGCTCGCATAGATGTGTCCAAAGGTGACATAGTCAACACCCACCTGTTCAGCGGCTAGAGCTTCGTCGAGACTGTGCACCGAGCATCCAATTTGTCCCGACCAATTTACCCGTCGGCGCAACTGGTCAACCACCGGAATGGGCAGAGACTTCGAAGCCAAGTGTACCCCAGCGAGATTGGCGGCGAATGCGACATCGACTCGGTCATTGACAAAAACCGCTGGCGACAGTTGTTTGGCGAAGAGCTGCCGCTGTAACTCCGTGACCAAGGAGTAGGTCTCCGACACGGGGGCTTTCTTTTCTCGAATTTGAATGACATCAGCACCACCTTCGGCTGAGAGGACAAGAGCCTCGAGCAGAGGTGAGCGGTGCCTGGTTCTATCACTGATGACATGCAGGACTGCGCTCATTTTTCACCTCAATGAAAAAAGCCGTGCCTAATGAATAGGTACGGCGGGTTTCCAATCTGAACCCAACAAACGACACCTTGCGTTGGTGTGTTGCATCGATTGTGCAAGTCTATGTACTTCGCGCCGGCTCAACCATTACGTTCCGGAATTCATCGCAAAGACGGACTTAGGCTATCATGTAGGGGGTAATACCGTCAAGAACGCTTTTACGCCGCCACCCAAACGTTACCTTGCGCAATGGTTTAAATTCAGGTAAAACTGAGCCATTCACGGCGATTCATATGCTGATGGATGGAAACGTGTCAATGAAGGGGAGAGACACGCGTATGCCCATGCAAAATGAACGGTACTCACGACAAATCCTATTTCGTCCAATTGGAATTGAAGGGCAGACAAAGTTGTCTGAGGCTCGAGTTGCGATTGTAGGCGTTGGTGCACTCGGAACGGTATTGGCGACTCAACTTGTACGAGCGGGCGTTGGCTTCGTGCGTTTGATTGATAGGGATGTGATTGAGCCATCCAACCTTCAGCGACAGTCTTTGTATGACGAAGTGGACGCGGAGGAAGGTCAAGCCAAAGCGGTTGCGGCGGCTGAGAAATTGCGAGACGCCAATCGAGACATAACCATCGAGGCTGTGATTGAGGATGTGACTTGGCGAAACGCTGAGACTCTTCTTACCAACGTGGATGTTATTCTTGACGGAACCGACAATTTCCAAGTCAGATACCTCATCAACGACGTTTCAGTAAAACATAACATTCCTTGGTCCTACGGCGGTGCGGTAAGCTCATATGGAACTACCTCTTTCTTTCGTCCAGGAAAGACACCATGTCTTGTATGTCTATTTGGAGCGGAATTAGGCGGAAACCACGACACATGCGACACTGTCGGTGTGATAGCGCCTGTTGTATCTATCATCGCTTCGTTTCAAGTTGCAGAGACCATAAAATATCTGACTGGAAATGTAGAGGCGCTCAATGATGCCCTGATCCATATCGATGTTTGGGGCAATGAGTTTCGCAGTGTTCAAATGGGCAATCCGAGAATGAACTGCTCTTGTTGTCATGATAGACAGTTTGATTCGCTTCAGCCGAACTCAGACAGTCTGACTGTCTCTATGTGTGGAAGAAGGACCATTCAAGTTTCCCCTTCTGGTGGATTTCATTTAAAGCTTGATGAGACGGCCAGTCGGTTGTCCCAACTTGGACACGTTCGCCACAATGCGCATCTTTTGCGATGCGATTTTGGAGACACCCAAATTACGTTGTTCGCTGACGGGCGAGCCCTTATTCACGGGGTGGAAGACGAAGTGATTGCCCGCAGCCTATATGCACGGTACATCGGCATGTAGTTTAGGCAAGAAGCATTGCTATAAAATTCATGATTCGTGATATATTGACCCTAACCGAATAGAGCCACTAGGGGGGCAATATGCTGAGACAGGGAATACTCCTTGGACCCTTAGCACCTGATCTGGATAATACCAGCGTAGGAAAGTGGCAGAAGTCCGTCACGGCGTTCCTGTGGATTTGGAGCTTCCTGTCCCCTAGAGGCCTCTATGATAAGGAGGCTTTTTGCATGTCGTTTTTGAATGAACCCCGAACGCAATACAACTCATTTCTCGATTCTTCTGAACGCGTTTTGATGGCATCATGATTCGAACGGATCAGGGCCATGTTGTCAGGGCACTTACGATTGCGGGATCGGACAGTGGAGGTGGTGCTGGGATTCAGGCAGATCTGAAAACCATGCATCAGTTCCAAGTCTACGGAATGTCAGTGTTGACATCCCTGACCGCACAAAATACAAACGGCGTACAGGGGATTTATGAAGTAACCCCCGAATTTGTGCGACTTCAATTGGAGTCCGTGTACACGGATCTTGGGATAGACGTCGTGAAGACGGGCATGCTTGCCAACACTAAGATTATACATACGGTTGCTTCTTTTCTTCGAGAAATAGACATTGAAAAAGTAGTAGTGGACCCAGTGATGGTTGCGAAGGGCGCGACTCCTCTACTTCGACAAGAATCCGTCGAGATACTCAAGGACGAACTGTTGCCTTTGGCAATGGTCATTACACCGAACGTGGTAGAGGCTGAAGAGTTGTGCGGATACTCTATTCGTGATTTTGAGGACTGTCACCGCGCCGCTATCGATATTGCAGCTCTCGGGCCACGGGCAGTCATCGTCAAAGGCGGCCATATGCCACCAGACTGGATAAAGGATGCCCCGAATTTAGTCGTGGATCTCGTGTATGTAGGTGGTGAATTTACCTATTTTGCGTCAGAAAGAGTGGACACGTACAAGACGCACGGGACTGGTTGTACGTTTTCTTCCGCGATAACCTCAATGTTGGCTCGAGGAGCATCGATTTTGGAAGCCATAGCTATGGCGAAAGCCTTTATATATGAAGCCGTGAAACGGGCGAAAACGTGGGATGTAGGTGCGGGGCATGGCCCGACTGACCAATCCGCCCCAATTCCTGCTAGGTTTGAACCGATGTCTTCTGCGCTCTACGTGTTTCGAAATGGACGATGGGTACGAGGAGAGTAGATAAAGGTATGGCATCCATTCGCGATTTGCGGAAAAGACTCGCGTTGTATTTGGTAACCGACGACAAGAGTTCACCAGAACGACTTCTTACAACCGTTCGAAGTGCGCTTGAGGGTGGCGTAACGACCGTACAACTGCGCAGGAAGCACGATGACGGCCGGAAGCTTGTTGAACTCGGTCATGGCATCCGAGAACTTACGAAATCTTTTGGTGCATTGTACATTGTGAATGACAGAGTGGACATTGCGTTACTTACCCAAGCGGATGGGGTTCACGTGGGACAAAGCGACATTTCTTGCCGAGATGCGCGGAGGTTGCTAGGAGATAAACTCATTGGCGTGTCGACATGTACGCTCGAAGAAGCAAAGACTGCTGAGCGGGACGGGGCAGATTACTTGGGCGTCGGTGCTGTATTCCCGACGCGGTCTAAGTCAGATGCGGATATGTGCGGGATCGACGGATTGGCCGCGATTACACAATATGTTTCGATCCCGGTCGTTGGCATAGGGGGCATTGCATTAAACAATGTAAAATCAGTCGTGGAAGCAGGTGCGGACGGCGTCGCTGTTGTGTCGGCCATCGTGCACGCAGAAGATCCCCGTAGAGCGAGTGTCGAACTAAAAAATTTGCTCGGTTAAAATGGCCAAGAATTGGAACGAGTCCATCACATAATGAATGTGGCGGTTCCGGGGATATCCCAATTAAAATAGTTAGATTGGAGAAATCAAGGAAAGTAATTTCGAAAAATCGACATTTCAATGTGTGACTGAATCCCACCTTTTAGTTCACTATGTTATTTGCAAAATTGACAATTACTTTATTTCCACAACAGTTAATGATAACTTGCACAAAACCTCAACTTGAATTTCTTGTACTAGTTCGCCTATGATGACAATATGTTAATCATGTGAGACTATGATTGTACGAATTGAATATTGAGGAAAAGGTGTGCACCTTAGGTGGCTCAAACAATTTTTAGAGCCACCGGGTGAACTTAAAAGGGAAACCGGTGAAAGTCCGGTGCGGTCCCGCCACTGTATGGGTGAGCCTCGATTGATTGCCACTGAGCATTTGCTTGGGAAGGAAATCGATGGCTGCGACCCCGAGCCAGGAGACCTGCCTTTTCTCTAAGCACCAATGGATTGTGTCCAAACGCTGAGTTAACTAGCACTTGGACCAGTTCCTGGAACCTACGGTCGATAGGGAGGTGTTTGTGGGCGACCTTTGTCGTGTACAAGCACTCTTTTGTATTCAAAAAGAGTGCTTTTTCATTAAGGGTCGCTCTCAAACCTTCCTCCTGCATGATGAATGTTTAGGAGGGTACACATGAAAGAGATTACGCTATTTATTGGCCATGGCAGTCGAGATGTAGATGGGAACGAAGAGTTCCTCAACTTTGTGCAAAACGTACGTCAGCAGATGCCAGACCAACATTTTGAAGCATGCTTCCTAGAGTTAACAACCCCGACAATTCCAGACGGCATTGATGTGTGCGTTCGACAGGGCGCAGAACGTATCGTTGTCGTTCCTGTGATTCTCCTCGCAGCTTCTCACGTTAAACTAGAGATTCCAGAATTCCTCGATGCAGCCAGACGAAAATACCCGAATGTCGACATTGTGTATGGCAGAAACATTGGTTTGCATGAGCAAATCATCGATTTGCTCAGTGACCGTTTTCACGAACAAGTTACAACTTTGTCCGCGGAGGATATTCGAGAAACGGCTATCGTTCTGATGGGTCGGGGGAGCAGTGATCCGGACGCGAACGGCGACTTATACAAGCTGGCCCGACTTTTGTGGGAGCGGACGGGAGTTTTGACTGTCGAAGTTTGTTTCACTGGGATTACCTTTCCAAGACTCCCGGATGGAGTCCACCGGGCTGTGTCCCTCGGTGCGAAGCGCGTAATCGTCGTTCCTTATTTCCTGTTTACGGGTGTCCTGATGAAACGCATGAACGACGTTTTACAAGAGCTTCAAGATGCTCACCCTACTGTACCACTGTACATGGCCGAGTATTTTGGAATGCATAGACGACTGTTCGACATTGTTCTCAATCGTAGGGAAGAAGCAGCTCACAAACAAGCGTTCATGAACTGTGACCTTTGCAAATATAGAAAACTGGCATCTCATGAACACTCGCATGAGCACGACCACGCTCACACTCATGAACATCATTCACCGAATCACGATCATTCGTTGGCTCATAGTGAGCAAGTTGGTTCTCGTGGATAACAGGAGGGCAAACATGGCAGGTATTGTGTACCTCATCGGCGCAGGTCCTGGTGATCCAGGTTTATTAACACTAAAAGCTAAGGATTGTCTAGAACGTTCAAACGTCGTCATATACGACCGTCTGGTATCACCAGAAATCCTGGCGTTTGTCCCGAGTCATGCGGAACGAATTTACGTTGGGAAGGAAGCAAATAAACATACGCTACCGCAAGATGAAATAGATGCTTTGCTGGTGGAGAAGGCACTACAAGGTCTTACCGTCTCTCGACTGAAGGGTGGCGATCCGTTCGTATACGGACGCGGTGGGGAAGAAGCCGAGTCTCTCGCGCTAAGAGGGATTCCGTTTGAAATCGTACCCGGCATTAGTTCGGTCATCGCCGTGCCAGCATACGCTGGCATTCCACTGACGCATCGGACACTAGCCTCGGGATTTCACGTGGTCACTGGGCACGAATGTCTTCATTCTTCGGGAACGCCGTGGGAGGTCATTGCACTGTCCAGTCAGACCCTGGTCATTCTTATGGGAATGGGGCATTTACGAGAAATATCGGAGAAACTAATTTTTCATGGACGAAGTCCTGATACGCCAGTTGCCGTAGTTGAGTGGGGAACCACTTCGAAGCAGAAAGTGGTTGTCGGCACGCTCGCGAACATTTGCACTGTTGTTGAAGAGGCCCATTTGCAACCTCCAGCAGTGATTATCGTAGGGGACGTCGTCAGGCTCCGTGACACATTGCACTGGTTTGAACCGGTTATGGAGCTATCCCGGTGAACGGAGGAGTGTAAACATGGACGGTAAAATTTTGATTGTCGGTTTTGGGCCGGGAAGTTATGAACACATTACGGTACGCGCACGCGAGGCGATTCAGGAGAGCCAAGTTATCATCGGGTACAACACGTATGTCGACTTGATTCGAGACCTGTTGACCAACCAGGACATCGTCCGTACTGGCATGACAGAAGAAGTAAGCAGAGCACAAAAAGCCGTCGATCTTGCGACTGAAGGTAAGGTGGTCGCCGTCATTTCCAGTGGGGATGCAGGCGTATATGGAATGGCTGGACTGGTTTACGAAGTGTTGATTGAACGGGGATGGCGGGCAGGAGACAATCCACTCGTTGAGGTTATCCCGGGCATTTCCGCTATCAATTCATGCGCCGCTCTCTTAGGGGCTCCCATTATGCATGATGCCTGCACAATTAGTTTGTCAGACCACCTGACGCCATGGGCCGTCATCGAAAAACGCATTGAGGCCGCAGCTTCCGCAGATTTCGTAATTGCGCTCTATAACCCGAAGAGCGGCCGTCGCACGCGACAAATCGCGGAGACACAGCGAATTCTCCTTCAGTATCGTGATCCGAAGACGCCGGTGGGACTTGTGAAAAGTGCGTATCGGGATCGCCAGCACGTAGTTCGAACCACGTTGGACGACATGTTGAACCATGACATCGGCATGTTGACCACAGTGGTGATTGGAAACTCATCGACGTTCTACTACGACGAATTGATGATTACGCCGCGTGGATACCAGCGTAAATACACGCTTGACACTATGGAGCAGCGTCTACGTCCAGGAGAACGACTTAAGCCGGAAAACGAGCCGTGGTCACTGAACGCGACGACGGGGGAGTGTTGGACGCCCACGAATCCACGGAGTTCTTCTGTGCAGAGCGGCATGACATCGCCAGCAGGTCCTACGATTCGGGATGTTGCCGCCACGAGTGACATTTCGCCAAGAGAATGGGCCGCGGCTGCTCTGAACTGCCTCAATCGTGCTGAGAAGACGAGTCACGTATCCACTACACTCTCAACAATGGTGCCTTCCCCACGGCCGAGCATCTTTGAAATTGCAGTGAGTCCAGGAGTGGCAAACAAAAAGTTTAGCTCGGTGCAACTCGTACTCCTCGCTAACCTTGCCGGTGATGAAGGGGAAATCGAGTACACCACAGCACATCAGTTGATCCTTCGCACGGTTACGGAGGACCCTGAGCACATCGTGAAATGCCTACGTGATGGAGGAATGACAGTACTTCCTGTAGGTGACGTGATCAAGGTAAAAGCCTGCGATTTTTGTGACGGTGAAAAACATGAAGGCATTCCGTTTGCTGAGGAGATATCCAGGCGTTTGGCAGGAATTCCTGTTGAGAAAGAGCTACGCATAGGTTTTAACGGTTGTGCCATGTCCTGTTACGGTGCCGTGAATGAAGACATAGGGCTCGTGTTTCGCAAAGGCAAATTCGACCTCTTTCTTGGTGGGAAGACCACAGGTCGAAACGCTACACCCGGTCAACGTGTGGCCGAGGGTATCCCGGCTGAAGAGATGCCGGACTTACTTGAACGAATCGTGACACATTATCGAGAAAACGCGTTTCCTGATGAGCGATTTCATAAATTTTTTGCTCGAGTGGGTCAGATTGAAGGGTTTAACCACAGAGATCGACCTCAAACCGTTACCGCAGACGCCGTGTGTGGTTCATAGAGGAGGGCTGGGACTGTGATTTTCTTTATGGCAGGTACAAGTGACGCACGTGAATTGGCCCTGACCATTCAGGAGGCGGGGTATCCGCTTGTTACAAGTGTTGTAACCGAGCATGCTGCACATGCATTAGAAAGTGCAGGGCTTCCCGCTCGCTTTGGGCGACTGAATCTCGCGGGGATGGTGGCGTTGCTGAAAGAGATAGGTGCAACCTTGGTGGTCGATGCGAGTCACCCGTTCGCAGAAGAGGCACACCGTACAGCGATAGCCGCGGCTAACGAGTGTGGCTTGCCATATATTCGGTACGAGCGATCCCATCAAGAATTTGGTGACCGGGAATACCTCACGTATGTGGATACATACGAAGAAGCCGCACTCGTAGCTGCAGAGAAAAAAGGCAGTGTCATGCTAACGACAGGAAGTAAAACTTTACAAATTTTCACTGAAAAACTCATTCGTGATCCTGAAGTGCGCCTCGTTGCAAGAATGTTGCCTCGCACGGACAACATGGAAAAATGTGCGCAGCTCGGAGTCGAGCAGCAAAACATTATTGCAATGCAGGGCCCCTTCTCGAGGGAGCTAAATGAAGCACTCTATCGACATTACGGAACTACCCTGATGATCACGAAAGAAAGTGGCGGCCCGGGGGCGGTAGATGAAAAGGTTGAAGCGGCGCTCTCAATGGGAATTCAGGTCGTCGTCATTGGCAGGCCGAAACTCGATTATGGAACAAGTTTTTCAAGCGTGGATGCGGTGCTGACCGAAATCCCGAAGCATTACAGTCGATGAACATTTAATCAGAGGAGGGGAAATTGATGAACTTTAACACCGAGTTTCACCCGGTTACGACGCAGCCTCAGGAAATTGAAGCGAAGAGCTTCGAGATGATTGCAGATGAGTTGGGGCCTCACTCCTTTACGGATGAGCAGTTTCCGGTGGTGCAACGGGTTATTCATGCTTCTGCGGATTTTGAGCTCGGCAGGAGCTTAGTATTTCATCCAGATGCAGTGCAAGCAGGCGTTCGGGCAATTCAAGAAGGCAGGGCTATCGTCGCAGACGTGCAGATGGTGCAAGTGGGCATCAGCAAGCCGCGAATCGCCAAGTATGGCGGAGATGTCCATGTCTATATCTCCGATCCGGATGTAGCCGCGGAAGCTAGGTCGCTCAACACAACACGAGCCATTATTTCCGTTCGCAAGGCCTGCGAAGCACATTCCGGAGCCATCTTCGCAATCGGAAATGCACCAACAGCTCTCCTTGAATTGATTCGACTCGTCAAAGAAGGATTAGCGAAGCCAAGTCTTATTGTCGGCGTTCCTGTCGGTTTTGTGTCGGCGGCCGAATCGAAGGAAGAATTACTAAAACTCGACATTCCCTTTATTACGAACCGTGGAAGAAAGGGTGGCAGCCCGGTCGCCGTTGCTGCTGTCAATGCGTTGTCGATCCTTGCGGATACACAAGGCCGGTGATGACAGTTGGGTGAAATGCTGGATGTTCCGGAGGGACCGCTTCGACATGGGTACACAACGGGAGCTTGTGCGACGGCCTGCACAAAAGCAGCATTGCTCGCGCTTATCCACCAGCGATTTGTAGAGGACACCACCATTTGGATTCCAGCAGGCGAATGGGTGACGTTTCAACTGCACGACGTCCACTACACGCCGGTTGAAGCGCGGGCGGCGACCATCAAGGATGGCGGAGACGATCCGGACGCGACACACGGCGCTAAAATTATTGCCACCGTTTCGTGGTCCGACAATCCAGGGGTTGATATTGACGGAGGTGTTGGCGTCGGTCGCGTCACCAAGCCAGGTCTTCCAATTCCGGTTGGAATGGCCGCCATTAATCCTGTTCCACGACAGATGATTCGATCGACCGTGGAATCGGTCCTCTCGGATTATGACATTGAACGTGGGGTCAAAGTGGTGATCTCTGTACCGGATGGTGAAGAGATTGCCAAAAAAACTTTGAATGGCCGACTTGGAATTCTCGGCGGGATCTCCATCTTAGGCACACGCGGCATCGTGGTCCCGTTCTCTACATCCTCTTATAAGGCGAGTATTGCGTATGCGATGAACGTCGCAAAGGAGCAGGGGATTCGTACAGTCGTCCTCACCACAGGTGGACGCAGTGAAAAGTATGCGATGAAGCTGTTTCCCGAGTTGCCGATTGAGGCTTTTATCGAGATGGGTGATTTTGTTGGGTTTTCAGCCAAACACGCCAAGCGTGTCGGTATGGAAGAAATTCGGTTTGTGGGCATGATGGGCAAATTTTCGAAGGTCGCACAAGGCATTATGATGGTGCACGCCAAAAGCGCGACAATTGATTTCTCGTTTCTTGCAGACCTGGCCCGGCGGGTTGGGGTGCCGGTGGAGAACATCGAACACGTTCTGACGGCGAATACCGCGAGTCAAGTAGGCGACTTCATAGTGGAGTGGGGATACCCTGAATTCTTTACACAAGTCGCGGAGGCTTGCTGTGAACAGGTTTTGAACCATATCGGCGGAGATATGCGCATCGCCACGCACTTAACCACGCTGGGTGGCGAGTACTTAGGAGGATCAGAAATTGGAGGATGAACGGATTTTAGTTGTAGGAATTGGGGATGACGGTGCACGGGGGCTGTCTTCACGGACGCTGGAACAGGTCTATACAGCCACCGTTCTATACGGTGGTGAGCGGCAACTCGGATTTTTCCCCGATTTTCAGGGTGAAAAAAGGATGATTCGCACACCACTCAGAGATACGCTTGCTGAGGTTGAACGCGATTGTGTTACACATTCAGTGGCCGTACTAGCCAGCGGAGATCCGCTGTTTTATGGAATCGGAGCGACGTTGGTCCGGAAATTCGGACGGGAACGTGTCGACATCATCCCGCATCTGAGTTCCGTTCAGCTTGCATTTGCACGGGCTGGCGAGAGTTGGCAAGGTGCGAAGGTCGTCAGTCTGCACGGGAAGTCCATACAGGGTCTCGCCCAGAAGTTACACGGGGTTCCTGTCGCAGCGTTGTTGACGGATGATGTCAATACGCCGTCCGCGATCGCAAAATATCTCCAAAGTTTTCAGATGACCGAGTATGTGGCGTTTGTTGCAGAGCATCTGGGGAGTGTCGATGAGCGTACAGGCTGGTATTCCTTGGGCGAACTGATAGACGCAGAGTTTTCTTCTTTGAATGTGGTCATCCTTAAGCATCGTCAGGATGTGAAAGTGCCGGTGTTTACGCTTGGGATGGACGAGGGGATGTTCTCGCAGCGAAAACCAGACAGAGGTCTCATTACCAAACGAGAAATTCGTGTACTTTCTCTCTCCGATCTTGCATTAAAGCCGGGAGGTGTCCTATGGGACATCGGAGCGTGCACCGGATCGGTTTCTATTGAAGCGATTCTTTCCACACCGGATTTGCAAGTGTATGCCGTAGAGAAAAACGATGGCGATTTGGAGAACCTTCGTGAGAATCAGGTGAAGTTCCGCACCGATTTCGTTGCTGTTCACGCCAAAGCTCCAAACGGTCTGGACGCATTTCCAGACCCAGATGCCGTTTTCATCGGAGGCAGCGGAGGCGAGTTAGAGGAACTGCTCTCCATTTGTGCAGGTAGACTTCGTGAAGGTGGAAGAATTGTCGTGAACGCTGCCACCATTGAAAACTTGTATCAAGCTCAGCAAACACTCTTACATTTCGGATTTGAGGTCTCGATCACACTTGTGCAGACCGCCCGAAGCAAACCCATCTTAAATTTGACCAGGTTTGAAGGCATGAATCCTGTGTACTTAGTGACAGCGTGGCATGCCCGACCAGAGGAGGAAGACGCACATGTCCGTTAAACCTGGAACACTGTACGGCGTTGGTGTAGGTCCGGGAGATCCGGAACTCGTTACCGTCAAAGCATACCGTCTCATGCAAACTTCACCGGTTATTGCTTATCCAAACAAACGAATGGGCGGCAAAAGTTACGCCCTG
Source organism: Alicyclobacillus tolerans (assembly GCF_021739485.1). Lineage (GTDB taxonomy): Bacteria > Bacillota > Bacilli > Alicyclobacillales > Alicyclobacillaceae > Alicyclobacillus_K > Alicyclobacillus_K tolerans_A. The sequence goes on from NZ_JAJFNK010000026.1 coordinate 55,727, forward strand.
GAAATTGTTGAACTCTATGTAGACCCGACTGAAAAAACCATGCTTGGCCTGGTCTTTCCGATGACAAAGGATGAAGATGTGCTACAGCGGCACTGGGCAGACACGGTTGCGAAAGTCTGGTCCTACCTGAGTGAAGGGCAGGATGTGGTCTTTGTCACCGAAGGTGATCCAATGTTATACAGCACCTTCATTCATATGAGCCGACTCATGCGCCAGGAATACCCCGAGGTAAGTGTAGTTTCGGTTCCGGGCGTGTCTTCTGTGAATGCTGCCGCAAGTCGCCTGGGTGTGCCGCTCGCGGACGGCGACGAAGTCGTAGCGATTGTGCCGGCGAACAGGGATATCCCAGCGATGCGTGAAGCCTTGCTGACGCATGATTGTGTGGTCTTCTTAAAGGTCGCCAAGGTCTTGGACGACATGATTGCGCTTTTGACCGATTTACAGCTCGTCGACAAAGCGATGGTGTGTACCAAAGTCACTTCGTCCGGAGAACGCGTTTGGCAAAATGTTCGCGAGCTTCAGGGAGCCTCGCTGAACTACTTAACCCTGATGGTGGTGAGAAAATGAGTCTTGAGTCGAAAGTGTACATCGTGGGTGCAGGGCCGGGAGATGTCGAACTGATTACGGTTAAGGGGATGCGGATTGTCAGTCAGGCAGATGTCGTGATTTACACAGACAGTCTCGTTCGCGATGAACTTGTCGAAATGGCAAGTCCGAATGCACGGGTCTACAAGAGTGCGGGTATGGCACTAGAAGATATTGTGAACCTGATGGTGGATGCAGTGACACAGGGGAAGAGTGTAGCCCGCGTACATACAGGAGACCCTTCGGTTTTCGGGGCTATCCTGGAACAGATATCCCTTCTTCGCAAAGCGGGGATTGCCTACGAAATCATCCCGGGTGTCAGTTCTGTTTTCGCTGCAGCGGCTGCTATCGGTGCGGAACTGACCGTGCCTGATCTCACTCAAACCGTGATTCTTACACGGATGGGGGGGCGTACGCCGATGCCGGAAGGGGAACAACTCCGGGATCTCGCCCGTCATCATAGCACCATCGCTTTATACCTTAGCGCTACTTTAGCCAAAAAGGCAGTCGATGAGTTCCTGGAAGCGGGGTGGGCTCCAGAGACCCCAGTTGCAGTTGTACAGAAGGCGACCTGGCCAGATCAGAAAATTGTCCGGACGACATTATCCGGACTTGTGAGGGCGATGGGCGATGCACACATTTCTAGCCACGCTATGATTCTAGCTGGCTGGGCGCTGGATTCTGAGTTGCCCGACAAAGGGGAGCACAAGTCGAAGCTGTACGATAAGTCGTTCACCCATCGCTATCGCAAAGGGGTGAAGACCGTTGAATAAACCGAATGCTGTGGTTGCCATCACGAAACATGGCACAGCCATTGCCAGACGACTGCAAACAGAGTTGCCCGACGTCGATGTCTATTATCCGGAAAAATTTGCGCACGGAGACGAAGCTGAGAGGTCAATCACGACATATTCGGGCTCGGTAGTGGACCATGTCCCAACTCTCTTTTCAACATACCGTGGAATCGTTGGGATTTTTTCGCTCGGTGCTATGGTTCGTCTCGTTGCACCGCTTCTTCGTGATAAAAAGACGGATCCTGCGGTCGTTGTGATTGACGATCGGGCTGAACATGTCATCAGCGTTCTGTCAGGCCATCTTGGAGGTGCAAACACCCTTACGCACCAGCTGGCACAGGTACTTGGCTCACGGCCGGTTATTACCACGGCTTCTGATGTGGGTCAAACGGTTCCAGTGGACTTGTTTGGGCGCGCTTTTGGCTGGGAGATCGAAAACTTTGAGAACGTGACACAGGTTAGTGCAGCCGTCGTCAACGAAGAACGGGTTCACGTCATCCAGGAGGCGGGAGAAACCGACTGGTGGCCATACCCAAAACCATTACCAAGTTATCTTTCGGTGTTTCACAGCATGGCGGAAGCACGGCAAAGGCCATTCGACGCGGCCCTAGTCATTACACCAAGAATCCTCACGGAGGAGGAGACGAAGGCGTTTCTGACGAGAGGCGTGCTGTATCGGCCGAAGGTCATGGTTCTTGGGATCGGCTGCAACCGGGGTACCTCGGCGGAGGAAATTGACGCCGTAATCGCAGAAACCTTGAAAAATGCAGGATTCTCGATTCGTAGTGTTCGCAATGTAGCAACCATCGATCTGAAAGGCGACGAACCGGGACTGCTCGAAGTCTGCGAAAAACACCATTGGAGCCTCGTCACCTATACCGCGAAACAGCTTAACACAGTCTCCATTCCGAGTCCGTCTGAAACGGTGTTCAAGCACGTCGGGGCGTACGGCGTGTGTGAACCGGCAGCTCGCCTTTCGTCTGGTGCGGACGGATGGGTCGTGGAGAAGGTCCGGAGCGGCAACGTCACGGTGTCGGTTTGCCTCGTTCCGAGCAACTTTGGAGCGAATCTGCTTGTGGTACCTACCTCCGAACCGGAATCAGGTCTGTTTCTCGCAAAGGGAGTATCATCATGAACCGGTCGCGGATAGTGATTGCAGGTACGAATAGCGGCGCTGGGAAAACGACCGTGACCTTGGGGCTGATGGCTGCTTTCAAGCGCCGTAATCTCCAGGTTCAGGGTTTTAAAGTGGGGCCTGACTACATCGATCCCAGTTACCATGCAGCGGTAACGGGCCGTTCCTCTCGCAATCTTGACACCTGGATGATGAGCAAGGACGTTGTCCGGGAGGTGTTTCACCGAGGGAGCGAGGGGGCGGACATCTCCGTGATAGAAGGCGTCATGGGGATGTACGACGGAAAAGTTCCGCTCTCCAACACAGGCAGTACCGCAGAAGTGAGTCAATTGTTGCAAGCACCCGTCCTCCTGGTCGTGAATGCGGAAAGCATGGCCCGGAGTGCAGCCGCTGTGGTTCTCGGGTTTCAACAGTTGGACCCAAGTGTGAATATCGCAGGCGTGATCGTGAATCAGGTCGGGAGCAAAGGCCATTTTGAGCTCGTCAAGGCGGCGATTGAGCAGATGTGCGGTGTGCCGACCGTCGGGTACCTGACGAGACAGTCGCCCATCCAGATTCCAGAGCGACATTTGGGGCTTATCCCAGCTCTCGAACGGGGTGAAATGACTGGACTGTTTGACGCACTTGCGGACGCCATCGAGGCGACAGTTGATGTCGAACAGATTCTACAGATAGCAGGTCAGGCTGAAAGCTGGACTTCTCCAGAACCCGTACTCTTCGTGGGACGAAAACGTGAGCCAGAGGTCACCCTCGCTGTTGCTCGGGATGAAGCGTTCAATTTTTACTATCCGGAAAACCTGGAGTTACTTGAGTGGTATGGTGCACGTCTCGTGGAGTTCAAGCCGTTGCACGGTGAGGTAGTCCCAGATGGTGCAGACGGTGTTTACATTGGTGGAGGATTCCCGGAGGAATTTGCTGATGAACTCAGCCGTTTCGATGCCGTGAGGATGAGCCTGCGACGAGCGGTTCAAGACGGAATGCCTGTTTTTGCAGAGTGTGGAGGTTTTATGTACCTGACGGATACGCTAACGGACCGGCAGGGTGAAACCTATCAAATGGCTGGCCTTATTCCCGCATGTGTAGCCATGCAATCAAAAAGAGCTGCACTCGGATACAGAGAAATTACAGCCTGCCAGGATTCCCTGCTGCTATGCGCCGGTGAACGTGCCCGAGGGCACGAGTTTCACTATTCCACAGCTACTTATGCGCAGCCTGATGACTGGCCCTATGCGTATGAGGCAGTCGGCTTACGTGGTACGAAGTTGGAAGGGTATGCAAAAAGAAACCTGCTTGCTGGGTATACCCATTTACACTTTGCCTCAAATCCACGCATGGTAGAACGTTTCATAGCGGCATGCCGGTTGTACAAGGAAAATCAAACACAACCATCGCACGGATAGGGGTGGAGCTGAATAGTAAGGGATGATGAAACCATGTATCGCGATTCCTGGAGATACATTCTTGCTGTCTTTGGTTTGCACGGCCTGGGAATTTTTTTATTAACTCTATCTGCACCTGGACATCCCATGTTGCTAGGTTTGTCGCTTCTAGCATACACATTCGGATTACGGCATGCTTTTGATGTAGACCATATCGCATTTATTGATAACACAGTGCGAAAGTTTCTTCAGGAGCACAAAAAACCGCATGGAATTGGATTCTTCTTCTCGATGGGACATTCCACGGTTGTTGTCATCATGGCTATCACAACGGCGGTGGCTGTTCACCTCTTGCAGCACTTGCCGCAATTACAACGGATTGGCGGCATAGTGAGCACATTGGCATCGGGATCCTTTCTACTTATTTTAGCTTGTACCAATTTATTTATATGGGTAAGACTTTTTGACGTCTTTTGGAGCATGCGACGGAATCGGCAGACAGCACATGAAATTGAGGTAATGCTTCAGTCACGGGGCTTTTTTGCACGATTGGTCGTTCCTCTGATGAAACTCGTCACAAAGAATTGGCATGTCTATCCGATTGGTTTCCTATTTGGATTGGGGTTTGACACGGCGAGCGAAGTCGCATTACTCGCGATTTCAGCCACAGCATCACAGCATGCACTTCCAATAATGGGAATCATAGCTTTACCGGTCGCTTTTGCCGCTGGCATGAGTCTGATGGACACGGCTGACGGAATATTTATGACCACCGCCTACTCTTGGGCATTTGCAACGCCGCTTCGAAAAATATACTACAACCTTTCTGTCACCGGACTTGGTGTGCTTGCTGCGACCGTGATTGGGGTCATCGAACTAGCCCAGGTGGTGAGTCAGGAGGCCGGGCTGACAAATGGTTTCTGGGAGCGGATCCAGAAACTGAACTTTGGTTTGATGGGTTACATTCTCGTCACACTATTTGTACTGGTTTGGGGGATTTCTTTCGGTTCTTGGAAGATCTTTAGAATTGAAGAGCGCTGGGCCGAACGTTCTGAGCAAGCGTAATCTAATCTCCGTTGGAAATTGTCCGAGGTGGTACGAGCTGAAAGGAGGAAACTCGTTTGGCCAAAAGCTTGATGGTGATGGGGACTTCCTCAAATGTTGGTAAGAGTATCCTGTGTACCGCCCTTTGCCGTATCCTTGTTCAAGATGGTTACAGCGTGGCACCGTTTAAGTCGCAAAATATGTCACTTAATTCCGCAGTAACACCAACAGGGCGCGAGATTGGCCGTGCTCAGGCGGTACAAGCAGACGCGTGCGGTATCCCAGCTAACGAACACATGAATCCTGTTTTACTAAAACCCACTCGACACAACGAATCTCAGGTTGTTCTACAGGGGCGTGTTTATCAAACCAAATCTGCACGGGCGTACTTTCTCGAACGTACGGGTGAAATTTGGGATGCTGTGGTGGAAAGTTTCCAGTATCTCGACTTACGGCACGAATTGCTTGTCATTGAAGGTGCCGGAAGCCCAGTAGAAATGAACCTGAAGTCCAAGGAAATAGCCAATATGCGCACGGCGGAGTTAGCGGACGCGGATGTGCTATTAGTAGCAGATATCGACAGAGGCGGTATTTTTGCTGCGGTAGTTGGAACACTGCAACTGTTGACAGAACACGAACGAGCACGTGTGAAAGGGATTATCGTGAATAAGTTCCGCGGGGACAGGAGTTTGTTTGATGACGGTGTTCGCTTGCTCGAAGAATATACTGGAATCCCGGTTCTCGGGGTTATTCCCCATATCCCGGATTTAGGAATTGAAGAAGAAGATTCGGTGGCGCTTGACGAGGAGAGATACCGTTTGAGTAAGAGAAACGGTGAACAGCCGAATATGGTCCATATTGCGGTAGTTCAACTACCACACATCTCGAATTTTACGGATTTCGATCCGCTGTTTCTCGATCCCGGTGTGCACGCCTATTTCTGCCGGAAGCCAGACGATATTGAGCATGCGCATGCCTTTATTCTGCCTGGTAGTAAAAACACAATCGATGATATGCGCTGGTTGCGTCAGTCGGGATTCGTAGAGGTGATTACTCAAAAGCACAGACAGGGTACCGTCGTATTTGGTGTTTGCGGTGGTTATCAAATGCTTGGGCAGGAAGTACGGGATCCAAGTGGTCAAGAGTCGAATGACCCTATCTGTTCGGGGCTGGATCTTCTTCCCGTTGTGACCACGCTTCAGAGTGAGAAAACTACGGTACTTGTTCAGGGACAATTGGAAGGTATTTTTGCGTCCATCCCTGTCTCTGGCTACGAGATCCATATGGGCCAAAGCATAGGCGGCAATGGATATCAACCATTTTCAACCGTTCGTACTGTACCCGATGGGGAACTCCGACCTGACGGTGCAATGAGTTCCGATGGAACGGTGATGGGTACATACTTGCATGGTATCTTTGACAACGATGTATTTCGTCAGCAGTGGTTGAATCAGATTCGGGACCGCGTCGGACTTGTCGCTCCCATGACGCCCGATTGGTCTATGACGACTACCCGATCCGAAGCCTTTGATCGGCTAGCGAGCATTGTACGGCAACATATGAATATGGATGTGATTTACCAAATTATAGGATTGATACCCAAGAGGGCGGAGGGAGTCTCATGTTGACCTTCCTTCGCCACGGAGAGACAACATGGAATCGGGAAGGTCGCATTCAGGGTACGCTGGATATTCCTCTTTCCACGGGGGGACGATGTTCCGCCGAAAAGTACGCGGCACATTTTCAAGATTCGGGCATTTGCATGATATGGACCAGTCCGCTCGAACGTGCAAAGGACACGGCGACCATTCTCGCCACGAGGTTACGGCGTGGGACGGAGTGTGTTTTTGTTAGAGAACTTGGTACCCTCGTTGAGAGAGACTATGGAATCTATCAGGGAAAGCGGTTGGATGACCTGAAACCGAGTCTTCTTGTCAAAGAGGAAGAACGGATTGTTGGCGACGGTGTGGAACCGTGGCACGCTCTTCAGAGACGTGTCAGGCATGCGCTTCAAGTCATCGTAACGGGTCCATCTCCGTCCGTAATCGTGGTTCATGGCGGTTGGTTGAAGGCGCTGCATTCCCTGCTGAAAACGGGCTATCATCACGAAGACGCCAGTAACCTATCCAGCTATTCCGTGGAGCGTTCAAAAGTGAAGTACATGTTGAACAAAATCCACGCAAGGGAGTTTTGTCATGAGTCAACCGTTCACGGATAAGGATGGCACAGTGAGGGAGTGGGCGGTAAATCGTGCACATGCTCGTTTACAAGACCTTACCAAGCCGCTTGGGAGTTTGGGGCAATTGGAGCCACTGATTGAGAGAATTGCCGGGATGACGGGCCAAATCGTTCCAATGTTGGAGCATCCGGCACTACTTTTATTTGCGGCAGATCACGGTGTTACCGCCGAAGGTGTATCTGCATATGGGACCGAGGTCACCGAGGAGATGGTCGTCAACATCTGCATGGGTGGGGCGGTCAGCAGCGTATTGGCACGTAAGCAACAGATTCCAGTCACCGTTGTGGACGTCGGGATCCGCGAACAGGTCAGACACCCAGCGGCACATATCCGTAAAGTCGGTTACGGGACGCGGAATCTGGCGAAGGAGCCAGCCATGACACGACAGCAGGCGGAGCAGGCTGTCCAGATTGGCCAGGAGTTTGCTGATAGCTTGATGGACGCAGGACACGATGTCCTTCTGGTCGGGGAAATGGGAATTGGCAACACTACCACGTCAAGTGCAATGGTGGCACAACTGCTCGGATGCCGCGTTCAGGATGTACTTGGAAGGGGTACGGGTGTCAATAACGCAGTACTTGCGCGAAAATTTTCCGTTATTACACGCGCAATGACGCTTCACTCCCCATCAATCGGAGATATCTGGGATGTGCTCGCTCGACTAGGTGGTTTTGAAATTGCAGCGATTGCGGGTGCCGTATTAGCCGCAGCCAAGAGAAACGTGCCAGTTGTTTTGGATGGGTTTATCACGTGCACTGCAGCACTTTGGGCAGCCAAAGTGGAACCTAAAGCGGTGACCTTTATGCTCGCCTCTCATATCTCTGCGGAACCAGGGCATCGCCTTATACTACAGGAGCTTGGGTTGACCCCAATGCTTGATATTGGAATGCGGCTCGGGGAAGGTACGGGTGCGCTGATGACCTTCCCGTTGATTCGAATGGCTTGTGAGGTGATGGCGGAAACAGCGACTTTTGCGGATGCCAAGGTCACCAACCCCCACGGATGGATTCAGAGCACCGTTCCTGATGCCGATTTGGACCGAGATGGGGCAGTTTCAGGGTTAATGCCCGTGAATGCAGATTTCACCGAGGAGGAGTTGGCTACCGTTTACAAGGTGATTCTGGCTCGACGGGATATCCGTGTGTTTCTTCCTGACCCGATTCCGGAAGATGTATTGCAAAGAATTCTCCTGGCCGGACATCATGGTCCGTCCGTTGGGTACATGCAACCATGGAATTTCATTGTGATCCGGCAAAAGTCGGTTTTGCAGGCACTGCAACAGGTCGTTGAACGCGAGCGCGTCCGGGCGGCGGAGAACTACACGGATGTTCAGCAGGCGCATTACCTCCGGTTGAAAGTGGAAGGGTTGCTTCAGGCCCCCATCACGATGTGCGTCACCAATGACCCGGTGAAAGGCGGAGAGCATGTCCTGGGTCGAAATACGATTCCCGAGACGGACCTGATGTCCACCTCGTGTGCCATCGAGAATATGTGGTTGGCTGCACGAGCGGAAGGTGTGGCAATGGGTTGGGTGAGTATTTACCAGAAGGCAGATGTGAGGCGGATTCTCGGAATTCCAGAGACAGTAGACCCGGTCGCGCTCTTGAGCGTCGGTTACACGCCACATTTTCCAGAAATTCCGGTTCTAGAGCGTGTAGGGTGGGGGAAGCGCCTGCCCCTAGAAGACGTCGTTTTCGAAGACACATGGGGGAACCCACAGAGGAGGAAGTAAAATGCGGATCTACACACGCGGGGGCGATCAAGGTAAGACCGCGCTGATTGGCGGTGTCCGTCGCTACAAGGACGATGTCCGCGTAGAGGCGTACGGAACCGTCGACGAAGCGGGTGCTTTTCTCGGATTGGCCATTAGTTGGCTGGAAAGGGAAGGGCACAAAGACTTGTTAACCCTCCTTACCGGCGTCCAGCAAACATTGTGGGATGTGGGTGCAGATCTAGCTGCAGCCAAGGTGGACAAATATACTTTTCGCACACCGGAGGACGCGGCTAGCAGCCTAGAACCTATGAACGATCAGTACAAGGAGGAAGCGGACACCGTTAAAAGTTTTGTCCTTCGCGGCGGGACACTTGGAGCGTCTTACCTTCACGTGGCATGTACTGTTGTCCGTCGAGCCGAGCGGCGAACTGTACAACTTATGCAGACGGAGGACATCCATTTGCCAACTCTACGCTATTTGAATCGCTTGTCCGACCTTTTGTTTGTGTTGGCTCGGGCTGTCAATGCGCGTAGTCGAGTCCAAGACGTTGAGTACATCCACAGCCCGGAGGTTTTCCGTGGGTAACTGGATAGGAGATGAACCTTTTGTTTTAGCGAAGGACGAATACATTCAGGTACACTCATTTCCCTTTCCTTCACCGCTGATCGCGATTTCGTGCCGCATGGATTCGATCACGTTGTCCACTGCCGATCCCATGCGAGTGGTTTCCTCTCGGATCATCGGCGGTGGCTCCGAATCCGCAGATCATTGTCCTGGGTGGCGACGGGGGCCACATCAGATGCGGTGTCCATCGGCGTACTATCCTAGCAACTCTAATAGAGCGGGGATCCACAACAATCTGCGACGGTGGGAGGCGTCGCAATGAACTTACTCATGTCTGTGGCTTTGGCAATCTTGGTAGATCTGGCAATCGGAGACCCAGTTTGGATTTCTCATCCTGTGGTGGTGATGGGCAAGAACATCCGCAGAATAGAGCGCCGTTTCAACCGCTGGGAGACCGATACCGCGGTGTTACTGCGCTTAAAAGGAATTCTGTTGACCGTGATGATTACGCTTGGATCAGCCCTTATTACCGGCATCATCTGGTTAGCGACCTGGCGACTTTCACATATCCTTGGTGTGGTATTGAACATCTGGATGATTTCCACGACGATTGCCTGGAAGGGACTCGTTAAGGCCGGGCGAGAGGTATTTCGAACATTGACTGTGGAGGGACTTGACGCAGGGCGGAGGTCGGTCGGCATGATTGTCGGGCGGGACACGGGTGCCATGACTGAACCGGATGTGGTACGTGCGACGGTCGAAACATTGGCGGAAAACATCGTGGATGCAATTGTATCACCCGTTTTCTATGCAGCCCTGGGGGGAGCACCCCTCGCCATGTTCTACCGTGCCACGAATACACTTGATTCCATGGTTGGCTATCGAAACAATAGGTACCAATACTTTGGCTGGGCCTCAGCTCGCCTGGACGACATACTAAATTACATTCCAGCCCGACTTACGGTGATTCTGATTTATTCTGTACTTTGTTTTCGCCGGGGTTCCGCCGGGACGGCTTGGAGGATCATGCTACGAGATGCCAAGAAACATCCAAGTCCGAATAGTGGGTTGCCAGAAGCAATAGTGGCAGGGGGACTTGGGGTACAACTTGGTGGTATAAACCAATATGCTGGAATTGCATCGTTCCGAGCACATCTCGGTGACCCTATACAAGGGCTGACCCCTGAATCAATCATACAGACTATCCGAATTGTGACCTGTACGGGGTGGATTCTATTTTCTTTGATTACGGTGGGAGGAGCATTTGTATGGCTCTCATCCGTTGGACCTTTATAGTGGTACAATTCTGCACCACTTTGCCTACCCCAAAACTGGGAACCGCTCTAACAGAGGATGGTACGTCGCAATGTACTGTTCTTTCCACTTGTGGGGGGGGGTTCCTTGGTTTTTCACTTCGGGTCTGCTGTTGTGAGCGGAATCCTGAAGCAACGTAGATGATTCCTGCACTTTAGCAATCGTGATTCCAGTCGCAAAAGCACGCTGAGGTGGGCTAGACACCACGTCAGAGATGGGCTCTGACATTAAACACATAGGAACGTAAGTCGTTTGCTCATATCCCAACGGATGCAAAGGCGTATCTGTTTGTCCAATAAATCGATAGAAAAGTTATCTTCGGTTATAGCGTGGCGAATCGGATTTATACGCGCCATAGTCGAAAAAGCATTGCCTGAGAAGACGTATAGCACCGAAATACATGTGTGTTACGGATAAATGGAGGTAAACAAAATGGACGGTGTCAACAGTGACCTGGTTACGCGGCCAATCACCAAACGGACAGTGTTAGGGCAGGTTTTCGTCTGTTCTGGGTGTTGTTGTGGTCGAACGGATAAGGGAAAACCCAGCATCCCAGTGGATTGGTTGAAGAAGTCCTGGAAGGAGCGCAGATTGCTGAAGTCTGTGCAATTGACGATTACGGGATGTCTTGGCCCATGCGATATCTTGAATGTAGTCAGTATATGGACTCAGGACAGGCAGATTTGGTTTGGTGGAATTACGACGGATGCCCCTTACGAGGATTTACTGGAGTGGGCGGAATCGACACGGAAACTCGGGGAACCTGCACCAATTCCGGAGTCATTACTTGAACATCAGTTTGAAAGATTTTGCGGTTAGTTGAGAAAGATCACAATGGATACTGCAAGCATGAGTTATGCAGTTGTTGGTTGAATTAGGGAATGAGTGATTGCGAACAAAGTTAGAAAAGTGCAAAAAATGACTT